>NZ_JAUTYS010000003.1:0-424208 GCF_041982285.1 Pantoea sp. ANP04 | reverse complement strand
CCCGAACCCGGAATCGAACCAGGGACACGGGGATTTTCAATCCCCTGCTCTACCGACTGAGCTATTCGGGCAACGGGGCGCATTAAACCGTAAAGGCCGCGGGTCGTCAACGGCTTTCACTAAAAAACCCCAGGAAACGTGACTGATTGCCTGAATTTCAGTCAAAGCAGGTAAAACCTCAGGCCAGCGCGCCATTTTTGCGGCACAGCGCGATGCTGTAGACATCCTCCGCCAGCCGCTGAGCGGTGGCGACATCCTGCACATTACGCTTCACCAGTAGCCTGCTCAGACAACCTTCAAAGATCAGTTCCATCTGATCGGCCACCATACCTGGGTTATCCAGCTCCTGTTGCACCAGAATGTCATGGGTGAACTGCCATGAGCCGCGTTTTTGCTGCTCGGCCAGTTGATGGATGGGCTGATCGGGCTGAGGGTAGAAGCTACAGGCGGCGATAAACAGGCAGCCCGGGAAACGGCCTTTGCTGACCTGCTCACTCAGGACTTCATAGCGTGCCATCAGTTTCTGATCCGGCGACAGAGATTCATCCAGCAGAATCTGACGGCGCCAGGTTTCAATCTGCTGGCCGTGATAGCGGAGCGCATCATAAAGCAGCGCGTCGCGATCGGGCCAGAACTGCTGAAGCCGATCAAGCGTTAATTCAGTCTCTCCCGCCAGGGTTTCCAATGAGAGGGTGGCGGCGAGGCCGTTCTGTTCAAGCACATTCAATGCATGCTCGAGTATCTGTTCACGCTGCAAGTGACTCTCCTCTGGTATGCAGGCCCGGCAATTTCGCCGGGCAATGACCTGTCCAGTGTTGTTTATGGGGTAAGTTTCTGCAAATGCGCCTGGAAATCGGCGGCATTGAGAAACCCGGTGATGCGCGAGTCGGGGATTTCACGGCCATGCGCATCAAAGAACAAAATGGTCGGTAAGCCCAGCACCCGAAGGTGCTGCAACAGCGCGTTGTCGCTGGCGCTGTTGGCTGTGACGTTAGCCTGTAGTAGCTGTACCTTGCTCAGGCTATCGCGCACGGCGCTATCACTAAAGGTATATTTTTCAAACTCCTTGCAGGCGACGCACCAGTCTGCGTAGAGATCGACCATAGTGATGCGACCATGTGCCTGCTGCAGCGCGCTATCGAGTTGTTGCGGCGTCTGGAGGGACTGGAACGGCAGCGGTGCCACAGCATGCTGTACCGCCTGACCGCCAAATGCCCAGTCCTGTAACGGACGTGCGCTGATTAACGCCGCAGCCAGCATGACAATCTGCACCACGCGCCACTTACCGCTGCTGGCACGCAGGCTGACGCTGAACGCCCAGCCAAAGAACGCCACGCCAAGCAGACTCCAGAGTCGCAATCCCCACACGTCGCCCAGTACCCGTTCCAGCAGGAAGACTGGCAACGCCAGGATGACAAAACCAAAGCCCTCTTTGACGGTTTGCATCCACGGACCGCTTTTCGGCAGCAGTCGATTTCCAGACAGGGTTACAGCGATCAGCGGTAATCCCATGCCGACCGCGTAGAGCCACAGCGTCCCGGCACCGGCCCAAAGATTTCCGCTCTGCGCGATATAAAGCAAAATAGCGCTAAGCGGGGCAGTGGTGCAGGGCGAGCAGATCAAGCCGGCCAGCGCGCCCATCAGAAAGACGCCGGGCAGCGATCCCCCCTGCTGACGATTGCTCCACAGTGTCAGACGGGTTTGCAGGCTCGAGGGCAGTTGCAGCGTAAACAGGCCGAACATCGACAGGGCCAGCACGATAAACAGCACGGAGAGCGTCAACAGCACATATGGGTGCTGCAACGCGGCCTGGAAGCGCAGGCCCGCGGCCGCGACCACCAGGCCCAGCAGCGTATAGGTCAGCGCCATTCCCTGAACATAAACCATCGCCAGCGCAAATAGCCGGCCCAGCGAATAGTGGCGATTTCCGCCCAGGATAATGCCGGAGATCAGCGGATACATCGGCAGCACACAGGGCGTAAATGCCACGCCGATGCCGATCAGCAGCGCCCAGAGCGGGGAAAAGGGCAGCGGATTAGCGGGCGTGGGCTGTGCACTGACCGGCGCAGGTGCGCTGCTGGCTGCTACCGCACTCACCGGTACGCTGCGCGTCTCGGGGGGATAACAGAACCCGGCGGCGGCACAACCCTGATATGTCACGCTGAGTGTGGCACCGGTGCCCGCCTGTTGCAGTATCACAGGCAGCGTCAGGTCCTGCGGATAGATCTCACTTTTGCCAAAGAATTCATCCTCATGCGGCTGACCAGCCGGTAGCGTCAGCGGCGCGAGGGTCGCGTTCTGCGGCGTGATGTGGATTTGCTGGCGATAGAGGTAATAGCCCGATTTCACTTTCCAGTGCAGATTAAGCTGAGCGCCCTGCTGGTCGAAGTCAAACGTAAACGCCTGATCAACGGGCACAAAGCGGCTGGTCGCCGGATTAGAAAAGAGGGATGCGTGCGCCTGCAGACAGATAAACAGCGTCAGCAGAAGCGTAATTAAGCGAGAGATGCGTGCAGCCATGACAAGTATTCACTATCTCCATGTTGAACCGGCAGCGCCAGCAATTCGGGGACATCGTAAGGGTGTGCTTCTTTAAGCAATTCACACAGCGCCTGCTGATGATCGCTGTCGCACTTCAGCAGCATCTGGATTTCGCTGCTCTTCTCCATTTTGCCCTGCCAGAGATACCAGGATGTGGCACCCGGCAGCAGTGTCACGCAGGCTGCCAGTCTGGCCTCCAGCGCTAAGGCGGCAAGATGGTCTGCCGTGGCCTGATCAGGCGCAGTGCAGAGGATAACGACAGCATTCATCCTGAGACTCCTGTTTAAAAGAGCGGCGATGATAGCACGCTCCATCCGTAACACGATGAGCGGGCTATAACAGCAACCCACCGAAGACGAAGCCAGAGAGCACCGACAGCGCAATGGCAATTACTCCGGGAATGATAAAGGCATGGTTAAAGACAAACTTGCCAATCCGGGTTGAGCCCGTGTCATCCATCTCAACGGCGGCCAGCAGGGTCGGGTAGGTCGGCAGCACAAACAGCGCCGAAACCGCGGCGAAGGAGGCGATGGCCGTCAGCGGCGTCACGCCCAGCAGCAGCGCGGCGGGCATCAGGGCTTTGGTGGTGGCGGCCTGCGAATAGAGCAGCATCGAGGCGAAGAAGAGCACCAGTGCCAGCATCCATGGATAGGTTTTTAGCGTATCACCAGCCAGCATCTGAATCTCGGCCAGATGCGCTTTTACAAAGGTATCACCCAGCCAGGCGACGCCCATTACGCAGATACAGGCGCTCATGCCGGATTTAAAGGTGCTGGCACTGAGGATCTCACTGGTGTCGAGTTTGCAGGTCAGGCTGATGAGTGTGGCGATGGTCAGCATAAACACCACAATCGCTTCATTGCGCGGCAGCGGTGGATTGACGATCAACCCGACGCTGCCGCTGGTTGCGGTGGCATAGAGCACCACAGCCACAATGCCCGTCAGAAACAGCAGCACCGATTTTTTCGCGCCCGGTTTTGCCTGGTAACGGCTGGCGCCACGCAGCGTGACTTCGCCTTTGGCGAGGCGGGCCTGATAAACCTCATCATCTTTCAGCTCACGGCCTAAGAAGTTAGTCACCAGCGCGGCCAGGAAGAGACCCACCATGGTTGAGGGGATGGCAATCGCCAGCAGGGTGATATAGCCGATACCGCGCGGTTCAAGCAGTGTGGCGAAGAAGACCACGGCGGCTGAAATCGGTGACGCAGTAATCGCTATTTGTGAAGCCACTACCGCAATCGACAGTGGCCGGGATGGGCGTACGCCTTGCTCCTTCGCCACTTCCGCAATCACTGGCAGCGTCGAGAACGCGGTATGACCCGTACCGGCCAGCAGCGTCATCAGGTAGGTGACCAGCGGGGCCAGCAACGTAACATGGCGCGGATGACGCCGCAGCAGGCGTTCAGCCAGGCTGACGAGATAATCCATGCCGCCCGCCACCTGCATCGCAGCGATAGCCGCGATCACCGCCATGATGATTTCAATCACATCGAACGGGATAGCGCCGGGTGCCATGCCAAATCCCAGCGTCAGGATCAACACGCCCATCCCGCCAGCAAAGCCAATGCCAATGCCGCCAAGACGTGCGCCCAACCAGATCGCCATCAAGACGATAATCAGCTCAACCACAAACATGAATCACTCCTGAACATTAAATCGGTAAAACCGGGGTGTGCTGTGTACCAAAAAAAAAGGCACACCGTTTTGATCGCGGTGTGCCTTTGGTTAACCAGCGTCGGTTAAGCCTTACTGTTCGTTTTCATCGGTATAACGTTTGGCTTTATAAACCGGGTACATCAGGTTCTGTACCGAGAAGATATCGTCCAGCTCACTTTCCGTCAGCAGACCACGCTCCAGCACGACCTCGCGCACGCTTTTACCGGTTTCCGCACAGATTTTGCCGACGATGTCGCCGTTGTGGTGGCCGATGTAAGGGTTGAGGTAAGTGACGATACCAATCGAGTTAAAGACATAGGCTTCGCACACTGCGCGGTTGGCGGTAATGCCGTTGACGCACTTCTCCAGCAGGTTGTAGCAGGCGTTAGTCAGGATGCTGATTGACTCAAACAGCGCCTGGCCAATGACCGGCTCCATCACGTTGAGCTGTAACTGACCCGCTTCAGAGGCCATCGTGACGGTGATGTCATTGCCAATCACTTTAAAGCAAACCTGGTTTACCACTTCCGGTACTACCGGATTGACCTTGGCTGGCATGATGGAGGAGCCTGCCTGCAGCTCTGGCAGATTGATTTCGTTCAGACCCGCGCGCGGACCGGAGGAGAGCAGGCGCAGGTCGTTACAGATTTTGGAGAGCTTCACGGCCAGACGTTTGAGTGACGAATGGACCATCACATAAGCGCCGCAGTCAGAAGTGGCTTCAATCAGATCTTCCGCCGGTACTACTGGCAGGTTGCTGACTTCCGCCAGACGCTGTACAGCCAGATGCTGATAGCCATCCGGCGTATTGAGGCGGGTACCGATGGCGGTCGCGCCCAGGTTTACTTCCAGCAGCAGTTCAGCGGTGCGCAGAATACTTTTGGTTTCTTCGTTCAGCAGCACGCTGAACGCGTGAAACTCCTGACCAAGTGTCATCGGCACGGCGTCCTGTAACTGGGTGCGGCCCATTTTCAGGATGGTCTGGAATTCATCAGCTTTGTGCTGGAAGCCTTCGGCCAGCTGGCTGATGCCATCAAGCAGTTTCAGCAGAGAGCTGTAGACCGCGATGCGGAAACCGGTTGGATAGGCGTCGTTGGTAGACTGGCATTTGTTCACATGATCGTTGGGGTTGAGGTACTGATATTCCCCTTTCTGGTGGCCCATCAGCTCCAGGCCGATGTTCGCCAGCACCTCATTGGTGTTCATGTTGACCGAGGTTCCGGCACCGCCCTGATAGACATCAACAGGGAACTGGTCCATACAGCGGCCGTTGTTCAGCACTTCGTCGCAGGCCTTAATGATGGTATCGGCAATGTTGCGCGGAATAGTCTGCAGCTCTTTATTGGCCATCGCCGCTGCTTTTTTGACCATCACCATGCCGCGGACAAATTCAGGAATGTCACTGATTTTGCTGTTGCTGATATAAAAGTTCTCAATCGCACGCAGAGTATGAACGCCATAGTAGGCATCCGCCGGAACTTCGCGCATGCCTAACAGGTCTTCTTCGATACGAATGTTGTTCGCCATGATAACCTTCTTATTGTTGCCGCTAACCATCACAAAGGATGTGTTTATTTTGTCGTGGTGTGCCCGTGCCGACATATTATCCGTCTTCAAAGGGGCGTGTGCGATCATATTCTGATGCTTAAGAAAAGCACGCATGCAGATCACTTAATGCTGCAGTCTGGTTAACGATATGTGAAGTTGGTTACAAAATTAACCCCGCAGGATAAATTTGATACGATCGGTTGAAAATGGCGGCGCGGGTGCCCATCTCTTTTCTTATCATCCTCAGGATGAATGCTTTCTGCTGACCGGCACGCTGCCGTTCAGCCCCTACTTACAGGAGAGTACGGTGCGCTGGATACCGTTATTAGTCTTTTTTATTCTGGCCTGGATAGAGATTTCACTCTTCATTCAGGTGGCACACGTCATGGGCGTGCTGCTTACCATGCTTCTGGTGGTGTTCACCTCGTGCATCGGGGTGTCGCTGGTCAAAAATCAGGGCATGAAGAACTTTATGCTGATGCAGGAGAAGCTGGCGCGTAATGAAAGCCCGGCCAGTGAGATGATAAAAAGCGTGTCACTGATCATCGCGGGCTTCCTGCTGCTGTTGCCTGGCTTCTTCACTGATCTGCTGGGTCTGTTGCTGTTGCTGCCACCGGTGCAGAAGCATCTGACGCTGAAACTGATGCCCCATCTGCGCGTCTGGCGCGGACCGGGTGCCGGCCCTGACAGCGGCTATACCATGGATGGCGAGTTCGAGCGTAAAAATAGCGATCGCCTTGAGCACCATGACGATCACAAGGATCGTTAACCGCAGTTTAAGCCTCTGAAAGCGCAACCTCCGGGTTGCGTTTTTTATTTACCCCATCATTTGTTTAAAAAGTCACCACTTATCACATCCGGATAAAAAAATTTGTTGTCCGCCCCCTTGAAAGTGGGTGGTGGCGGCCCTATCTCTCTGGTCACGAGGCCGGAAGCCATGCAGCCCGGTGTTCAACCCCAAAACTGAATGATTGGACTTCTCAAAGGAGAGCTATCAAATGAAAATTCGTCCATTGCACGATCGCGTCATCGTCAAGCGTAAAGAAGTTGAAGCTAAATCAGCTGGCGGCATCGTGCTGACCGGTTCTGCAGCCGGTAAATCCACCCGTGGTGAAGTTCTGGCTGTCGGCAATGGTCGCATCCTTGAGAGTGGCGACGTTAAGCCGCTGGACGTGAAGGTTGGTGACGTCGTGATCTTCAATGAAGGTTACGGTGCTAAAACCGAGAAAATCGACAACGAAGAGGTGCTTATCATCTCTGAGAGCGACATTCTGGCCGTTGTTGAAGCGTAATTTTTACGCGTAATTCACTGAACGAAACGAATTTAAGGGATATTTAAAGATGGCAGCTAAAGACGTAAAATTCGGTAATGACGCACGCGTAAAAATGCTGCGTGGCGTGAACGTACTGGCAGATGCAGTAAAAGTTACCCTGGGCCCGAAAGGCCGTAACGTGGTTCTGGATAAATCTTTTGGTGCACCGACCATCACTAAAGATGGTGTTTCTGTGGCACGTGAAATCGAGCTGGAAGACAAGTTCGAGAACATGGGCGCGCAGATGGTGAAAGAAGTGGCCTCTAAAGCGAACGACGCTGCAGGCGACGGTACCACCACTGCAACCGTACTGGCTCAGTCTATCATCACCGAAGGCCTGAAAGCGGTCGCAGCGGGTATGAACCCGATGGATCTGAAGCGCGGTATCGACCAGGCGGTTATCGCTGCTGTTGAGAAACTGAAAGCGCTGTCTGTGCCTTGCTCAGACTCTAAAGCCATTGCGCAGGTGGGTACGATCTCTGCTAACTCCGATGAAACCGTAGGCCAGCTGATTGCTCAGGCGATGGAAAAAGTCGGTAAAGAAGGCGTGATCACCGTTGAAGAAGGCACCGGCCTGCAGGATGAGCTGGATGTGGTTGAAGGTATGCAGTTTGATCGCGGCTACCTCTCTCCTTACTTCATCAACAAGCCAGAAACCGGTGCGATTGAACTGGAATCTCCGTTCATCCTGCTGGCTGACAAGAAAATTTCTAACATCCGTGAAATGCTGCCAGTGCTGGAAGCCGTTGCGAAAGCAGGCAAACCACTGCTGATCATCGCGGAAGATGTTGAAGGCGAAGCGCTGGCAACGCTGGTGGTTAACACCATGCGTGGCATCGTGAAAGTGGCTGCTGTGAAAGCACCAGGCTTCGGCGACCGTCGTAAAGCGATGCTGCAGGATATCGCTATCCTGACCGGTGGTACCGTGATCTCTGAAGAAATCGGTATGGAGCTGGAAAAAGCGGCTCTGGAAGATCTGGGCCAGGCTAAACGCGTTGTGATCAACAAAGACACCACCACCATCATCGACGGTGTGGGTGAAGAAGCGACAATCCAGGGCCGTGTCACCCAGATTCGTCAGCAGATCGAAGAAGCAACCTCTGACTACGACAAAGAAAAACTGCAGGAGCGCGTAGCGAAACTGGCAGGCGGCGTAGCCGTTCTGAAAGTAGGCGCAGCAACTGAAGTTGAAATGAAAGAGAAGAAAGCCCGCGTTGAAGATGCGCTGCACGCAACCCGTGCTGCTGTAGAAGAAGGCGTGGTTGCAGGTGGTGGTGTGGCGCTGGTTCGCGTTGCAGCACAGCTGGCGGATCTGCGTGGTCAGAACGAAGATCAGAACGTCGGTATCAAAGTTGCGCTGCGCGCGATGGAATCTCCACTGCGTCAGATCGTGTCTAACGCCGGTGAAGAGCCATCTGTTGTTGCTAACAACGTGAAAGCGGGCGACGGTAACTACGGTTACAACGCGCAGACTGAAGAGTATGGCAACATGATCGACTTCGGTATCCTGGACCCAACCAAAGTGACCCGTTCTGCTCTGCAGTACGCGGCCTCAGTTGCAGGTCTGATGATCACCACCGAATGTATGGTCACTGACATGCCTAAAGGCGACGCACCTGATTTAGGCGGCGGCGCTGGCGGTATGGGTGGCATGGGCGGTATGGGCGGCATGATGTAATTGCCGTTGACTGCTTAAGTCATCACAGAACCCCCGATCGGAAACGGTCGGGGGTTTTTCTTTTGGGCGGGAAAATAGTATAAGTAGTGTCGCAATCGTTCGTCTTTCCTCTTGATATCTTCCGCTGTCTGCACGCTGACTGCTGCCGCCTCGCCGGATGGACTTATTATCGTAAGTTACCGGGACGCGCCACTCTGCTGGCCTGAATACAGTATGAAATATGAAGATGATATAATGGGATTAAGGCAATGAATGTTCAGAAAAAAGAGATCTTTTTCTGCTACGCTGCCACCCGACTCTGATGATAATAAATGGGGATTACAATGCGGATTAACCTCTTGCTCGGACTGACGGCTGGCGCGTTATTGCTGGCGGGCTGCAGCAGCTCTACGCAACTCTCTTCAGCGGGGCAGCGTGTGACGTTTACCGATCAGCAGCCTGGCAATAACTGTCAGCTTCTGGGCAATATCACCGGCTCACAGAGCAACTGGCTGAGCGGTGCAGGCGGTGAAACCAGCGCACTGCGTGGTGCGGCCAATGATCTGCGCAATCGTGCAGCCGAGATGGGCGGCAACGTGATTTATGGTGCCACCAGCCCGACGCAGAATCTGTTGTCCGCGTTCGCGCCACTCGACAGCAAAATGACTGGCCAGGTTTATAAGTGCCCATAGTGTGAGTCGGGCATCCTACCGTATTCAACCGGCCAGCCTTGCGCTGGCCGTTTTTATTCCTGACGTAACTGCAAATCTAACGGTGTTTTACTCGGCTCACCGCCGATTTCACGCGCCAGCTTTGGCACCAGATAGCCGGAGACCTGTGACAACAGGGACCGAACCAGCTGGCGTGCCTCGTCGTCTGAGACAAAAAAATGCGCGGCGCCCTGGACTTTGTCCAGCACGTGCAGATAGTAGGGCAGAATACCGGCATCAAACAGCGCATTGCTCAGGGTAGCCAGCGTCTGGGCATTATCGTTGATGCCACGCAGCAGCACGCTCTGATTCAGCAGGGTCACACCGGCACGCTTCAGCCTGATCATCGACTCACGCAGCGCCTCATCAATCTCCTGCGCATGGTTAATATGCGTCACCATAATCACCTGCAGTCGGGTATCGCTTAGCATCTGACAGAGCTGTTCGGTAATACGCGCCGGTATAACGACCGGTAAGCGGCTGTGAATGCGCAGACGTTTGAGATGCGGGATCTGTTCCAGCGCGGCGATCAGCCAGGCGAGCTCATGATCTTTGGCCATCAGAGGATCGCCGCCGGAAAAAATGATCTCATCCAGCTCGGGATGTTCGGCGATATAGTCCAGTGCAGCCTGCCAGCTACGCTTATTGCCGGGATTATCCTGATAGGGAAAATGACGGCGGAAGCAGTAGCGGCAGTTAACGGCACAACCGCCTTTTACCAGCAATAATGCCCGGTTTCGGTATTTATGCAGCAATCCAGGCACAACGTTGCTTTGTTCATCGAGCGGATCGGTGCTATAACCTGGCGCATCGATGAATTCCTGGCGACGGGTCAGTACCTGAAGCAGCAGTGGGTCGTGCGCATCGCCTTTTTTCATCCGGCGGATGAACGCATGCGGTACCCGTAAGGCGAAAAGACGCCGCGCATCCGCACCTTCAGCCAGCTCGGTGTGCTGATCCAGGGCTAAAATCCGCAGTAATTCATCAGGTTCGGTGACAACATCCGCAAGTTGCTGCAACCAATCTTCTCTGGAAGGTGTTTTTAGGGTTACAATGTGTGCCATTTTTTTGGCTTAGTACCAGTGTCAATTTTCGTAGAGGGCCTTCATGGCGACTTATTCTAGCAACGATTTCCGTCCCGGTCTTAAAATCATGTTCGAAGGCGAGCCGTATGCCATCGAATCCAGTGAGTTCGTTAAACCGGGTAAAGGTCAGGCATTCGCACGCGTTAAAATGCGTCGCCTGCTGACGGGTTCTCGCGTTGAGAAAACTTTTAAATCTACCGACTCCGCCGAAGGCGCAGACGTTGTAGATACCAACCTGAACTACCTGTACAACGATGGTGAGTTCTATCACTTCATGCACCCGGAAAGCTTTGAGCAGTTCCAGGTTGAAGAGAAAACGGTAAACGATGCAGCGAAATGGCTGCAGGATAACGCTGAGTGTATCGTTACGCTGTGGAACGGTCGCCCGATCGCCGTTCAGCCGCCGAACTTTATCGAAGCTGAAGTTATCGAAACCGATCCCGGCCTGAAAGGTGATACTGCGGGTACTGGCGGCAAGCCAGCCAAGCTGTCTACCGGCGCCGTGGTGAAAGTGCCATTGTTCGTGCAAGAGGGCGAAGTGGTCAAAGTTGACACCCGCTCTGGCGAATACGTGTCACGCGTGAAATAAGATTCGCAGGCGCATCTCCGGATGCGCCTTTTTCTTGTCTGAGAGAAAAAAATGATCAAGCTGGCAAAATTAATCGCGTTCGCGTTGCTGGTCTCTTCTGCGTTAAGCGCCTGCAACACATTCCACGGTTTTGGCGAAGACGTCTCCCACTTAGGTGGTGCCATTTCCCGTGCGGCAAAATGACCTAACGGATTGTCTTTTTTAGAGTCGCGCCAGCAGCAACTGCCGTAAATCCGGCTATGCTTAAAGCGCTGTACTTTACATCCATCAAAAAGGACATTGTTATGTTAAAGAAAAGTATTGCCGCAATCTTCTCTGTACTGGTGCTCTCTTCTCTGCTGACGGCGTGTAATACAACACGTGGCGTCGGTGAAGATGTCGAAGCGGGTGGCCAGGCGATTCAGAACAGCACGAAGTAACCTGTTATTCCAACCGGTACGAAATGCTTTTCGTACCGGCTTGCCAGCTTTTGCACTATTTCTGTTTTACCCAGATTAACTCTTCCACCGGGAAACCGTTCTGACGTGCCTGTTCAACCAGTTTCTCTTTAACGCCCGGCTCCAGCTGCGGTGTGCGTGACAGTATCCAGAGATAGTGGCGATTCGGGCCGCACACCATCGCATAGCGATAATCGGGATCCAGTGCGATAACGTTGTAGCCGCCGTAGAAGGGGCCAAAGAAAGAGACCTTCAGGGATGCACGCTGTGGCTCACCGGTGAAATAGGCTTTACCTACGCTCTCCTGCCAGCGCTGTTTTTTAACGTTGTAGCCACGATTGATTACTTTCAGACCGCCATCTTCACGTGGGCTGTAGTTTGCCGTTACCTGTTCAAGGCCACGCTCAAAAGGGTGATTAAGGCGGGCAATCTCATACCACTGACCAAGGTAGCGCTGGCTGTCGAAGTTATCTATGACCGTGACGTTTTTTGGCGGCGTGGTACTGCAGGCGACTGAGAGAAAAGCACTCAGGCTGGCAACAACTGTTTTCCATGGAGACATAGTGGGATTCCTTTGTGATTTAACCGCTTAAGTATAGAAGCTGAAACGCTGTTATTGGCAGCATGGGCGCGAGATTGTTTGCCACATGCATTGCAGGTAGACTTCCCACCCTAATTTGTATCAGGAGTCATCACCATGAGCGAAACGGCAAGCTGGCAACCAAGCGCATCCATCGCCAATTTGTTAAAACGCGCCGCTATTTTAGCTGAAGTGCGTCGTTTCTTTGCCGATCGCGGCGTGCTGGAAGTGGATACGCCGGCGATGAGTCAGGCAACGATTACCGATATCCATCTGGTGCCATTCCAGACGCGTTTTGTCGGGCCTGGTGCGGCGCAGGGGCGCGATCTCTGGCTGATGACCAGCCCGGAATACCATATGAAGCGCCTGCTGGCGGCAGGCAGTGGCCCGATTTACCAGATGGCGCGCAGCTTCCGCAATGAAGAGGCGGGACGTCACCACAACCCCGAATTCACCATGCTGGAGTGGTATCGTCCGCATTACGACATGTACCGCCTGATGAATGAAGTCGACGATCTGATGCAGCAGGTGCTGGAGTGTGACAGCGCAGAGTCGCTCTCTTATCAGCAGGCGTTTATCCGTCATCTGGAGCTGGACCCGCTGTCTGCGGATAAAGCGCAGTTACGTGAAGCGGCTGAGAAGCTGGGTGAAGGCGAGCTGGCGCGCGCAGAAGAAGATCGCGATACCTTACTGATGCTGCTGTTTATGCTGGGCGTGGAGCCG
The DNA here is from genome assembly GCF_041982285.1 of Pantoea sp. ANP04. Lineage (NCBI taxonomy): Bacteria > Pseudomonadati > Pseudomonadota > Gammaproteobacteria > Enterobacterales > Erwiniaceae > Pantoea > Pantoea sp. ANP04. The sequence continues at coordinate 411,369 of NZ_JAUTYS010000003.1, read as the reverse complement.
AAGATTGGTCAGGATAAACCCTGCTTCGTTTATCATTTCCCGGCCAGCCAGGCAGCACTGGCGGAGATCAGTACTGAAGATCACCGTGTGGCTGAGCGCTTCGAGGTCTATTACAAGGGCATTGAGCTGGCGAACGGTTTTCGTGAACTGACCGATAGCCGTGAGCAGCGTCAGCGCTTCGAGCAGGATAACCGTCGCCGTGCGGCGCGTGGCCTGCCTGTACATCCCATTGATACTTATCTGCTGGATGCACTGGCGCATGGTATGCCAGCCTGTTCGGGGGTCGCGCTGGGTGTTGATCGTCTGATCATGCTGGCGTTGAAAGCGGAGTCATTGAGTGACGTGATCGCGTTTCCGGTGGATCGCTGCTAATCGGTTATTCACAAACGGTGACGGAATAGTGGGGAAGGGTTGGCCCGGATGAAGAGCAAAGCGTCCGAGCCAGGATGGCGAGGCCGACCGCCATGGATGGCGGCCTTCTTTGCGGTCAGCTGGGCCATCCCTGACCTGGCTCCGGTTTTAGCTAGTTACTATTGTCCGGGAATTCCTGAATGGTCACCGGCAGCGTCAGTTTCTGATCGTTGCGCAGCACCTGCACCTCAATCACTGAACCCGGGCGAATTTCTGCCACCTGATCCATCGTCTCCTGTGCGGAGATGGCCGGCTTGCCGTTTACACTGAGCAGCACATCGTTGGCCTGAATCCCGGCTTTATCTGCGGGCCCGTCTGGTGTGACCACACTGACAATGATGCCCTGAACCCGATCCAGATTGCTGCCCTGTCCATGCAGCGGCGGTAACTCACGCCCGGTAATGCCGATATAGCCGCGGATGACCCGACCATCACGAATCAGCTTATCCATGATTTTTGAGGCTAAGACCGTTGGAATGGCGAAACCAATTCCTTCCGGTGTTTCACCATCATTGCTCTTATCAAAGGTCAGGGTATTAATACCCATCAGCTCGCCGAGCGAGTTAATCAGCGCACCGCCGGAGTTACCCTGGTTGATTGAGGCATCGGTCTGCAGGAAGTTCTGTCGGCCTGACGAACTCAGACCTACGCGGCCCGTGGCGCTGATAATGCCCTGCGTCACCGTCTGACCGAGGTTGTAAGGATTGCCGATCGCCATCACCACATCACCAATGTGCGGCTGACGGTTTGGATTAATCGGGATAACTGGCAGGCCGGAGGCCGTAATCTTGAGAACCGCCAGGTCGGTCATTCCATCGGAACCCACCAGCGTCGCTTCAAAGAAGCGGCCATCCTGCAGCGCCACGATGATCTGATCAGCATTGTTGATAACATGCTTGTTGGTAAGGATGTAGCCTTTAACATTCATGATCACCCCTGAACCCAGGGTAGTGATCCCACGATTGTTGTTGGTGTGGGCGCTGCGATTGTAAACGTTCACGACAGCAGGCACGGCGCGTCGCACCCCTTGATTGAAGCTAAAGGGCGTTTCGTCGGTAATATTTTCGTGGTTATAAAGGGCGTCGCTGCCCATACGCAGTGCAGGCAGTGCTGCGAGCAAAATACCCGCCACAATCAGGCCCAGCACCACGGCACGCAAGAGTTTAAGAAACATGGTGTTAAATCACGCCAGGGGAGATCGCAGGGGAGAATAGCATGAGAGCGGCGGACACACACGTGCTTGTGTCCGCCGTAATGCGAGGTTTATCTCAACAACAGATAGATACTTTCATCGCCACGCACTACATTCAGAGCCAGCACCGGCGGTTTACCCTCCAGTATTTTACGCATTTCAGCAATGGTCTGAACCCGGTTGCGGTTAACACCGATAATCACATCATCTTTCTGCAGACCCACCTGCTCAGCGGGTGTGCCTTTCTCGATGGTATCGACCTTCACGCCTTTATCCCCGGTTTTCGTCTGTCCATCACTCAGGGTTGCGCCCTGAAGCGCAGGGGACATCAGCTGTGCGCTCGCGGTAGTCTGGGCGCTCTGCTCCAGCGTGACGGTAACCGTTAACGGTTTCCCTTCACGCAGCAGGCCGAGTTTGACCTGTTCGCCTGGCGGTGTGGTGCCGACTTTTACGCGCAACTCAGCGAAGCTGGTAATCGGCTTATCATTGATGGACGTAATAATATCGCCTGACTTCACGCCCGCTTTCTGTGCGGCAGACTGCGGTAAGACTTCAGAAACAAAGGCACCGCGCTGCGCATCGACATTAAAGGCCTTAGCCATATCGGCCGTCATTTCAGTGCCTTTAATACCCAGCTGACCACGCTTCACTTCACCGAACTTGATCAGCTGCTGCGCGAGGTTCATCGCCATATCACTGGGAATGGCGAAGCCGATACCGATGTTTCCGCCGCTGGAGGCGAGAATAGCGGTATTGATACCGATCAGCTCGCCGTTAAGATTGACCAGCGCACCGCCTGAGTTACCGCGGTTAATCGCAGCATCGGTCTGAATAAAGTTTTCCAGCCCTTCCAGGTTCAGGCCGCTACGGCCCAGCGCAGAGATAATCCCGGACGTGGCGGTCTGTCCCAGACCAAACGGGTTACCGATCGCCACCGCGAAGTCGCCCACTTTCAGCTGATCAGAATCCGCAACTTTCACCTGCGTAAGGTTTTTCGCGCCCTGAATCTGAATCAGCGCGATATCGGTCTGCTCATCATGGCCGATCAGTTTGGCGTCATATTCGCTGCCGTCGCCAAGCTGTACGCTGATCTTATCAGCACCGTTGACCACATGATTGTTGGTCAGTACGTAACCTTTGGCGGCATCAATAATGACGCCAGATCCCAGACCTTCAAACGGTTGAGGCTGGCTATTCCCGCCAGGCATCTGGCCGAAAAAGCGCTTAAGCGGTTCAGGAATATCCTGAGCCTGTGCACCTGAATCGGTGCCTTCCACGTGAACACTGACCACGGCGGGTAACACTTTCTCCAGCATCGGCGCCAGACTCGGCAGCGGCTGGCCCGCAATTTGTGCTGGCAGCGTTGCCATCGCGTCTGGCGCGGCGGCAAGACTCATCCCAATACTCAGGGCTAATGCGCTAAACAGGCGTGCTTGTTTTTTCATTGCTACAACGCTCTCGCTGCAAAAGGTGGGAGGAATTAATCAATGTGACAGTCGTTTGCGGTCAGGGTTCGCAAATTCAGTGGGCGCAGACAGGCTGCGCCCCAAAAAGATTAGTCGCGCGCAGGGCGCTCGCCACGCAGTAAACCCGATGCGCCTTCAGAGTAGTCGCGCGGCATCTGCACCGGGACCTGATCGTTATCCGCTTCAGCTTCAGTCAGCTGATACGCAAACGGATTTTTCTGCCCAGGCAGATTTGGCAGCAGGTCATTGGAGCCTTTTGCCATGTGCTGATAGAGCTGACGATAATCACGCGCCATGTTGTCCAGCAGCTCCGCGCTCTGCGCGAAGTGGTTGGTCAGTTCTTCGCGATAATCAGCCAGCTCCGCTTTCGATTTTTCCAGCTCATACTGCATGCTGCGCTGCTCACGCAGCTTTTTGTTGCCAAAACGCATGGCGACTGCGCCGACAATAATACCTACCACTAAACCAATTAGCCCGTATTCCCAGGTCATAATGACTCCCGTGTTATTTCCATTGTTCCGTAGGGCATTGCACCATTTCAATAATAGTCACTATACCCGTTAATCTAATGGATGTGGAACTCTGGAGCAGCATGGCTTAGTGTAGAACGGCCTTTTTTTCAGCAACCGTGGTATGAATCAGACACCATTCAGGGACTTTGAAACAACAATGCAAACCTCAACTCCGCTTGCACGCTATGAGCAGGCGCTGTCGCAGGGCGAATTCAGGCCCGATGACGTACAACGCGAAGCAATTACCCGTTTAGACGCGCTGCAGCAGGCGCTGGTTGCCCGGCAACAATCTGCCGCGCCAGCCGCATCTGGCCTGCTGGGTCGCCTGTCAAAATTGATCGGCAAAGAGAAAAACGAGACGCCGCAACCGGTACGTGGACTCTATATGTGGGGCGGTGTCGGGCGCGGTAAGACCTGGGTCATGGATCTCTTTTTTCAGTCTATTCCTGGCGACCGAAAACTGCGCCTGCACTTTCACCGCTTTATGTTGCGGGTGCATGAAGAGCTGACGCAGCTCCAGGGTCAGAGCGATCCCTTGCTGATTATCGCGGACAAATTTAAAGCCGAAACGGACATCCTCTGTTTTGATGAGTTTTTTGTCTCTGATATCACAGATGCGATGCTACTGGGCACGCTGATGGAAGCGCTGTTTGAACGCGGTATCGCACTGGTGGCCACCTCGAACATTCCGCCCGACGATCTCTATCGCAATGGTCTGCAGCGTGCACGCTTCCTGCCAGCCATTGAGCAGATAAAACGCCACTGTGATGTGATGAACGTGGATGCCGGTATCGACTATCGGTTGCGCACGCTGACCTCCGCACACTTGTGGAACTATCCGCTGAACCCGGAAACGCACGCTGAAATGACGCGGATGTTTAAAGCGCTGTCGGGCAGCCAGCCAGAAGCGGCGCCGGTGCTGGAGATTAATCACCGCCAGATGCCGACACTGGGTGTCAGCGAAGGCGTGCTGGCGATTAACTTCAAGACCCTGTGCGGTGAAGGGCGCAGTCAGCATGACTATATTGCGCTGTCGCGCCGTTTTCACAGCGTGCTGCTGTATGACGTGCCGGTAATGATCTATAAAACCGAAGATCAGGCGCGCCGTTTCCTGGCGCTGGTCGATGAGTTCTATGAACGTCATGTGAAGCTGGTAGTCGCGGCGGAGACGTCACTGACCGAGATTTATCAGGGCACGCGGCTGAAATTCGAATATCAGCGCTGTTTATCCCGGCTTCAGGAGATGCAAAGCGAAGAGTATCTGCGTTTGCCGCACCTGCCGTGAGAATAAACAGGATAAATACCGAAATAGGGTTCGATTTTTGTAACCGACTTCTCTATAATCTTGCGACCCCACGTTACAGCAAAGGATTTTTTTCCCAAATCCTCTGTGTTCCAGTAACTCTATCCGAAGGGGTGGCTTGCTGGTCAAAATGGTCGTGTGAGCCTCATTCGTTTACTTAAGCGTTTGGGATTTCACCAACGTGTAACTTAATTTGGGTAAGCTTTTCGATGAAAACTTTTACAGCTAAACCAGAAACCGTCCAACGTGACTGGTTTGTAGTTGACGCAACGGGCAAAACTTTGGGTCGCCTGGCGACTGAACTGGCGCGCCGTCTGCGTGGTAAGCATAAAGCGGAATACACTCCGCACGTTGATACTGGTGATTACATCATCGTTCTGAACGCAGAAAAAGTTGCTGTAACCGGCAACAAGCGTACTGACAAGATCTACTATCACCACACTGGTCACATCGGTGGTATCAAACAGGCGACCTTTGAAGAGATGATTGCTCGCCGTCCTGAGCGTGTGATTGAGATCGCGGTTAAAGGCATGCTGCCGAAGGGCCCGCTGGGTCGTGCTATGTATCGTAAACTGAAAGTTTACGCAGGCAACGAGCACACCCATGCGGCACAGCAACCGCAAGTTCTTGACATTTAATCGGGATTAAAGGCAATGGCTGAAACTCAAAACTACGGCACTGGTCGCCGCAAAAGCTCTACCGCTCGCGTATTCATTAAGCCGGGTAGCGGTAACATCGTAATTAACCAACGTTCTCTGGAACAGTACTTCGGTCGCGAAACTGCCCGCATGGTAGTTCGTCAGCCGCTTGAACTGCTGGACCTGGTTGGTAAATTCGATCTGTATGTCACTGTTAAAGGTGGCGGTATTTCTGGTCAGGCTGGTGCGATCCGTCACGGTATCACCCGCGCTCTGATGGAATACGACGAATCACTGCGTGGCGAACTGCGTAAAGCAGGCTTCGTTACTCGTGATGCGCGTCAGGTTGAACGTAAGAAAGTCGGCCTGCGTAAAGCACGTCGTCGTCCTCAGTTCTCCAAGCGTTAATTGTTTGCAGCTCCGGCTGCGACAATTGGCTCAAAAAACCCGCTTCGGCGGGTTTTTTATTTGTTGCCGTCCCCTCGACTTCCGGCGAAAACCGTAACGTCGCGCTCAATTTACCTGCAAACATTCATTCCACGCCCACAAGTAGCCTAAAATCTGGTAAACTCTGTGTCACTTTGCGCCCGCAGGCCGGTGCGTTATGCGCCTTCCCACTGTCGGGGCGTCAGTATCTACGGCGCGGCTAACCAGGTTGCGTGCGAGTTCGATAAGCAAGTGAGTCGCCGTGTGGTTGGCTATTTGCAGTATCTTTTTGTGAACAAACTTGGAGGTTTTCATGGCTGTCGCTGCCAACAAACGTTCGGTAATGACGCTGTTTTCTGGTCCTACTGACATTTTCAGCCATCAGGTACGTATCGTCCTGGCGGAGAAGGGTGTCAGCGTAGAGATCGAGCAGGTCGAAATGGATAACCTGCCGCAGGATCTGATTGACCTCAATCCGTATCGCACGGTACCGACGCTGGTAGATCGTGAGCTGACGCTGTATGAATCACGCATCATCATGGAATACTTAGATGAGCGCTTCCCGCATCCGCCACTGATGCCGGTTTATCCGGTTGCCCGTGGTGATAGCCGCCTGATGATGCATCGCATCGAGCAGGACTGGTATAGCCTGATGCGGAAAGTCGAGAACAGCACGGGTCAGGAAGCTGAAGCAGCACGCAAGCAACTGCGTGAAGAGCTGCTGGCTATCGCACCCCTGTTTGGTCGTACTCCTTACTTCATGAGCGAAGAGTTCAGTCTGGTCGATTGCTACCTGGCACCGCTGTTATGGCGTTTGCCGTCAATGGGCATCGATTTGATTGGCTCAGGTTCAAAAGAGCTGAAAGGCTACATGAACCGCGTATTTGAGCGTGACTCTTTCCTTGCTTCATTAACTGAAGCTGAACGTGAAATGCGCCTGCAAGCCCGGGCTTAACGTATGGAAATGTCGCAACTTACTGCACGTCGTCCCTACCTGCTTCGCGCCTTCTATGACTGGTTGCTCGACAATCAGCTGACGCCGCACCTCGTGGTCGATATTAATCTGCCCGGTGTGCAGGTGCCGCTGGAGTATGCGCGTGATGGTCAGATTGTCCTGAACATCGCGCCACGCGCGGTGGGTAACCTTGATTTGGCGAATGATCAGGTGTCGTTCAATGCGCGCTTTGGTGGTGTTCCTCGCCAGGTTAATGTGCCGATGGCGGCGATTCTGGCAATCTACGCGCGTGAAAACGGTGCCGGGACGATGTTTGAGCCTGAACCTGCTTACGAGCTGGGTACGCAGGAGACGTCAGAGGGTCAGGAAGAGACCATGATGTCCGTGATTGATGGCGATCGTCCTGACGATGCCCGCGATGACGAGACACCGCCTGACGACGATCCACCGCCTCGTGGCGGACGCCCTTCACTCCGTGTAGTGAAATAGCCGTGAATACCCGTCCATCCGACGGGTATTTTTTTGCCTGTTATTCATAAAAAAGAGATAAAAAAAATCCGGCTGCCTGCGCAAGCCGGATTTCTTTCAGCACACCTTTGCTATCAGTAGACGTCGCGCAGGTAGCGTTTCTCTTTCTTCAGCTGATCCACGTAGTCTGCAGCGCGCTCGGTGGAGAGCCCACCAAACTGGCGAACCACTTCATACAGCGCGTTATCCACATCCTTCGCCATGCGCGATGCATCGCCGCAGACGTAGAAGTAAGCCCCTTCCTGCAGCCAGGCATAGAGTTCTGCACCCTGCTCAAGCATCCGGCTCTGCACGTAGATCTTCTTCTCCTGATCGCGTGAGAACGCCAGATCCAGGCGGGTCAGCAAGCCATTATCCCGCCAGGCAAGTAATTCATCCTGATAGATAAAGTCATGTTCCTGATGCTGATCGCCGAAGAACAGCCAGTTTTTTCCCTGCGCGCCGGTTGCCTGACGCTCCTGCAGGAAGGCCCGGAATGGGGCGATGCCGGTACCGGGTCCCACCATGATCAGCGGTGCGCTGTTGTTAGCCGGCACGCGGAACGATTTATTGGGTGAAATAAAGATGGCGGGTTTCTCGCCACGACGCACACGCTCGGCCAGATAGGTGGAGCAGACGCCACCGCGATTACGGCCGCCGCTGTGATAACGCACTGAGGCAACAGTCAGATGCACCTGGTTAGGATGGGCTTTAGAACTGGACGAAATGGAGTAAGCACGATGCTGCAACGGACGCAGCAGAGCGACGAATTCAGGTACCGCCAGCGAGCGCGTCAGTTCAAGTTGCAGCAGGTCGAGCGTATCTTTGCCCCACAGCCACACGCCCAGCGCATCTTTATCATCATGCTGTAACACATGACGCAGTTCCTGGTTGGTGGTGTTCTGTCCGACCCATTCGATCAACTTGCGCGACGGCTCTGAAATCTCAAACTGGTAGGTCAGCAGGTCGCCGAGGCTGCGGTCGAAGCCGGGCACCGGTGTCTGGTAATCAGCATTAAGCTGAGTCAGGAGCAGGCTGACCAGCGACGGTTCATTGACCGGAATCACGCCCAGCGCATCGCCCGCTTCATACTTCAGACCGCTGTCCGACAGGTCGAATTCGAAATGACGGATATCTTTTGCTGACTGCTCGCCTGACAAACGCTTGTTGGTGATCAGTGCGGCGGCATACGGATTCGATTTATTGCTGCCAGGAATCACAGGCGCTTCAGGTGCACTCTCCAGCACGGTGCCGCTGCTGCCCGCGCTGGCAGCAAACTGTGGCATTGAGCTGTTCAGCCATTCGCTGGAAGGCTCTTCATAATCAATATCACAATCGATACGATCAACCACGCGTTTCGCGCCCAGCTGCTCAAGGCGCATATCAATGAACTTGCCCGCCTGACAGAAGCCGTCGTAACCGGTATCGCCAATCGCCAGCACGGCAAAATGCATCTGCTCCAGACGCGGTGCGGTACTGGCAGAAATCGCATCCCAGAATAGCTGTGCGTTGTCCGGCATTTCCCCTTCGCCATAGGTCGAGGTAACAATCAGCACATGGCGCATGGTGGCGAACACATCAAGATCGACATCGCCCAGCGCCTGAACCACCGGAACCAGCCCTTTCGCGCGGGCAGATTTTGCTGCGGTCTGCGCCAGCGCTTCGGCATTGCCGGTCTGCGAGCCATACAGAATGTGCAGTTGCGTGGTCGCGGCTGCACCCGTACCTGCGGCAGGTTGCTGTTTGTCTTCTAACACCAGCAAACGGGAGTGAAGCCCCGCAAGAAAGCCAGCCAGCCAGTACTTCTGATCGCCATTAAAAGGTGCATCTTCTGGAATATAAGGAATTTTCATGGGTACGTTTACTCAATCCCGTTCTCGCCCGATATCAGTGGTGTTGTCCGGTGTGACAGCCGTTCCGCTTTCCCGTGCCGCAGATTTTGCAGCAGGGGAGAGCGGTTCGGCATCTGTCCGGTACAACGATTAATCCGGGCAATAATCAATTAATAATATTCAGTTCAGCCTGATCAGTATCACTGTCAGGAGAGTTTACCCACCGCAGCGGCGATTTCCGGCAATGCCGCACGTGCAAACAGCTCTTCAAAGTCAGGCAGATGACCCAGCACTTCCCGGTTACAGGCATCCTGATACATGATCCAGCCGTAGGTTGCCAGGCTGTCCATGGAGCGGATATTACGTTGCGTCAGCGCCGCTTTGTAATCTGACATGCGTTTGGTCCCAATCAGACTCGCCAGTTCGTCATCGCTGTAACTCTCGATGGCGGAACGGGCATGACGCTGCAGCTTACTGACCAGCGAAAAGTCTTCCGTCATCAGCAGATTACGCACCGCTTTTTCTACCGCCGGATCTTCAACTGACGTGCCTTTCGGCAATTTTGCCAGTGCCAGTTGCTGCGCAAAGCTCAGCACGGTGTAGTTGTTCAGCAGGACAAACATCTCCTGCGTATCGGTCGCGCCATAGGCTGGTACGGCACCGTTGGCGATGGTTTTACCCTGACGCCACGCGGCTTTAAACTTGGCAACCTGATGGCCTGCCAGCGCCGTTGATAGCTCTTCGAGCAGATCTTTACGGCTCTTGGCTTTCAGGATCTCACCGCCATCCTGATAGAGCAGCAGCGAACGTGGCATCACATAAACAAAGTGATGACACTCTGTTTCCCAGTTTTCCAGCAGCCAGGCAGCACGTGGCGATTTCGTTGCCTCAAGATGCCAGTTGAGCATGGTCAGTACCGCCTGCTTGTGCACCTGCGCCATCTCATCCTGATCGGCAATGGAGCCAAACCGCACAGAGTCCCCGGCAGCGTGGCTTGCCAGCGATCCATAGGGATCGTACTGGTAGGCAAAGCCGCCACTCATGCCGTTGCCAAATCCTTTACCAAAGGTGCCCAGGTTTAGAATGGCGCCGTTGGTCATATATTCACAGCAGAAGTCACCCACGCCTTCAACGACGGCCGTTGCACCTGAGTTACGCACCGCGAAGCGGTCACCGGCCTGCCCCTGAACGAACAGACGTCCGCCAGTTGCACCGAACAGCGCAAAGTTACCAATCAGCACGTTGCCATCGGCATCCTGCGCGCCGCCACCCGGCGACATCACAATCAGTTCGCCGCCACACTGTCCTTTGCCGACACCGTCATTACAGGTGCCATAGTGGGCCAGCTGCATGCCATCGTTGCAGAATGCGCCAAATGACTGGCCGGCAGAGCCGGTTGTGGAAATTTTTACGCTCTCAGGCGCCAGATAGCGGCGACCGCGATCGTCAGTCATGACAGCAGGCATCAGGTTTAACTGCTCCGCGCTCAACTGATGGTTCAGCATGCGTTCGATATCGATAGCCAGCTGACCACCGACACTTTTGTTGCGGTTATTCAGCACGATGCCATCGCCCAGTGCGACGTCAGGATTTCCCTGCTCCACCAGCGACAGTTTCAGCTGCTCAATCCAGCCATCATCCAGTTCAAAATCTTTTTCCAGATAAACCGGCTTGTCGATTTTCAGTTCAGGCACCACGGTGAGCATGGCGCGTAAGTCGAGTTTGCCCACTTCCAGCGGGTGATCCATCAGGTGAAGCAGGTCAGAGCGACCGCGCGCTTCACGCAAAGAACGCAGACCCATACGTGCCAGGATCTCACGCACTTCATGCGCCACGTTGAGGAAGTACTGCGCCAGCTGACGTGGATCGCCATCAAAGGCTTCGGCATTGGTGGTTAAGCCAGCCGGGCACTTCACATTACAGTTCTTCGCCATCACGCATTTCAGCATCATCAGCGCGGTAGTGCCGAACTCGAAACTGTCGCCGCCCAGCAGGGCAGATTTCACGACATCGCTGCCGGTCTGTTGCGCGCCAGAGCAGCGCAGCAGGACTTTATCGCGCAGACCATTGGCGCACAGCGCCTGGTGGACTTCAGCGATGCCGATTTCGGCTACGCGTCCGGTGTATTTCAGACTGGTGACAGACGCTGCGCCTGTACCGCCGGTGTTACCCGCCACGTTAATCACATCTGCACCGGCTTTGGCTACGCCAACCGCGATGGTGCCGATGCCTTCAGACGAGACCAGTTTGACGATAACGCGCACCCGCGCGGCTTTACAGTCGTGGATTAACTGCGCCAGATCTTCGATGGAGTAGGTGTCATGGTGTGGCGGTGGAGAAACCAGCTCAACGCCAGGCGTGCCGCCACGCGCAGCCGCAATCTCTACCGTGACTTTGGCTGCCGGTAACTGTCCGCCTTCGCCAGGCTTCGCACCCTGACCAATTTTGATCTCCAGCTCTTCCAGCATTGGATCTGCCAGATAGGCAGCCCAGACGCCGAAACGACCGGAAGCCAGCTGTTTGATACGGGAGGCACGAATAGTGCCATGGCGGGAGTAGTGCTCACCGCCTTCACCGCAGTTACTCATGCCGCCGACCATATTCGTGCCGTGTGCAACCGCTTCATGAGCAGGCGCGACCAGCGCACCGTGGCTCATCGCCCCGGAGGCAAAGGTACGGGTAATTTCACAGGCTGGCTGTACGTCGCTCAGCGGCAGTGAGGGCAGGGTGGTGAAGATACGTGACAGATAATCTGCCGCTTTACCGTATGCGGTCACTTTCAGACCGCCTTCAACCACTTCGCTGCTCTCAATATCATCGCCGAAGCGGAACTTCAGGGCGCGTGACAGGTTCTGCAGGCGCTCACTCTCAGGCTTCAGCCCTTCAATGGCATCGGTCAGACGCAGCATGAAGTGATTCAGGCTGCCATCCACCGCTTCACACACCATGCCGCGAATCGCAAAGCCGTTGTTGGTCAGTGAGTAGCGTCCCAGTTTGCGACGGAACTCCGCTTCGCTGTCGATGTGTGTCAAATCAGCCGGGAAGGTCAGGATGTCGCGCAGGGCCGCCGGACGACGTTTACGCTCTTCGTACATCAGGCTTGAGAACTGACGATAATCGGCAGTAATGGCAAAATTGTTGATGACGTCATCCGGGATGCGCTCGAAGCTGCTGTCTTTGAACGTTTCGGGCTTGATGCCAAACGCGTTATCCAGTTTTGCCAGCGTCATCAGGCGGATAAAGTTGTCCTCTTCGCGCGCTTTGTCGGCAAAGCGAATCGGCTCTTCAGTCATGTCGATGAAAGTACGTACGGCGATGGTGCCGTAAGAGTGCCCCGCGCCTTCTGCACGCTCTTTAAACAGGCCCAGCAATGGCACTTCAGATTCACCCTGAATCTTCAGTGCGCTCTGGTGCCAGTCTACTGCCATCGCCGCGATTGCTGCGAAGCCTGCGCCGCCCACCGGTGTTCTGATATTCGGGAAATACTTTTTCAACACCGGATCATCGGTGTTGAGGAAGTTTGGCTCAAAGAACTCGCCGCTGCTGTAGCTCTCAACGGTACAGAGGCCCACTTTGCCCATGGTTTTCATCAGCGCTTTTTCAGCCGCTTTGGCATAGCGTTTAAAGGCTTTGTTGCCTTCTTCACCTTCACCAAATTTCTCCTCTGCGCGCATCTGTACGCCCAGTGGGTAGATAGCGGAAGCGCCGAAACCAAGTGTGGCGGCAATGTGGTGCGAAGAGATGCTCTGGCCGCTCTCCACCACCAGAGAAACATCCAGACGCAGGCCTTCCTGCACCAGACGCTGGTTAATGGCGGATACCACCAGCAACATCGGGATTGCAGCGTGTTTCGACGAGATGTGGCGATCGGTCAGTACGGCAATGCCACCCTGAGAGCGGGCAAAATCCACTACCTGTTGCGCCAGGTCATCAATCGCTTTTTCCAGCGCATTCGCGTTAGCCGTGGTGCTCAGCAAATCTTTACCGATCACGGGCTCATAGAGCATTTCAAAGCGGGCATAAGGCGCGATTTTCTGCTCACGTAAACGCAGCATATCAAGGTGGCTGAGGATGGGGCTCGGCACCACAATCTGACGGCCTTTGCTGCGGCCCAGATGCGGTTTTGCGCCCAGCGCGACGCGCAGCGTCATACCGTCCACTTCGCGGATAGAGTCCAGCGGTGGGTTGGTCACCTGAGCAAAGCGCTGAGAGAAGTAGTGCGCCATGCCGCCTTCATGATCGGATAAGCCATTGATGGCGTTGCCGTAACCCATCGCAGAGATCTTCTCTGCGCCAGTGTTCAGCATCGGGTCCATCATGAACTTGAAGCTTTCCTGGTTGTAGTAGTAGGCAACAAAGCGCTGATAGGTTTTCAGGTCGCCACGATAACGCAACGGTGAACCCTGCTGTTCTGCCGGGATCTCAGGCAGATCGTCAAGACCGACGCGCGCTTCGCGAAGCAACGCAGAATAATCTTTCTCTGCAGCCAGTTTTTCCAGCGCCTGCAGCGTGGTGTAGCTGCGTTTTTCACGATGATCGAAATAGAGCATGCCGCCCGCTTCGATTCGGCCACGACGCAACACGCTTTCAGGTGGAAACGCGATCTGCCCGGCTTCTGACATTGCACCGATATACTCAGCCGTTTCGACTGAACGCAGTGGACGCAGGCCAAGACGGTCCAGACGAGCACCAATGACTTCGCCATTGCCAAAGATTAATGCTGCAGGGCCGTCGTTCTTCTCTTCATACAGCGAGAAATACTCCAGCATGTCGCGCACTTCTGTCGGCAGTGAACTGTCGTTTTCCCAGGCGGGCGGCATCATCGAGACAACGGCCGTGATCAGATCGAGGTTATCTTCCATCAGACGGCTGTGGATGCTCTGATCCAGACGCGAACTGTCAGACTGGCCTTTTGGCCGGACGATTTTCTTGCCACGCGCCAGCGCCAGCGCCGACTCGGCGATGCGGTTTTTGCGGTCAGTGTTCAGTTCACCGTTATGCGCCATCAGGCGGAACGGTTGTGCCATGGTGGTATGCGGATCGGTGTTAGTGGAGAAGCGGGTATGGAAGAACAGCCCGCGTACCTGATGGTCCGGATCGGTCAGATCTTTGAAGTAAGGGATCACTTCATTGGAATTCAGACGGGCTTTAAACACCTGGGTGCGTGATGACAGCGACAGCGGATAAAGACCGCCAAATTCGCTTTCGGTAAACGCACGGGCTTCAATGGTCAGCAGGGCGCGGTAGATACGTTTTTCGAAGTCGTTCTGGTCGACCACGTCCTCTGGCGCAGTGAAAATCCACTGCAAAATCGGTAGCTGAAACTGCACGGCGGCCGGGCGCGTCACGCTACTGTCGAGCGGCATGTCGCGTTTCATGATCACCGGCAGGCCAAAGCTGCTGAGTGCCTCATCCACCAGACGTTCGGCATTCGCGCGCAGCCCGGCATCTTTTGGCACGAAGAAGTTGCCGACACCAAAGCGACCCGCTTCCAGCGGCTGGCCGGTAATTTTGCGGAAGAAGTGCAGCGACAGATCAACGTTGACCCCCGCACCATCGCCGACGCCTTCCGCGGACATACCGCCGCGGTGAGGCACGGTACACAGAGCGCTGTGTGCCATCTGCAGAATCTCGTGGGTCTGCTCGCCGTCCTTACGCGTAATGAAACCTACACCACAGCTGTCACTGCCTGCTGTCGGATCATACAAGCCATAGGATTGAGGTTTTTTAGTGGACATTGAGGGTCTCCTTAAACTGCTTTGACATTACCTGCACTGATTCAGGGTCTGGGCGCACTGGGGCGCTATCATTTTCATCGCCATGCTCTGTCGAGCGCGCGTCATAGCCCTGAGCATTTCTCTCCAGACATCGGTAAAACGTCCTTAATTGAGCTGCTCTCTGATTTCCGGTCTCTTAAAGGAGATGACTTAAACCACGCGGGAGTCTTCTTGTTGCATAGATATGCCGAGACAATGGCCCGTCTGGAAAGCTTTCAGCGGATTTCCAACTTATCGGGAAAGCGTAATCAGGTCAAATGGCGTGGTCAGACGGGCTAATCAGGTGTTTAATGTATATAACTTTATGAATTAAATGATTTTTATGGTTTAAAATGTATCACTTTGGCACCCGTCGATCGGCCGATAAATGTGAACTGACTCACTGTAGTGCAGGCATCAGATCTCTGCACCATGCTGGTGACGGGGTGTTAGACAGCATTAAATGCTGTTCAACACCGTTGATGCATAGCATGTATCTGTTTTTCTTATGTCCGACTATTTGAATGAAACAGCCATTGGTTATAAGAAAAATTAATCAGGATGAGCGTGCGTAAAACATCATTAAAGATGAATGGGTATGCATATATGAAAGGTGTGCCTGCGCAGCAGGAGTCTGCCAGGATATTGAAAAAAGGCCGGACAGAGAAATCGGTGATTCGCTGGCGGCCTTACAGATTATTCATTTGGCACAGTCAGTCAAGGGTTTTAACCGCTTTGTCCTTAACGTCGCCGATCGGCCGCGCGGATGCACCATAACAGGGCGTTTTATCCCGCTTCTCCCTGCGACGTGCTGCGACGTCAGCAGGGTAACTGCGCTATTATGAGGCTGTTTCTCATCCAGGGAGTTGTTATGAAACAAATTCGTCTGTTGGCGCAGTACTACGTTGATTTAATGGTCAAGCTGGGTTTGGTGAGGTTCTCGCTGCTGCTGGCGTCTGCGCTGGTGGTGCTGGCGATGATTGTCCAGATGGCGGTCACGATGGTGCTGCGGGGCCATGTTGAGAGTATTGACGTGGTGCGTTCGGTCTTCTTCGGGCTGCTGATTACGCCCTGGGCAGTCTATTTCTTGTCCGTCGTGGTCGATCAGCTTGAAGAGTCACGACAACGACTGGCCAGGCTGGTGGACAAGCTGGAAGAGATGCGCACACGTGATCTGGAACTCAATCAGCAGATGAAAGAGACCATTACGCAGCTGAATCAGGAGATCAGCGACCGTAAAAAGGCGGAGCTGGCTCGTGAGCAGGTGATGGACAAGTTGCGTGAAGAGGTGACGCGTCGTGAGCAGGCACAGATTGAGCTGGAGCAGCAATCTTCCTTCCTGCGCTCATTCCTGGATGCTTCGCCAGACCTGGTTTTCTATCGCAACATCGATAAACAGTTCTCCGGCTGTAACCGTGCAATGGAATTACTGACCGGCAAAAGCGAAAAGCAGCTGATCGGCCTGACTCCGCGTGATATCTACGATGATGAAGCGGCAACGAAGGTGCTTGAAACAGATGAAAAAGTATTCCGCCACAACGTCTCGCTGACCTATGAACAGTGGCTGCAATATCCCGACGGGCGCAAAGCCTGTTTCGAGATCCGTAAAGTGCCTTATTACGACCGGGTGGGTAAGCGCAGCGGGCTAATGGGTTTTGGCCGCGATATAACCGAGCGTAAGCGCTATCAGGACGCGTTAGAGAACGCCAGCCGGGAGAAGACCACCTTTATCTCTACGATCAGCCACGAGCTTCGTACGCCGCTTAATGGCATTGTTGGCCTGAGCCGTATTCTGCTGGATACCGACCTTAATCAGGAACAGCTGAAATACCTGAAAACCATCCACGTCTCTGCCATCACGCTGGGCAACATCTTTAATGATGTCATTGAGGTGGACAAAATCGAACGCCGTAAAGTGCAGCTGGATAATCAGCCGCTTGATTTCACCGGCTTCCTGGCCGATTTAGAAAATCTTTCCGGCCTGCTGGCTCAGCCAAAAGGGCTGAAATTTGTGCTCGCGCCGCAACTGCCACTGCCGCATATGATTTCCACCGACGGGACCCGCTTGCGCCAGATTCTGTGGAACCTGATTGGTAACGCCGTGAAATTTACCCAACAGGGTGAAATTGTCGTGCGGGTCACCTATGAGCAGGACGAGACGCTGCGCTTCGAGGTGCAGGACTCCGGCATGGGGATTCGCCAGGACGAGCAGGACAAGATTTTTGCCATGTACTATCAGGTTAAAGACCAGCATGGCGGCAAACCCGCAACTGGTACCGGTATCGGGCTGGCGGTATCACGCCGACTGGCGCAGGCGATGGGCGGGGATATCCGGGTTCACAGTGCACCAGGACAAGGTTCATGCTTCACCGTTGAAATCAAAGCCCCGCGTATTGCTGAAGAGGTGGAGGACGAAGGTGTGGATGACAGCCTGCCACTGCCTGCACTGCACGTACTGTTAGTCGAAGATATTGAGCTCAACGTGATTGTGGCGCGCTCAGTACTGGAAAAGCTGGGCTGTAGCGTTGAGGTCGCCATGACCGGCAGTGAGGCGCTGGCGATGTTTGACCCGCTGGAGTTTGATCTGGTGCTGCTGGATATTCAATTGCCTGATATGACCGGGCTGGATGTCTCGCGTGCGATTCGCCAGCAGTATCAGGGAACACATCTGCCACCGCTGATTGCACTTACCGCCAATGTTCTCAAAGACAAAAAAGAGTACTTCGACGCAGGCATGGATGACGTGCTTAGCAAACCTCTTGCGGTGCCAGCACTGACTGCGATGATTAAAAAGTACTGGGATTATCAGGCAGAAGCGGAAGAAGAAACGCTTGATGTCAGCGATGACAAAAGTCGGATGCTGCTGGATGTTGCCATGCTCGAACAGTATATCGAACTGGTCGGCCCCGGTCTGATAACCCAAAGTCTGACGATGTTTGAAAAAATGATGCCAGACTATCTTGCGGTTCTGGAATCCAATCTGATGGCCCGAGATCAGAAAGGAATTGCTGAAGAAGGCCACAAAATTAAAGGTGCGGCGGGTTCAGTAGGGCTGCAGCGTTTGCAGATGCTGGCGAAACAGATTCAGAGTCCGGAGTTACCGGCATGGTGGGACAATGTTGTTGAATGGATCGATGAGTTGAAACAGGAGTGGCGACATGATGTGCAGGTACTGCGTGACTGGGTATCAGAGCAGGAGAAGTGATATCCCGGAAAAAAATGACCCCAGCCGAGGCCGGGGTGCGCGAATACTGCGCCAACACCAGGGAAATCATTGCGACCGCTATGATATGAATAATTAATGCAGCCGCAGGGTATTGGTTAACACTGTTATCACCTTAGCAAATTCATCTTCTCGTGCGACAAGATTCATTAAAATTTGTGATATTGAGCAGCGTTTAAATACAGAAAACATTAATTTGCCAACACAGTCAAGTAAGGAATCATTTTACACGCTGCATTGATGATATTTTGACCATATTTGCTCTTTTTCGTGTAGTTTTAAGGCTGTCGGACAGGGAGGCAGAGTCTGCGCTGCAGTAAAGTGAAGCCGCGTTAACATTCACCTCTCCAGTGTGGCTAACGCGCTGATATTGCAAGCACACAGCCTGAAATGATACGAATTATCCAAAACGATTTGGAATGATTAAAAAGAATCTAAAACTTTCTCCTTTTCCCGTCTGCACACCTGAGGCTTTAAAGGAAGCCAACAGTGCCATAATGGCCAGGAGGGAGTCAGTTAAGCGCTGTTTATTTGAGCGTTATAACGAAGATTCTGATTAAGGTTTAAACTGCATCTGATTAAGAAAAAAATAATAGTTAAATATAGCGAATGATTCAATCCGGCGCTTATTACTCTTTATTAACTGTTTATCTGGAAAGCGCCTAAGCAAGGGTAAGCAATGGAACCGATTCCTTTTTTACGGAAGTCCTTGAACTATTTCGAACTGTTGCAGCATTTTGATGCAAAATGATTGAATAAAGTCTGGAAACTGTCGTCCCGTTTTCAGCGATAATCGTAAAAAGCCTGGGTTAGTGGCAGTGATTACATGAGTGATTGATTAACGTCTGGAACAAGTGTGGGAAGATTGCATGAACAAGCATAAAGGAAGCGTCGGACAGCGTATCAGACGGATTGTCGGTCGAATCGTATTGGTATGGCTGGGCGCATGGCTGGCAGGTATTTTACTCTTTTCATTCCTGCCGGTGCCGTTTTCAGCCGTGATGGCTGAACGACAGATTGGTGCCTGGTTACACGGTGATTTTAGTTATGTCGCCCATTCAGACTGGGTCGGCCATGACGAGATGTCGCCCTGGATGGGACTGGCGGTTATCGCCTCAGAAGATCAAAAGTTTCCTGAGCATTGGGGCTTCGATGTTGCGGCAATTGAATCTGTACTGGATAAAAGCGACAGCCGGATGCGCGGGGCGTCCACGCTGTCACAACAGACGGCGAAAAATCTGTTTCTCTGGGATGGCCGCAGCTGGATCCGCAAAGGTCTGGAGGCGGGTTTGACAGTCGGGATTGAGACGGTCTGGACTAAGCGACGCATTCTGACCGTCTATCTCAATATCGCGGAGTTCGGGCCGGGTATCTTTGGCGTTGAAGCGGCTTCACAGCACTATTTCCATAAACCTGCCAGCCGGCTTACGGCAGCAGATGCTGCTTTGCTGGCGGCGGTTTTGCCCAATCCGATACGTTATCGTGCTGCTGCCCCCTCAGGTTATGTCAGAGAGCGGCAACAGTGGATACTGCGTCAGATGCGCCAGCTTGGCGGAGAAGGTTTTTTACAGCGTAACAAACTCGACTAGGCCTTAATCTTCGTCGAAACCCGCTTCAAATAGCTCAATGACCGCAGCCAGCGCCGGGACTTCCTCCGGCCCGCTGGCTTCAATTTCGATGTGTCCGCCTTTGGCTGAATCGAGCATCAGCAGCGCAATCACGCTGCTGGCTTCAGCTTCCGTGCCCGCTTCATTGCGCAGCAACACTTCGGCATCAAAGCTCTGCACCAGCTCAAATAACTTCATTGCCGGACGGGCGTGCATGCCCAGCTTATTTTTAATTTCTACAGTTTGTCTGACGGTCATGATTTGCGCTTTTCCAGCGTACGATGGCGTGACTGTACATTCTTACCACGCGAACGGAAGTAATCCGCCAGCTGTTCAGCGATATAGACTGAGCGGTGTTTGCCGCCGGTGCAGCCAATCGCTACGGTAAGATAGCTACGGTTGTTGGTTTCCAGCATCGGCAACCAGAGTTCAAGGTAGCTGCGCGTCTGGTAGATAAAGTTATGCACTTCCGTATGGCGATCAAGAAAGGCCGCCACCGGACGATCGAGGCCAGTCATCGGCCGCAGCTTGGGATCCCAATGGGGATTGGGCAGAAAGCGCACGTCAAACACATAGTCAGCGTCAATAGGGATGCCATGTTTGAAGCCAAAGGATTCAAACACCATGGTCAGCTCACGTTCACGTTTACCCAGCAGGCGGGTACGCAGCATCTCGGCCAGCTCGTGCACTGACATCTCTGAGGTGTCGATGATGAGATCGGCCCGCGAACGCAATGGCTCCAGCAGATCGCTCTCTTCGTCAATCGCGCTCTCCAGGGACAGATTCTTGCTGGAAAGGGGATGCAGACGGCGCGTATCGCTGTACCGACGAATCAGCGTATTACGATCGGCGTCCAGGAACAGCAGCTGAGGTGAAAATGAGTCAGGCAGGTTATTCAGCGCGGTTTCAAAAATTTCCGGAGATTCTGGCATGTTACGAACATCAATGCTGACTGCTGCCGAAATATTACGCTCCGCCAGCGAGTTAGCTAACTCGGGCAGTAGCACGACCGGCAGGTTATCAACACAGTAGAACCCCATATCTTCCAGCGCACGGAGCGCCACTGACTTCCCCGAGCCTGAACGACCGCTAACGATCATCAGCACCATGACCTTTTCTCCCGTTTTAAAACCGGCACCTGGCCGGTAAAGACGTGTTACTGCTCTGTCTGGATTTCCGTAATAATGGCGTAGAGCTCTTCATCACTTTGGGCAGCGCGCAGACGACGGCAGACCGTTTTATCTGCCAGACGTTTCGCCACCAGTGACAGGGTGTGCAGGTGTGTTTTGCACTGGTCGGCCGGGACCAGCAAAGCAAACAACAGATCGACCGGCTGGTTGTCGACGGCATCAAATGCAATCGGCTGTTCGAGGCTGATAAAAACCCCAACCGCGCGCAGCGTATCCTCTTCCAGCTTGCCGTGAGGGATCGCGATCCCATTGCCAATACCGGTACTGCCCATGCGTTCGCGGGTCAGGATCGCTTCGAAAAGCGTCTGGTGCGGCAGGTTGAGCTGCTTAGCGGCCAGTTCGCTGATGATTTCCAGCGCACGTTTTTTGCTCTGGCAGTGTACGCCGCTGCGGGTGCAGTCTGGCGAAAGCACTGTGCTCAATTCCAGTGTAAGATCGTTGTTCATTATCATTTCACTTGCGTGTTCACCAGGCCATTCGCCGCCAGCGCGTCATTACCTCTGAGACAAGCTGCGCTTACTCAGATGACAAAACGGGGCGGATTATCCGCCCCATCCTGTCGGCTCTGCGCGCCAGGCGCGCGTTGCTAGCGTGAAGATTAGTGTTTTTTCAGTTTATCTTTGTGTTTGGTCAGCTGACGGGCCAGCTTGTCGATCAGCCCATCAATTGCCGCATACATATCTTCCGCTTCCGATGTAGCGTGCAGCTCGCCACCATTCACGTGAAGTGTTGCATCAGCCACCTGAGTGACTTTCTCAACTTTCAGGACAATATAGACCTGATTGATATGTTCAAAATAGTGTTCCAGTTTGGCAAATTTCCCGTTGACGAACTCACGCAGAGGCGGTGTGATTTCAACATGTTGCCCGGTCAGGTTCAGCTGCATAGGTCTTCCTTCTCATTTCTTTCAAACCAGTTGTTTACGCTGGTTCGATGGCGGGATGGATAAAGACTCACGATATTTGGCGACGGTACGCCGTGCCACCATAATCCCCTGATCAGATAACATTGAGGTCAGTTTACTGTCGCTCAAGGGTTTGGCTGGATTTTCCGCCGAAATTAATTTTTTCACCAGCGCACGAATCGCGGTTGAGGAGGCTTCGCCTCCACCTTCCGTATTCACATGACTGGAGAAAAAGTACTTTAGTTCAAAAATGCCACGGGGACTGTGCAGATACTTCTGCGTAGTCACGCGAGAAATGGTCGATTCATGCATCTCAACAGCCTGGGCGATATCTGCCAGCACCATCGGACGCATAAATTCTTCACCCTGCTCGAAAAACGCCTGCTGTTGCTCAACAATGCAGCGCGTTACTTTCAGCAGCGTATCATTGCGGCTTTCCAGACTCTTAATCAGCCAGCGGGCTTCCTGCAGATTACTGCGGATAAACTGACTGTCGCTGTCATTGCGCGCTGAACTGCCCATTGCCGCATAGTGCTGATTGATCTTGAGGCGTGGCAAGCTGTCGGCATTGAGTTCAACCGTCCAGCGACTGCCAACTTTACGCACCAGGACATCAGGAATGACATATTCTGGCTCGCTGGTATTGATCGACTGACCCGGACGCGGGTCCAGTGACTGAATCAGCACCATCGCTTCTTTCAGTACATCCTCTTTGAGGCGCGTCACTCGCATCAGGCTACGGAAATCGTGATTGGCCAGCAGGTCGAGATGCTCGCTGACGATCAGGCGTGCTTCTGCCAGCATCGGTGTGTCGGGCGCAAATTGCGACAGCTGCACCAGCAGACAGTCACGCAGGTCGCGCGCACCAACACCCATCGGGTCAAAACGCTGGATGCGTTTCAGCACCGCCTCAACTTCATCCACTTCGAGATCATCGTTGCCGATACTGTCCAGGATCTCCTCAAGCGAAACGGTGAGATATCCGGTGTCATCGATAGCATCGACGATAGAGGTGGCAATAGCGCGATCGGTATCACTGAAAGGCGTCAATCCAACCTGCCACATCAGGTAGTCCTGCAGTGACTGTGTCGTTTCACCCTGATAAACCGGTAACTCATCATCCTGATAATCGGTGCCAGTGCCGGAAGGCGTGCCCGCCGTGTAGATCTCATCCCAGGTGGCATCCAGCGGCAGTTCATCGGGCATCTCTTTCTGCTCAAGCGCTTCGCGTGTATCCAGCGCCTCAGACTCCGGCGATTCCCTGGAGTCGATCTCTTCATGCAGATCAGTCTGCTCAAGCAGCGGATTGCTTTCGAGTGCAAGCTGTAACTCCTGCTGGAGTTCAAGCGTAGAGAGTTGCAGCAGACGAATCGCCTGTTGCAACTGTGGAGTCATTGCCAGCTGTTGGCTGAACCTGAGTTGTAGACCTTGCTTCATAGACAGGATGGTAGTTCCCAGGTAAACATCGGTATTAACGACACCTTATCAGAGTCTGAACTCTTCACCCAAATAAACCCGCTTAACCTGCTCATCCGCAAGAATTTCATTGGGTGTGCCATGCGCAATCAGGTGTCCCTGGCTGACAATATAAGCCCGCTCACAGACCGCTAAGGTTTCACGCACGTTATGGTCGGTAATCAGCACGCCGAGGCCGCTGTCACGCAGATGCTCAATGATTTTCTTGATGTCGATAACGGAGATCGGGTCAACACCGGCAAAAGGCTCATCCAGCAGGATAAATTTAGGATTAGCGGCCAGTGCGCGTGCGATCTCAACACGACGTCGCTCACCACCTGAAAGCGCCTGACCCATGCTGTCGCGCAGGTGCTCGATGTGAAACTCTTCCATCAGCTCACGGGCGCGATCCTGACGTTGTTCTTCTGTCAGATCGTCACGAATCTGCAGTACCGCCATCAGGTTATCGTAGACGCTGAGGCGACGGAAAATGGAGGCCTCCTGCGGCAGATAGCCGATGCCACGACGCGCACGGGCATGCAACGGCAGGATACTGATATCTTCATCATCAATAATGATACGGCCAGCGTCACGCGGGACAATACCGACCACCATGTAAAAGGTGGTGGTCTTACCGGCGCCGTTCGGACCCAGCAGGCCGACAATCTCGCCGGACTTTACCTGCAGACTGACATCTTCTACCACGCGACGGCCTTTATATGCCTTCGCCAGGTTTTCTGCGATTAATGTGGCCATAGCTATCAGTTACTCTTCTTTCCGCTGTTGGACGAACCTTTATCCTGAAGTTGCGACGGCACCAGGACGGTAGTGACGCGCTTGTTCTGGCCCTGGCTGTAAGCCTGCATTTTCTGCTCTTTTACCAGATAGGTAATACGATCGCCTTTGATGTTGCTGTCCTGCTGCTCAATGAACGCATTGCCGGTCAGTTCAACGAAGTCGTTAGCCAGTTCGTAGTGCAGCTTTGAGGCATGGCCCTGAACCGGCTTGCCGCTGTCCTGCATCTGATAGAACGTAGCGGGGTTGCCGTAGGCATCAACGATGGTTTTCTTGCTGTCGCCACCGGGACGGGTCACCACGACTTTATCCGCCGTGATTTTGATTGAACCCTGCGTCACGATGACATTGCCGGTAAAGGTCGCGACATTGCCCTGCAAATCAAGTGCCTGATTCTGCGAGTCAATGTTGACGGGCTTATCCGAGTCACCGGTCAGGGCAAGCGCCGGAACGCTGGTTGCCAGCAACATGCTGGCCAGTAAAAGCTTCAGGCTATTTTTGTTCATTTTGAATTTCATATGAGGTTTTGACCTTCTCGATTAACTCGGCGTTCTTTGTCCGTAAATTGCCGCGCATTTTCATGCCGGTGGAGTTAAAACTGCGTCCATACAATGTTACCTGATCATCAGAGGTAACATCCTGAGTGACAAGGTTGATCTGTGCGTTATCAGTTTTAATGCGCTCAAGCTGAGAATCCTGCGTCAGCGTATTCAGCTCAACATGGCCATACAGATAAAGCATACGATCTTTGGTGAGCTTTGCTTTATCGGCGCGTAACGTCCAGGTAGGGATTTTATTCTCATCATAAGTGGTCATCACCGGATTTTCGAACCAGCTCAGCTCGTCATCCGAGAAATAGGTCACTTTGTCTGAGACCAGTTTATATGACAGCGCGCCCTGCGGGTTATAAACCACAGTGTGTGAATCAGCACTGGTGTAGGTCGGCGACTGACTGTCGGGCCCGACGGGCGTGCCATTGTCATCCTGGTTAGTAAGATTCCAGCCGATCAAAACCAGTGCAATCAAGGTCAGAATCAGCGTTATCCAACGCCTGCTTTTACTCATACTGATTGCCCTTTGGCATCCTCAAATTTGTTCTGCGCCATTAATATCAGGTCACATACTTCGCGTACCGCGCCGCGTCCACCGGCGATCCGCGTGACGTAGTGGGCGCGTGGCAACAGGATCGGGTGTGCATCTGCCACTGCCACACTTAATCCCACCTTCGCCATAACCGGCCAGTCAATCAGATCGTCACCAATATAGGCGACCTGGTCGTCGGAAAGAGACAGTTTATCCAGAAGTTCACGATAGGCCAAAAGCTTATCCGATTGTCCCTGATAAAGATGACGGATGCCGAGCGTTTTGCAGCGATCTTCCATCAGACGGGCATTACGGCCGGTAATAATAGCCACTTCTACATCAGAGGTCAGCAAACACCGCACACCATAACCGTCCCGCACGTTGAATGCCTTCAGCTCTTCGCCATTATTTCCCATGTAGATCACCCCGTCGGACATCACGCCGTCGACGTCGCAGATCAGCAGACGAATGTTGCTGGCGCGTGCCATAACATCAGCGCTGACCGGGCCATAGCAGGTTTCAATCGGGGGAGTTGCCTGTTGCATTTTCTCTTCCTGTTCAGACTACGCCAGCGCGCAGCATGTCATGCATATGTACCACACCGAGCAGACGGTCGTCATCGGCCACCAGAATCGAGGTAATGTTTTTGGTCTGCATCAGATTCAGGGCTTCAACCGCCAGCATATTTGGCCGGACGCGGATGCCACCCGGCGTCATCACTTCGCCAATGGTGGCGCGCTGAAAATCGATGCCCATATCAAAAATGCGGCGCAGGTCGCCATCGGTAAAGATGCCTTCAATTTTCATCAGACCGTCGACGATCACCGTCAGTCCCAGGTTTTTGCGCGTAATTTCCAGCAGCGCATCGCGCAGTGAAGCATCCCGCGTGACGTGCGGCAGCTCATCGCCGCTGTGCATGATATCAGCCACATGCAGCAGCAACTTGCGGCCCAGCGCACCGCCAGGATGGGAGAGGGCAAAGTCTTCCGCCGTGAATCCACGCGCTTCCAGCAGCGAAACCGCAAGCGCGTCACCCATCACCAGCGTGGCCGTCGTGCTGGAGGTGGGCGCCAGCCCCAGCGGACACGCTTCCTGCGGAACATGAACACAAAGATGCACATCGGCAACCCGTCCCATCGCGCTGTCAGGCCGTCCGGTGATGCAGATCAGCGAAATATGCTGACGTTTTAACACCGGAATCAGCGCAAGAATTTCGCTGGACTCACCGCTGTTAGAGATGGCGATGACCACATCATTTTTGCTCACCATCCCCAGATCGCCATGGCTGGCTTCAGCCGGATGCACAAAAAAGGCGGGCGTGCCGGTACTGGCAAAGGTCGCCGCCATTTTTTTGCCGATATGGCCAGACTTGCCCATGCCCATGACCACCACTTTTCCCTGACAGGCATAAATGAGGGCGCAGGCGCGGGCGAAATCGTCATTGATATATTGATCGAGTTGTTCCAGTCCTTCACGCTCGATGCGCAGGACAGTTTTTCCGGCCTGCTGAAAATCAAATGCTGTTGGTTGCTGATATGACATAGTGAGTCTGTCCTTGTTAACCGTCCATAAATGCCGGCTGCATCCAGAGCAGCGTCACCCAGACGAAGAAACCACAGAGTAAAATTAAGCCTGCCGTGCGACCAACCCGACGGCGACGAAGCAGGCAAAGCAGGGCAAACAGCACGCTGACGCCCAGCATCACCCAATAATCACGGGCAAAAGCGTGATAGTCGATGCTGCCAGGATGAATCAGCGCCGGCAGGCCCAGCACGATGGCAATATTATAAATGTTGGCGCCGATCAGATTGCCGATCGCGATATCATCTTCACCTTTCAGCGCACCCGCAATGACCGTTGCCAGCTCAGGCAGGCTGGTTCCCACGGCGATAAGCGTCAGGCCCATGACCAGTTCACTGACGCCAAAGTAGTCGGCAAAAGCGGTCGCATTATCGATCACCATCCGCGTCGACATCGGCAGTATAATCAGCGCGACGGCCAGCCAGAGAAAGGCCACTGTATTTCCGCTCTCTTCGCGAGGCAGTTCGGCCAGCTGTTCGCGGGTCAGGGTGTCGTTATTGTCCTGTTCCGCTTTCCGTGCAATGCGAATCACCACCATCAGATAAATAGCGGCTATGGCGATCAGGCCAATTCCATCCAGTCGACTAAGCTGATTGTCAAACAGCATGAATCCGCTGAGCAGGGTAACCAGCAACATTAACGGAAGTTCGCGGCGTATCAGATTAGAATGGACGTAAAGCGGGTGCATGAGCGCAGCGGCACCGAGGATCAGTAAAATGTTGGTAATATTCGAGCCGAGCGCGGTACCCACAGCAAGATCCATCTGGCCATGCTGCGCCGCTGAAAAGGAGAGGATCATCTCGGGCAGCGAGGTGCCGATGCTGACAACGGTCATGCCGATAATCAGTGGCGGGATGCCAAAAGATCGACACAATATTGAGGCGCTAAACACCAGACGATCGGCACCATATGCCAGTAAAAGCAAACCGATAATCAGCAGTGCAGAAGCTAAGAACATGAAAAATCCTTGCGTAAAAACCCGGGCCGGCAATGCTTTTCCCGACCGGTTTAAGGTTCTGTTTGGCGAGACAGGCGCTGATTTTGACCGCCTGAACGGCAAAAGTAAATTTAATGACCATTTTCGCCAAATCTTAGCGGTAAGTTTCTGTAAAGCTATCGTGAATCAGGACCGAACAGGCTACCATCGTACCCCATGTTTACGCCCGATCCTTACAAGAGGTAATAATGATCCAGCAGCAAACGAATCTGGTTGAGGTTCGTGGCGTGAGTTTTTCGCGCGGAGATCGCACTATCTTCGACGACATTTCGCTGACCGTGCCGAAAGGGAAAGTCACGGCGATAATGGGGCCATCGGGGATAGGAAAAACCACTCTGCTACGCCTGATTGGGGGGCAACTTCAGCCAACCAGCGGTGAAATCTTTTTCCGTGGCGAAAACATTCCGTCATTGTCACGCGCTAAATTGTACGAAGCGCGCAAGAAAATGAGCATGCTGTTCCAGTCTGGTGCCCTGTTTACTGACTTAACGGTCTATGAAAATGTGGCCTGGCCGCTGCGTGAACATACCCGTCTGCCTGCACCGATTCTGCACAGCACCGTATTAATGAAGCTGGAAGCGGTGGGTCTGCGCGGTGCTGCCCAGCTGAAACCGGCTGAGCTGTCGGGCGGGATGGCACGCCGTGTGGCACTGGCGCGTGCAATTGCGCTTGAGCCGGAGCTGATCATGTTCGACGAACCTTTTGTCGGACAGGATCCCATTACCATGGGCGTGCTGGTAAAATTAATCGACGAACTTAACCATGCTCTGGGCCTGACCTGTATTGTGGTCTCGCACGACGTACCGGAAGTACTGAGTATTGCGGACTATGCCTATATCGTGGCCGGACAAAAAATTATCGCACACGGCACCACGCCGGAACTGCGAGAGAATAATGACCCGCGCGTGCGCCAGTTTATTGATGGCCATGCGGATGGTCCGGTTCCCTTCCGTTTTCCTGCCGGCGACTATCTCGCTGATTTAACCGGCTCAGGGAGTAACTAAACAGATGGTCTTGAAGGCGCTGGCGTCATTCGGTCGTCAGGGAATTGAAACGTGCGCCAGTTTTGGACGCGCAGGATTAATGCTGTTTCACGCGCTGGTGGGAAAACCCGCGTTCCGCAGACATACGCCGCTACTGATCAAACAAATCTATAGTGTTGGCGTACTGTCGTTACTGATTATTGTGGTTTCAGGTCTGTTTATCGGCATGGTACTCGGACTGCAGGGCTATCTGGTGCTGAACACCTATGGTGCAGAAACCAGTCTGGGTATGCTGGTGGCGCTCTCCTTGCTGCGTGAACTGGGGCCGGTTGTTACCGCGCTGCTGTTTGCCGGACGGGCAGGATCGGCACTGACGGCTGAAATCGGCCTGATGAAAGCCACTGAACAGCTCTCCAGTATGGAGATGATGGCGGTGGATCCGTTGCGCCGGGTAGTCTCGCCGCGCTTCTGGGCCGGTTTTATCAGCATGCCGCTACTGACCATGATCTTCACTGCGGTCGGTATTGCAGGCGGTGCACTGGTTGGCGTGAGCTGGAAGGGGATCGATCCCGGTTTCTTCTGGTCAGCTATGCAGAACGCGGTCGATTTCCGAACCGATATCGTTAACTGCATCATCAAAAGCGCCGTCTTTGCCGTAACGGTCACCTGGATTGCTCTTTTTAATGGCTATGACGCGATTCCCACTTCTGAAGGGATCAGTCGCGCGACAACGCGTACCGTAGTACATGCTTCACTGGCGGTGCTCGGGTTGGATTTTGTGCTGACAGCACTGATGTTTGGGAATTGATGCAATGCAAAGCAAAAAAAGCGAAATCTGGGTTGGCATTTTTATGATTATGGCGTTGATCGCCGCATTGTTTCTCTGTCTGCGCGTCGCCGATTTAAAGTCGATGGGCACAGAGCCGACGTGGAAACTCTACGCGACCTTTGACAATATCGGCGGCCTGAAAGCCAGTTCGCCGGTCAAAATTGGTGGTGTGGTCATTGGCCGGGTGACAGAAATAGCGCTTGAGCCGAAAACGCTGCTGCCGCGTGTCACCATGGAGATCAGCGATCAGTATGCGAATAAAATTTCAGATACCAGCTCGCTGGCTGTCCGTACTCAGGGCCTGCTGGGTGAGCAGTTCCTGGCGCTGAACTTAGGCTTTGACGATCCTGAGCTCGGCTCGGCGATGCTGAAAGATGGCGATACGCTGCGTGATACGAAGTCAGCCATGGTGCTCGAAGACCTGATCGGCCAGTTCCTTTATAAGAGCGGCGATAACAAACAAAAAACTGACTCCGAAGACGCGCAGGAAGGCGACAGTGCTGCGCCTGCGGCACCGGCTCAACCTTAAAGAAGAGGGTTTACCATGTTTAAACGTTTACTGATGATTGCCATGCTGGTGGTAGCGGTACCGCTGACGGCGACCGCAGCCGATCAGAGCAATCCTTACAAGCTGATGAACGAAGCGGCGCAGAAGACATTCACCCGTCTGAAAAATGAGCAGCCGAAAATCAAGCAGGATCCCAACTACCTGCGTGAGATTGTGCGTCAGGAGCTCCTGCCATATGTGCAGATTAAATATGCAGGCGCGTTAGTGCTGGGACGCTACTATCGTGACTCAACACCTGCTCAGCGTGAAGCCTATTTCAGCGCCTTTGGTGATTACCTGGCGCAGGCGTATGGTCAGGCACTGGCACTGTATAACGGCCAGAGCTACCAGATTCAGCCCGAACAGCCGTTAGGCGACGCCCAGATTGTCGCTATTCGTGTCACCATTATTGACCCAAATGGACGTCCGCCGGTACGCCTCGATTTCCAGTGGCGTAAAAATAGCCAGAGCGGGAAATGGCAGGCTTATGACATGATCGCCGAAGGCGTCAGCATGATCACCACGAAACAAAATGAGTGGAGCGATTTGTTGCGTACCAAAGGTATTGATGGTCTGACGGCACAACTGAAGTCTTCTGCGGCACAGCCGATCACGCTGGATAAACAACAATAATGCACGAATCGTTACGCTGGGAGCGGGAAGCCAGCACGCTATTACTTAAAGGCGAACTGGATCGCGACACGCTGATGAGCCTGTGGCAGCAACGCGAGACGCTGATCAAAGATGTCGATACTATCGACGTCGCGGGGCTGGAGCGGGTGGACTCTTCCGGTCTCGCCCTGCTGGTGCACTTGCGGGAAATCGCGCGTGCACAGGGTATAACCCCATGCTTTACAGGCATCAGTGACAAACTGCGCTCGCTGATTACCCTTTACAATCTGCAACAGATTATTGTTTCTGCGGATAAAAGCGCCTGATTTCCGGTTGTTATGCTAAGCCCCTGTTTCCAGCAGGGGCTTTTGCGTATTTAAGAGTCAGCCGCTTTCCTCTACTATGTCAGCCTTATTATTATTAAGTGAAGTTAAGCCCAATGGAAAACAGTGAAATTCAGGCCGTGCTGATGGCCGCATTGCCTTTAGACGAAGTTCATGTGATGAGCAACGATGGCAGCCATTTTCAGGTGATCGCCGTAGGCGAACTGTTTGGCGAACTGAGCCGCGTGAAAAAGCAGCAGGCTGTCTATGCGCCGCTGATGGAATTCATCGCGGATAACCGCATGCATGCTGTCTCTATCAAAACTTATACTCCCGCTGAATGGGCACGTGACCGTAAACTCAACGGTTTCTGATCCTTCTGCGTGGTGAACTCGCCGTGAGCGAGTCCAATTTTTAGCTAGTTAATCGAGAGCCGTGTTGATGGAAAAATTTCGTGTGCAAGGCCCCACCCGTTTAAGTGGTGAAGTCACCATTTCCGGGGCAAAGAACGCCGCACTTCCTATTCTGTTTGCTGCCCTGCTGGCTGAAGAGCCGGTAGAGATTAAGAACGTGCCAAAGCTGCGCGACATTGATACCACCATGAAACTGCTGAGCCAGCTGGGTGCGAAGGTCGAACGCAACGGTTCTGTGCATGTCGATGCCAGTGCGGTAGATGTGTTTTGTGCGCCTTATGACCTGGTCAAAACCATGCGTGCCTCAATCTGGGCG
The DNA here is from genome assembly GCF_041982285.1 of Pantoea sp. ANP04. Taxonomy (NCBI): domain Bacteria; kingdom Pseudomonadati; phylum Pseudomonadota; class Gammaproteobacteria; order Enterobacterales; family Erwiniaceae; genus Pantoea; species Pantoea sp. ANP04. The sequence continues at coordinate 379,513 of NZ_JAUTYS010000003.1, read as the reverse complement.
CTGGGTCCGCTGGTGGCGCGTTTTGGTCAGGGTCAGGTTTCTCTGCCGGGTGGCTGCGCTATCGGCGCGCGTCCGGTTGATCTGCATATCACCGGTCTGGAACAGCTGGGTGCTGAGATCAAACTGGAAGAGGGCTACGTTAAAGCCTCAGTCAATGGACGCCTGAAAGGCGCGCTGATTGTCATGGACAAAATCAGCGTTGGCGCAACGGTCACTATCATGAGTGCAGCGACGCTGGCGACAGGTACCACTGTGATCGAGAATGCGGCGCGTGAGCCGGAAATTGTCGATACCGCCAACTTCCTTAACACCCTGGGTGCCAAAATCAGTGGCGCAGGTAGCGACAAAATCACCATCGAAGGCGTTGAGCGTCTGGGTGGCGGTGTTTATCGCGTTCTGCCCGATCGTATCGAAACCGGTACCTTCCTGGTGGCTGCTGCCATTTCAGGCGGCAAAGTGATGTGCCACAAAACCCAGCCAGATACCATGGATGCTGTATTGGCTAAGCTGCGTGATGCGGGTGCCGATATTGAAACCGGTGAAGACTGGATCAGTCTGGACATGCACGGCAAGCGACCAAAAGCGGTTAACGTGCGCACCGCTCCGCATCCGGGGTTCCCGACAGATATGCAGGCACAGTTCACCCTGTTAAACATGGTTGCGGAAGGCACGGGTCTGATTACCGAAACCATTTTCGAAAACCGTTTTATGCATATCCCTGAACTGATTCGCATGGGCGGACATGCTGAGATTGAGAGCAACACGGCAATCTGTCATGGGGTTGAAACCCTGTCAGGTGCGCAGGTGATGGCGACCGATCTGCGTGCTTCTGCCAGCCTGGTTCTGGCGGGTTGTATTGCGGAAGGCACGACGTTCGTTGATCGCATTTATCACATCGATCGTGGCTATGAGCACATCGAAGATAAACTGAAAGCAATGGGCGCGAACATCGAGCGTGTCAGCGAAGAGTAAGTCTGCTGAGGCACTCAAAAAGCCAGCCCCCTTCAGGGCTGGTTTTTTTTTCGCCTGAAAATAGCCTGCGGTCTCAGTTGCTGTCGGAATGCGCTGCAGGCGTCCGGATACGTTTTCTGCGATCCAGCAGGCGGTGGGTGTGGGGATCATAATATCGACTGGGCCAGATCTCACTCGGGTGAATCGTTAGCGCGTCGGCGATCAGCCATTCTCCTTTGGGCCACGGGCGCGTCAGCGCATTAGCCAGTGTTGACGAACTCAGACCCGATGCGCGTGATAGTGCTGCCAGCGTCATACCGCGTTTGTGCAGCGCCGCGATAATGTCAGCCGGATGCCAGTCTTCCTTTATTTTTTCCATAACCTGTTCTCCTTTTCCTTGTCATTGCGTCGTCCAGCAGGACGTTGGCTTTCCTTTTTAGTGCCATCTGGAAAGAACAGGGGTTTTATAGCAAAAAGTTTCCATTAATTTCCAGTTATTTTTAGATCCAGCGCCGGGTCTGTGGGATGACTCGCAAAAGGTGTGCAAATGCTTGCAGGAAATAAGAATAATGGGGACGGACTGAGATGAAAACGGAGCCCGGAAGGCTCCGTGAGGGATCAAAAATCGCGCTGAACTGACATGTGCGCCAGCGACTCCAGGGCACTGCGCCATGGCGATTCCGGCAGAATTCTCAGGGCTTCAATGGCTTTATCCGCTTCCTGTTCGGCACGACTGCGCGTCCACTCCAGAGAACCACACTGATTCATCGCTTCCAGTACGGGTTCCAGCAGATGGCGGCCATTTCCCTGTTCAATGGCTTCACGGATCATCTTCGCCTGTTCAGGCGAGCCGTGCTGCATCGCATGCAGCAGTGGCAGGGTGGGTTTGCCTTCACTCAGGTCATCGCCAGTATTTTTACCCAGCGTTTCACCATCAGCACTGTAATCCAGTAAGTCGTCAATTAACTGGAAAGCCGTACCCAGATAGCGCCCATAATCCTGCAGGGCTTTTTCCTCTTCAGGTGTGGCTTCAGCCAGAATTGCAGAAGCCTGCGAGGCGGCTTCAAACAGACGCGCTGTCTTGCTGTAAATGACGCGCATGTAGCTCTCTTCAGTGATGTCGGGATCATTGACGTTCATCAGCTGCAGGACTTCACCTTCAGCAATGACGTTTACTGCCTCTGACATCAGCGCCAGGATACGCAGCGAACCCATGCTGGTCATCATCTGGAAGGCGCGGGTATAAATAAAGTCACCGACCAGCACGCTTGCCGCATTGCCAAACGCCGCGTTCGCGGTCGCTTTGCCACGACGCATATCGGATTCATCCACGACATCGTCATGCAGCAGCGTGGCGGTGTGGATAAATTCGATCAGCGCCGCATTGGTCACGTGCAGGTCGCCCTTGTAGCCCATGGCACGTGCGGAGAGCACGGCAATCATGGGACGGATACGCTTGCCCCCACCACTGATGATGTAATAGCCCAACTGGTTGATGAGCGAGACATCTGAATTCAGCTGGTCGAGGATGGTCTGGTTAACGGCAGCCATATCCTGTGCGGTTAATTCATTAATCTGTTCTAAGTTCATTCGTCTTTTCAGCTATGACTCGTTATCTCTGCCATGGTAAGTGGTTTACTCAGCCAGCGTTCAGGTAATCTGTTACTGATTGTACTTGAATTTTGTGCCTGAGAAACGGTTGCATTCAGCCTGTGTTTTTTTTCTGCAAGAGTGTGCAAAGTGCTCTTGTCTTCTTCTGGAGTTTTGCGTAGAATTCGCGCCCTATTGTGAATATTTAGCGCGCCGCCTGATGAACTAAAAGGCAAGCGCAGAAGCGGAGTTTTATATGTACGCGGTTTTCCAAAGTGGTGGTAAACAACACCGAGTAAGCGAAGGTCAGACCGTTCGCCTGGAAAAGCTGGACATCGCAACCGGTGAAACGATTGAGTTTGACCAGGTTCTGATGATTGCTAATGGCGAAGACGTGAAAATCGGCGCGCCACTGGTTTCAGGCGGAATGATCAAGGCAGAAGTTGTTGCTCACGGTCGTGGCGAGAAAATTAAGATTGTTAAGTTTCGTCGTCGTAAGCACTACCGTAAGCAAGCAGGCCATCGCCAGTGGTTCACTGATGTGAAAATCACTGGTATCACGGCGTAAGAGGAGATCTGACAAATGGCACATAAAAAGGCTGGTGGTTCGACTCGAAATGGTCGTGACTCCAATGCAAAACGTCTGGGTGTAAAGCGTTTCGGTGGCGAATCTGTTCTGGCAGGTAGCATCATCGTTCGTCAGCGTGGCACCAAATTCCACGCCGGTACCAATGTAGGTTGTGGTCGTGACCACACCCTGTTTGCTACCGCAGACGGTAAAGTACAGTTCGAAGTTAAAGGTCCGAACAACCGTAAATACATCAGCATCGTTGCTGAGTAAGGTTGTCGTGACGCAGACGTTTAACGTCTGAACGCACGAATTGAAGGCCCCGCAGCTCCTGCGGGGCTTTTTACATTCTGCGGTCTGTTGCGGTAAAAGCGACGCATCACAAAAGTTTGCTGTACACTTTGTGTACGCACTGGCGAAAGCCAATCCTGATTTATCCGCCGCTGGTCAGCGCAGAAGACCCTGGCGGACCCGTCTGCAGAGTGCTGCAGACGATTGTGTGACGGAGATAGAAAATGAAGTTTGTAGATGAAGCGACAATTTTGGTCGTCGCCGGTGATGGCGGTAATGGTTGCGTGAGCTTCCGCCGCGAAAAATATATCCCGAGAGGCGGCCCTGATGGCGGTGATGGCGGTGACGGCGGTGATGTTTATCTGATCGCTGATGAAAACCTCAATACCCTTATCGATTATCGTTTCGAAAAATCTTTCCGGGCAGAGCGCGGACAGAACGGCCAGAGCCGCGACTGTACAGGCAAACGCGGTAAAGATATCGAAGTTAAAGTGCCGGTCGGCACCCGGGTTATCGATCAGGGTACCGGTGAGACACTCGGTGACATGACGCGTCACGGCCAGAAACTGATGGTCGGCAAGGGCGGCTGGCATGGTCTGGGCAACACGCGCTTCAAATCCTCAGTGAACCGCAGTCCTCGTCAGAAAACGATGGGTACTCCAGGTGAAAAACGTGACCTGCAGCTGGAGCTGATGCTGCTGGCAGACGTTGGGATGCTGGGCTTACCGAACGCCGGTAAATCAACCTTTATCCGTGCCGTTTCAGCTGCCAAACCAAAAGTGGCGGATTATCCATTTACCACGCTTGTGCCGAGCCTGGGCGTAGTCCGTATGGACAGCGAGCAGAGCTTCGTCGTGGCTGATATTCCTGGCCTGATTGAAGGCGCAGCAGATGGCGCTGGCCTCGGTATCCGCTTCCTGAAACACCTCGAGCGTTGCCGCGTATTGCTGCACCTGATCGACATCGATCCGATCGATGAAAGCGATCCGGTTGAAAATGCCCGCATTATTCTCGGCGAGCTCGAAAAGTACAGCGAGAAGCTGTTCAACAAGCCACGCTGGCTGGTCTTCAACAAGATTGATCTGATTAGCGAAGAAGAAGCGCAGTCACGGGCAAAAGCCGTTGCTGAAGCGCTGGGCTGGGAAGATAAGTATTACCTGATCTCTGCCGCAAGCCGTACTGGTGTCAACGAACTCTGCTGGGACGTGATGAGCTTCATCAATGCCAACCCGAAAGAAGCCGAGCTTGAAGAGAAACAGCCGGAAAAAGTGGAGTTCATGTGGGACGATTACCACAAAGAAACCATTGAAAACACGGTCGAAGTGGAAGATGAAGAGTGGGATGACGACTGGGATGATGAAGACGACGAAGGCGTCGAAATCATCTATCAGCGTTAACCGCACGTCTGCTACAGCGTGATATAGGATGCCCCCTTTCAGGAATGAAAGGGGGCATTGTTCTTTCTGGAGCCAGCACTTCACGGCGACGCTGGTATCCGCTTCTGAAGCGTTCAGCCATAAAAAAACGCAGCAGGTTGATCACCTGCTGCGTTTTTATTACGGCGTCATCAGTTGTTCTGATTGATATCGCGATAGAGTCGGCTCTCGAAACGCACCAGAGGAATACGACGGGTTCGTTGATCTTCCGGCGGTACCGCATACCCGGAAAGGAACTGAACGAACGCCACCCGCGCGCCACTTGAGGTAGTGATAAAGCCCGCCAGGTTATAGACGCCCTGCAATGAACCGGTTTTCGCCGAGACTTTGCCATCCAGTCCTGCTTCATGCAGTCCGCCCCGATATTGCAGCGTGCCATCATAGCCAGCCAGCGGCAGCATCGAAATATAATCCAGCGTGTTGTCATTCTTCGCAATGAACTGCAACACCTGCATCATGGTTTGCGGCGAAATCAGGTCGTGGCGCGACAGGCCGGAACCATCGACCTGGATGCTGTTGCCCATATCGACGTTGGCTTTCGCTTTCAGGATACGACGAACCGCATCCTGCCCGGCACGGAACGTTCCTGGTACGTTGAAGTAGTGATGACCAATAGTGCGGAACACCGTGTCGGCAATCATGTTGTCTGACTTCTTCAGCATGGTGTGCAGCAGCGTATGCAGCGGCGCGGACTGGGTCGATGCCAGTACGGTGCCAGGCTCCGTGACCTGCGTCTGACGCACCAGATGCCCGCTGTAATCAATCTCTGACGACCGCAGTTCCGCCTTGAGAATCTCGCCAGCCCAGGCCGCACCATCCTGCACGGCAAAGGCCAGCGGCAGCGGTTCGGCACGCTGACGCATACAGCCAGTCAGCGTGTAGCGGTTCAACTCGCCCGGCACCACATCCAGTTCACAATATTGCCCTTCGCCGCTGTTGCGGCCGATGGTGCGGACCTGGCTGTACATATGCGCCGGATAATAGGAGGCGATGCGAACAAAGGCATTTTCACCCGGCGTATTCGCGCTGTAGAGCGATACCGAGAAACAGTTCTTATCAACAATCGCTGCACCCGGCGGGGCGCTGAAGCACTGAGTCATATCGTTCCACGGCCAGCCCGGCGCCATGTCGTGACTGGCAAACACGGACGTGTCGATAACCAGATTGCCTTTGATATGGTTAATACCCTGCTTCTTAATCGCCGCGACCATGTTGCGCAGATCCTGACGGGTTAAAGTGGGATCACCGCCGAAACGTGCGACTAAATCGCCGTTCAGGGTGCCATCTATAATGGCGCCGCGAGTCTCAAAAGTGGTCTGAAAACGGAAATCGCCACCCAGTTCCAGTAATGCCGCCAGCGCCGTCACCACTTTCATGGTACTGGCGGGCAGGGCCATCTGTTTTCCGTGATAATCAATGATCGGTGTTGAAGCACCCACTTTCTGGACCATCAGCGCCAGATTGGCACCGTCTGGCAGGTACTGCATGTATTCATCAACTGGCGCTGCGTGTGCCTGCAGCATAAATGCACAGCTTAATCCGGTAACAAGTCGTGAAAATCGCATAATCTCGCGGTAACTGGCAGGTGAGGGCGTCAATACTACGTTGCCGGACGGTGCAAAGTAAACGATGACCCGCAGTGAACTCTGGGGTAAAATACGTATCAAATTGCAAAACTCTTTTCTGGCCTGGAAGCATCTCCGGGTCAGGATTCTTTTATTTGCAAAAACGGGCTAATGTGCCGCAGAACGCTTTTTTCTGCAGTCACCGGTCAGGATGACATCGTTAACAGGAAAGAGGGCGAGGAGCTTAAATGAATCAGATTCCGATGACGTTAAGAGGCGCTGAAAGATTGCGCGAAGAGCTGAACGAGCTGAAAACCGTGAAGCGCCCGCGCATTATCGCCTCTATCGCTGACGCACGCGAACACGGCGATTTAAAAGAAAACGCGGAATACCATGCTGCGCGTGAAGAGCAGGGTTTTTGTGAAGGGCGTATTCAGGAGATTGAAGCCAAACTCTCCAATGCGCAGGTGATCGACGTCACCCAGATGCCTAAAACTGGCCGCGTAATTTTCGGCGCAACGGTAACCGTACTGAATGTCGAGACCGACGAAGAGTCGACTTATCGTATCGTGGGCGATGACGAAGCGGACTTTAAGCAAAATCTGATTTCGGTCAATTCGCCAATGGCGCGTGGCCTGGTGGGAAAAGAGGCCGATGATGTGGCTATTGTTAAAACCCCAGGCGGCGACGTTGAGTACGAAATCCTGAAGGTGGAATACCTTTAAGATGTTGCTACGCTTTGAAAAGCGTTAAAGCACAATGTAAAGAAAAGAAAAAGGCCGCATCGCGGCCTTTTATCTGAGGTAAGAGCATGTCACTTTCTTTGCCCACTTAACGTGGCAGAGAAATTTTGCTCTCTTTAGAGGGGCGATACAGCACCAGCGTTTTGCCGATCACCTGTACGTTGCTGGCACCGGTCTCACGCACGATAGCTTCAACGATCAGCTGTTTCGTTTCACGATCTTCTGAGGCGATTTTTACCTTGATCAGTTCGTGATGCGCCAGAGCCTGCTCGATTTCGGCCAGCACGCCTTCAGTCAGGCCGTTGCCACCCAGCATAACCACGGGCTTGAGTGGATGGGCGAGGCCCTTGAGGTGCTGTTTTTGTTTGGTACTTAGATTCATCGTAGTTTTTTACTTACTCAGGGATTGAAAACGGTTCATTCTACCGCCATCTCGGGTATATCACCAAATCGACGCAACCCATTGCGTGCAGGTTTATCGCTACGATGACGATTTAGTTGGAAATAATATGACGGGTAAAAAGCGTTCAGCCAGCTCCGGCCGCTGGCTTCAGGAACACTTTAGCGATAAATATGTGCTCCAGGCGCATAAAAAAGGGTTGCGCTCGCGCGCCTGGTTTAAACTTGATGAAATACAACAGGGTGACAAGCTGTTCAAACCCGGTATGACCGTGGTAGATCTGGGTGCCGCACCCGGTGGCTGGTCGCAATATGTGGTACAGCAAATCGGGAACAAAGGGCGCGTCATTGCCTGTGATATCCTGCCAATGGATCCAATAGTCGGTGTCGATTTCCTTCAGGGCGATTTTCGTGAAGAATCGGTGATCAATGCGCTGCTTGAGCGCGTTGGCGATCAGAAAGTTCAGGTTGTCATGTCCGACATGGCGCCGAATATGAGTGGTACACCTGCCGTAGATATTCCCCGGTCGATGTATTTAGTGGAGCTGGCGCTGGAGATGTGTCGGGATATCCTGGCACCTGGCGGCAGTTTTGTAGTGAAAGTGTTTCAGGGAGATGGCTTCGATGAATACCTGCGGGAAATTCGCTCCCTGTTTACGAAAGTAAAAATTCGTAAGCCGGACGCTTCACGTTCTCGTTCACGTGAAGTGTACATTGTGGCGACTGGGCGCAAACTATAACCAAATTGCTGGAGAAGTCCGCAGCGTTGCTGCGATTCCATGTATGCAGGAACTATAGTACCCTACGCTATCTGTTAACACCGATGTAATATGAGGTTAATCCCTTGAGTGACATGGCGAAAAACCTGATTCTCTGGTTAGTCATCGCGGTCGTGCTGATGTCAGTATTCCAGAGCTTTGGGCCCAGCGAGTCGAATGGCCGTCGGGTTGATTATTCAACCTTCCTGTCGGAAGTGAACCAGGATCAGGTCCGCGAGGCACGCATTAACGGGCGTGAAATTAACGTTGTCAAAAAAGACAGCAATAAATATACCACCTACATTCCTGTCAATGATCCTAAGTTGCTCGATAACCTCTTGACCAAAAACGTCAAAGTGGTTGGCGAACCGCCGGAAGAACCAAGCCTGCTGGCTTCAATCTTCATTTCGTGGTTCCCGATGCTGCTGCTGATCGGTGTGTGGATCTTCTTTATGCGTCAGATGCAGGGCGGTGGCGGAAAGGGCGCGATGTCCTTCGGCAAAAGTAAAGCCCGCATGTTGACGGAAGACCAGATTAAAACCACTTTCGCTGACGTCGCAGGTTGTGACGAAGCGAAAGATGAAGTGGCTGAGCTGGTGGAATATCTGCGTGAGCCGAGCCGTTTCCAGAAGCTGGGCGGTAAAATTCCAAAAGGCGTTCTGATGGTGGGGCCACCGGGTACCGGTAAAACCTTGCTCGCCAAAGCGATTGCTGGCGAAGCGAAGGTGCCTTTCTTCACTATCTCCGGTTCTGACTTTGTGGAAATGTTTGTCGGTGTTGGTGCATCCCGTGTGCGCGACATGTTCGAACAGGCTAAGAAAGCGGCACCGTGCATCATCTTCATCGATGAAATCGATGCCGTTGGTCGTCAGCGTGGCGCCGGTTTAGGCGGTGGTCATGATGAACGTGAGCAGACGCTGAACCAGATGCTGGTTGAGATGGATGGTTTTGAAGGTAACGAAGGTATTATCGTTATCGCCGCGACTAACCGTCCTGACGTACTGGACCCTGCGCTGCTGCGTCCGGGCCGCTTTGACCGTCAGGTTGTTGTAGGCCTGCCCGATGTACGCGGTCGTGAGCAGATCCTGAAAGTGCATATGCGTCGTGTGCCACTGGCTACCGATATTGATGCAGCGATCATTGCACGTGGTACCCCAGGCTTCTCCGGTGCCGATCTGGCCAACCTTGTCAACGAAGCAGCGCTGTTCGCCGCCCGTTCAAACAAGCGTGTGGTGTCGATGGTTGAGTTCGAAAAAGCGAAAGATAAAATCATGATGGGTGCGGAACGTCGCTCCATGGTGATGACGGAATCGCAGAAAGAGTCAACGGCTTACCACGAAGCCGGCCACGCGATTATTGGTCGCCTGGTACCAGAGCATGATCCGGTCCATAAAGTTACGATTATCCCGCGCGGCCGTGCGCTGGGTGTGACCTTCTTCCTGCCTGAAGGCGACGCGATCAGCGCCAGCCGTCAGAAACTGGAAAGCCAGATTTCAACGCTTTACGGCGGTCGTCTGGCAGAAGAGATCATCTACGGTGCAGAACGTGTTTCTACCGGTGCGTCTAACGACATCAAAGTCGCGACTAACCTGGCACGTAACATGGTGACGCAGTGGGGCTTCTCTGAAAAACTGGGTCCGTTGCTGTATGCAGAAGAAGAGGGTGAAGTGTTCCTTGGACGTTCTGTCGCGAAAGCGAAACACATGTCTGATGAAACTGCCCGCATCATCGACCAGGAAGTCAAACACCTGATCGACAGCAACTACCAGCGTGCTCGCCGCATTCTGGGTGAGAACATGGACATCCTTCACGCGATGAAAGACGCGCTGATGAAGTATGAAACCATTGATGCACCGCAGATCGACGACCTGATGGCACGCCGCGAAGTGCGTCCGCCAGCAGGCTGGGAAGATCCAGGCAGCAACTCAGACAGCAACGGTACGCCAAAGGCGCCACGTCCGGTTGATGAACCGCGTACGCCAAACCCAGGCAATACTATGTCAGAGCAGTACAACAAATAAGACGCAACATCGTCAGACAAAACCCCGGCTGGTCCGGGGTTTTTTACATCCAGATATTGATCAGCAAGGAGTTTTCACCATGAAGTTGTTTGCCCGTGATTCCCATCTCGATTTATCTTTCCCGCATGTGATGGGCATTCTGAATGTCACGCCGGACTCCTTTTCAGATGGTGGTAAACATAACGCGCTGGTTGATGCGCTGACGCATACCAATGAGATGGTTAATGCAGGTGCCACCATTATCGACGTGGGCGGTGAATCAACCCGTCCTGGCGCTGATGAAGTGAGTGTGGAGGAAGAGCTGGAGCGGGTGATTCCGGTGGTCGAAGCCATCGCCCAGCGTTTCGAAGTCTGGATCTCAGTGGACACCTCTAAAGCCGAGGTTATCCGGGAAGCTGCGCGAGTGGGTGCTCACATCATTAATGACGTTCGTTCACTCACTGAACCAGGCGCGCTCGATGCTGCAGCCGCTACCGGACTTCCCGTCTGTTTAATGCATATGCAGGGCGAGCCGCGCACCATGCAGCAGGCACCGGTTTACGAAAACATCTTAAGCGAAGTGGACACTTACTTCGCTCAGCAGATTGCACGCTGTGAAGCGGCGGGAATTAAAAAAAAGCGGCTGATACTCGACCCGGGCTTCGGTTTCGGTAAAAATCTCAGCCACAATTATGAACTGCTGGCTCATCTGGGCGATTTTCACCACTTCGGTCTGCCGCTGCTGGTTGGGATGTCGCGTAAATCAATGATTGGTCAGCTGTTAAATGTCGGCCCATCACAGCGTTTAACCGGCAGCCTGAGCTGCGCGGTGATTGCTGCCATGCAGGGCGCGCAGATTATTCGCGCGCATGACGTAAAAGAGACGGCCGAAGCGATGCGCGTGGTCGAAGCGACCCGAAGAGCAAAAGGAGTATCATGAGTAATCGTAAATATTTCGGTACAGACGGCATTCGCGGCAAAGTCGGTGAAACCCCCATTACCCCCGATTTTGTCCTGAAGCTCGGCTGGGCCGCAGGTAAAGTGCTGGCGCGCCATGGTTCTAAGAAGATCATTATTGGTAAAGATACCCGTATCTCTGGCTACATGCTGGAGTCCGCGCTGGAAGCAGGCCTCGCTGCGGCAGGCCTGACAGCGGCGTTTACCGGCCCGATGCCGACGCCCGCCATCGCCTATCTGACCCGCACCTTCCGCGCAGAGGCGGGCATTGTGATTTCGGCGTCGCACAACCCGTTTGACGACAACGGGATTAAGTTCTTTTCCTCCGAAGGCACCAAATTGCCTGATGACGTTGAAGAAGCGATTGAGCTGGAGATGGAAAAGCCGATTACCTGTGTTGAATCAGCGCAGTTAGGCCGTGCCAGCCGCATCGTGGATGCCGCAGGGCGTTACATTGAGTTTTGCAAAGGGACATTCCCCAGCGAACTGAATCTGAATGGCCTGAAGATTGTGGTCGACTGTGCCAATGGTGCCACCTACCACATCGCGCCGAATGTATTGCGTGAACTGGGTGCCACCGTCATTGCTATTGGTGTCCAGCCAGATGGCATGAACATTAATAAAGAGTGCGGTGCCACCGATCTCAAACTGCTGCAGCAGCGTGTGCTGGCCGAGAAAGCTGATATTGGTCTGGCCTACGACGGCGACGGCGACCGTATCATGATGATTGACCATCTGGGCGACAAAGTGGATGGCGACCAGATCCTCTATATCATTGCACGTGAAGCATTGCGCCAGGGACAGTTACGCGGCGGTGTAGTGGGTACGCTGATGAGTAACATGGGACTGGAGTTAGCACTGAAGCAGCTTGGCATTCCGTTTACCCGCGCCAAAGTGGGTGACCGTTATGTGCTGGAGAAGATGCAGGAGAAGGGCTGGCGTCTCGGTGCTGAGAACTCCGGTCATGTGATCCTGCTCGATAAAACCACGACCGGCGACGGTATCGTTGCAAGTTTGCAAGTACTTACTGCAATGGTACGCAACCACATGAGCCTGCACGATCTCTGCAGTGGTATGAAAATGCTGCCGCAGGTTCTGGTCAACGTGCGCTTTGCAGGTGAACACGATCCGCTGCAAAGCGATGCCGTCAAAACCGTGACCGCGGAAGTGGAAAAAGCGCTGGCAGGTCGCGGACGTGTTCTGCTGCGTAAGTCCGGCACCGAGCCATTGATTCGTGTGATGGTCGAAGGCGAAAATGAGGCGCAGGTCACCGAACTGGCGAATCGCATCGCCGATCAGGTCAAGGCCGTTTAAAACCGCAACAGGCAGTCTGCAGAGTGTGGAACTGCCTGTAAAATCACCGGGATGGCGCTTTTTTCTGCAATCAGTTCGGGTAGTAAAAATTGCACTTGCAGAGATATGCGCCTTTGGTTAGTATTCACACCCGCTTCTGATGGGTGATGACGAGACTCCCCATCAATACTGGTGAAGCTTTAACTGTACGATTATCGTGCAAGGAACAGGTTGAATATGTACGAAGCTCTTTTAGTTGTTTTCCTTATTGTAGCTATCGCCCTCGTGGGTATGATCATGCTGCAGCAAGGCAAAGGCGCTGATATGGGAGCCTCATTCGGTGCAGGCGCATCCGGTACAGTGTTTGGTTCGTCGGGTTCAGGTAATTTCATGACCCGTACTACTGGCATTTTAGCGGCATTGTTCTTCATCATCAGCTTGGTTCTGGGTAATCTGAACAGCAATAAAGCGTCAAAAGGAAGCGAGTGGGAAAATCTTTCTGCGCCGGCGCAGTCTTCTCAACAGACTGAAAAGCCAGCTCAACCGGTTACACCGGGCAGCGATATTCCTAAGTAAGGTCGTCAGCACAACGAATCGTTGTGGTCAGTGCAGTGCCGTGGTGGTGGAATTGGTAGACACGCTACCTTGAGGTGGTAGTGCCCGATTGGGCTTACGGGTTCAAGTCCCGTCCTCGGTACCAAATCGTAGTATCACTTGCATTTTATGCAGGTCTGGCGTATTATTCGCCACGTTTTCGGACGCGGGGTGGAGCAGCCTGGTAGCTCGTCGGGCTCATAACCCGAAGGTCGTCGGTTCAAATCCGGCCCCCGCAACCACTTTCCCTTTGAGTTCTTTTTCAAATATACTGTATGCATCGACGGACGCATTCACGGCTATTTTTTGAAAGAAAATTCTTTGGATGGAGTCCGGGCCGCATTGCGGCATACAGGGTCCAGTGATTAAAAGCCCCGAATATTCGGGGTTTTTTGTTATTAGCGAATCGTAATACTGGGCTATAGGCCCTTTTTTTATGTCTTGGGGGTGGGCTTGTCCACATTAGAGCAAAAATTGACAGAGTTGGTATCGGCTCCCGTAGAAGCGCTGGGTTACGAACTGGTTGGAATTGAATTCGTTCGTAGTCGCACATCTATCCTGCGCATCTATATTGATAGTGAAGATGGCATCAATGTCGATGATTGCGCCGATGTCAGCCACCAGGTAAGTGCGGTAATGGATGTTGAAGATCCTATTACTGTTCCTTACAACCTTGAAGTCTCTTCACCGGGACTCGATCGTCCTCTGTTCACCGCTGAACACTACACCCGCTTTATGGGTGAAGAAGTGAGCCTGGTGTTGCGTATGGCCGTTCAGAACCGCCGTAAATGGCAGGGAACCATCAAGTCAGTTGATGGCGAGATGATCACGGTGCACGTTGAGGGTAGCGATGAAGTGTTCGCGCTGAGTAATATTCAGAAAGCGAACCTGGTCCCCCACTTTTAAAAGTCCGGATTGAGGCTAACCAGGATGAACAAAGAGATCTTAGCTGTTGTAGAAGCCGTTTCTAACGAAAAAGCCCTGCCGCGTGAGAAAATCTTCGAAGCGCTGGAGAGCGCGCTGGCGACTGCGACCAAGAAAAAGTACGAGCAGGAAATTGAGGTACGCGTCAGCATTGATCGCCGCAGTGGCGATTTCGATACTTTCCGCCGCTGGGAAATCGTTGAAGAGGTAACACAGCCGACGCGCGAGATCACGCTGGATGCGGCCCGCTTCGAAGATGAAGCATTCAATCTGGGCGAATATGTCGAAGATCAGATTGAATCGGTCACCTTTGACCGTATCACCACCCAGACTGCTAAGCAGGTTATCGTGCAAAAAGTGCGCGAAGCTGAGCGCGCAATGGTGGTTGATCAGTTCCGTGAGCAGGAAGGCGAAATCATCACCGGTGTGGTGAAAAAAGTTAACCGCGACAACATTTCCCTCGATTTAGGCAGCAATGCCGAAGCGGTCATTCTGCGCGAAGATATGCTACCGCGTGAAAACTTCCGCCCGGGCGATCGTATTCGTGGCGTACTCTACTCTGTACGTCCGGAAGCGCGTGGCGCGCAGCTGTTCGTCACGCGTTCCAAACCCGAAATGCTGATTGAACTGTTCCGGATCGAGGTGCCAGAAATTGGCGAAGAACTGATTGAAATTAAAGCAGCCGCCCGTGATCCGGGTTCGCGCGCTAAAATTGCAGTCAAAACCAACGACAAACGTATCGATCCGGTCGGTGCCTGTGTGGGCATGCGCGGCGCGCGTGTTCAGGCAGTTTCCAGTGAACTGGGTGGCGAGCGTATTGATATTGTGCTGTGGGACGATAACCCGGCACAGTTTGTTATCAACGCCATGGCTCCGGCCGATGTGGCGTCAATCGTGGTTGATGAAGATAATCACACCATGGATATCGCCGTAGAAGCTGGCAATCTGGCTCAGGCGATCGGCCGTAACGGCCAAAACGTGCGTCTCGCTTCGCAGCTGAGTGGCTGGGAGCTGAACGTGATGACCGTCGATGATCTGCAGGCTAAGCATCAGGCTGAAGCACATGCAGCGATCGATATGTTCACTAAACATCTCGACATCGACGAAGAGTTCGCCACCGTACTGGTGGAAGAGGGCTTCTCCTCGCTGGAAGAGCTGGCATACGTGCCAATCAACGAGCTGCTGGAAGTCGACGGCCTCGACGAAGAGACCATTGAAGCCCTGCGTGAACGAGCAAAAAATGCGTTAACCACCCTGGCACTGGCGAAAGAAGAGAGTCTTGGAAATCAGGAGCCCGCTGAGGATCTTCTGAATCTTGAAGGCCTCGATCGTGCGCTGGCGTTCCGCCTGGCGTCGAAAGGCGTTTGCACGCTGGAAGATCTCGCTGAGCAAGGTGTTGACGATCTGACGGATATTGAAGGCCTGTCTGATGAACAAGCCGGCGCGCTGATTATGGCCGCACGTAATATCTGCTGGTTCGGCGATGACGCGTAATAACAGGAAGGAACAGCATGACAGATGTAACCGTAAAATCGCTGGCCGCAGAAATTCAGACTCCGGTCGATCGCCTGGTACAGCAATTTGCTGATGCGGGTATCCCTAAGTCTGAAAATGACGCGGTGAGCCAGCAAGAGAAAGAAACCTTACTATCTCATCTGAACCGTGAACACGGTCAGGTCGGTTCAGCTAAGCTGACGTTGCAGCGTAAAACGCGCAGCACCTTGAATATTCCAGGCACCGGGGGTAAAAGTAAGTCGGTGCAAATTGAAGTCCGCAAAAAGCGTACCTATGTGAAAGGTGATGCAGAGTCTGAGCAAGCTCAGGCAGAAGCTGAAGCCGAGGCGCAGCGTGAAGCGGAAGAGCAGGCGCAACGCGAGGCTGAAGAAAAAGCCCGTCGCGAAGCTGAACAGAAAGCGCAACGTGAAGCCGAAGACAAAGCAAGGCGCGAAGCCGCTGATAAGGCCAAACGTGCAGCAGCGGAAAATGACAAAGTGACAAATCAACCTACCGACGAAGTGACAAAGGCTGCGCAATCAGACAAAGCCCGTCGCGAAGCAGAAGCTGCTGAACTGAAGCGTAAAGCTGAAGAAGAAGCGCGCCGTAAGCTGGAAGAGGCTGCCCGCCTCGTAGCCGAAGAAGCCCGCCGTCTGGCTGAAGAGAAATCAGCTGAATGGGAAAAACCGGAAGAAGAGGATAAAGGCGACTATCACGTCACCACTTCTACCCATGCCCGTCAGGCGGAAGATGAAAACGACCGTCAGGTTGAAGCAGGTCGTGCGCGTGCGCGGACGACTGCTAAAGCTGCGCGTCCGGCGAAAAAAGGCAACAAACACTCTGAAGCCAAAACCGACCGTGAAGAAGCGCGTGCGCAGGTTCGTGGTGGTAAAGGCGGCAAGCATCGCAAACCTAGCGCACTGCAGCAGGGCTTCAACAAGCCAGCGCAGGCTGTTAACCGTGATGTTGTGATTGGCGAAACCATTACCGTAGCCGAACTGGCTAACAAAATGGCAGTGAAAGGTTCTCTGGTCATCAAAGCGATGATGAAGATGGGCGCAATGGCGACTATCAACCAGGTGATCGATCAGGAAACTGCACAGCTCGTTGCCGAAGAGATGGGCCACAAAGTAACCCTGCGTCGTGAAAACGAGCTGGAAGAAGCGGTAATGGACGATCGTGATACCGATGCTGCGCAGGAGTCTCGTGCGCCGGTTGTCACCATCATGGGCCACGTCGACCACGGTAAAACGTCTCTGCTGGACTATATCCGCTCCACTAAAATCGCCTCTGGCGAAGCGGGCGGCATTACACAGCACATCGGTGCTTACCACGTTGAAACTGACAACGGTATGGTCACCTTCCTGGATACCCCGGGCCACGCCGCGTTTACCGCGATGCGTGCACGTGGTGCGCAGGCTACCGACATCGTTATCCTGGTGGTTGCAGCAGACGATGGCGTAATGCCACAGACTGTTGAAGCTATTCAGCACGCCAAAGCCGCGAAAGTGCCGGTTGTGGTTGCCGTGAACAAGTGCGATAAGCCAGAAGCGGATCCGGATCGTGTTAAAAACGAACTGACCCAGTACGGTATCATTCCGGAAGAGTGGGGCGGCGAAAACATGTTCGTGAATGTCTCTGCGAAAGCGGGTACCGGCATTGATGATCTGTTAAACGCTATCCTGCTGCAGGCGGAAGTTCTGGAACTGACCGCTATCCGTGAAGGTATGGCGAGCGGCGTGGTGATTGAATCGTTCCTCGACAAAGGTCGTGGTCCGGTTGCCACCGTGCTGGTACGTGAAGGTACGCTGAACAAAGGCGACATCGTTCTTTGTGGTTTCGAATATGGCCGTGTTCGTGCAATGCGTGACGAGCTGGGTCGCGAAGTCATGGAAGCGGGTCCGTCTATCCCGGTTGAGATTCTGGGCCTGTCCGGTGTACCGGCTGCGGGTGATGAAGCGACTGTGGTACGTGACGAGAAGAAAGCACGCGAAGTTGCACTCTATCGTCAGGGCAAATTCCGCGAAGTTAAACTGGCTCGCCAGCAGAAATCTAAGCTCGAGAACATGTTTGCTAACATGACCGAAGGCGAAGTATCTGAACTGAACATCGTTCTGAAAGCTGACGTTCAGGGTTCTGTCGAAGCCATCTCTGATTCTCTGCAGAAACTCTCCACCGATGAAGTGAAGGTGAAGATTGTGGGTTCAGGCGTCGGCGGGATTACCGAAACCGATGCGACCCTGGCGGCTGCTTCTAACGCCATTCTGCTTGGCTTCAACGTTCGTGCCGATGCCTCTGCGCGTCGCGTCATTGACGCAGAAAGCCTGGATCTGCGCTACTACTCTGTCATCTATAACCTGATTGACGAAGTTAAAGCGGCGATGAGCGGTATGCTGGCACCAGAGTACAAACAGCAGATCATTGGTCTGGCTGCGGTCCGCGACGTATTCAAATCACCGAAGTTTGGCGCCATTGCCGGTTGTATGGTGACGGAAGGTAACATCAAACGTCACAATCCAATCCGTGTCCTGCGTGACAACGTGGTGATTTACGAAGGCGAGCTGGAATCTCTGCGTCGCTTTAAAGATGACGTCAACGAAGTGCGTAACGGCATGGAGTGCGGTATCGGCGTGAAGAACTACAACGACGTTCGCGTTGGCGATATGATCGAAGTGTTTGAAATCATCGAAATTAAACGCACCATCGAGTAATAGACTGCTGATGTGTTGCAATTTGGGAGGCCTCTGGCCTCCCGAATTATTTGGGAGAAATAATGATGGCGAAAGAATTTGGTCGCCCGCAGCGCGTTTCACAAGAGCTGCAAAAAGAGATTGCGATGATCCTGCAGCGTGAGATTAAAGATCCGCGTCTTGGCATGATGGTCACGGTGTCTGGCGTTGAAGTGTCACGCGATCTTGCCTACGCAAAAGTGTTCGTCACTTTCCTTAACGACAAAGATGAAGATGCCATCAAACATGGCCTGAAAGCGCTGAAAGAAGCGTCAGGTTATATTCGCATTCTGCTGGGTAAAGCGATGCGTCTGCGCATCGTGCCTGAGCTGACCTTCTTCTACGATAACTCGTTAGTTGAAGGGATGCGCATGTCCAATCTCGTCACCAGTGTTGTGAAGAATGATGCTGAACGTCGTGGTCCTGACGCCACTGGCGATGACGAGGAGGCGTAATGAGTCGTCCGCGTCGTCGCGGTCGCGACGTCCATGGCGTGTTGTTGCTGGATAAGCCACAAGGCGTCTCGTCGAATGATGTCCTGCAGAAAGTAAAGCGTATCTTCAACGCCAATCGCGCAGGACACACCGGCGCGCTTGATCCCCTGGCCACTGGCATGTTGCCAATTTGTTTGGGTGAAGCAACCAAGTTTTCCCAATATCTGCTGGATTCTGACAAACGCTACCGTGTGATAGCCCGACTGGGCGAGCGGACTGACACGTCAGACGCCGATGGCAACATCGTGCAGACGCGTCCGGTCAGCTTCAGTCAGGCCGAACTCGATAGCGCCCTGGAGAGCTTCCGCGGCGATACGCTGCAGGTGCCCTCAATGTTTTCGGCACTGAAGCATCAGGGACGTCCGCTGTATGAGTATGCGCGTCAGGGCATTGTGATCGAGCGTGAACCGCGTCCGATTACGGTCTATGAGCTGCAGTTTATTCGCTGGCAGGATAATGAGCTGGAGCTGGAAATTCACTGCTCCAAAGGCACCTATATCCGCACCATCATTGATGATCTGGGTGAAAAGCTGGGATGCGGTGCGCATGTCACCATGCTGCGTCGTGTGCAGGTTGCCCGTTATCCCTATGAAAGGATGGTGACGCTGGAGCAGCTCAATACCCTGCTGGCGGAAGCCACTGACGCTGGCATCTCACTGGAATCGCAGCTTGATCCGCTGCTGCTGCCAATGGACAGCCCGGCCTCTGATTTCCCTGAAGTGAATATCCCGACTGCCGTGGCAGATTTGTTCCGTCTGGGACAGCCAGTACAGGCGAGTAATGCGCCTGCACAGGGACTGGTCAGGGTATCAGAAGGCGAAGCGCGTAAGTTTATCGGCATGGCAGAAATTGCCGCTGATGGGCGTCTTGCGCCGCGTCGTTTAGTGGTTGAGTATCAGGATTAAGTCGTGCGGCCACTTTTCGCTGATGGGGCATTTGCGTTGCTATCAGGCGCAGAGTAGAATAGTGCGGCTTTAAAGCGGGATGCTGAATTAGAGATCGGCACCCATACATTCATTTATTACCGGAGTTTATTATGTCTCTAAGCGTAGAAGCTAAAGCAGAGATCGTTGCTAAATATGGCCGTGGTGCTAACGACAGCGGTTCAACCGAAGTTCAGGTTGCCCTGTTGACCGCGCAGATTACCCATCTGCAGGGTCACTTCTCTGAGCACAAAAAAGACCACCACAGCCGCCGCGGTCTGCTGCGCATGGTATCTCAGCGTCGTAAGCTGCTGGACTACCTGAAGCGTAAAGACGTTGCACGCTACAGCAGCCTGATCGAAAGTCTCGGTCTGCGTCGCTAAGTCTGAAAAATCTGATCGTCGGGGCATTATGTGGTTTTTTGCACTGTGTGCAGCTTACGATCAGATTTGTGCGAGTTTCGTGAAGAGGGGGCCTTTATGGCCCCTTTTTTCGAGCAATCGGCAGCAATCCGGTCCAAACTGATGTATTGTTGCTTAGTGTGATCTTTAGTTTGCAGAATTTCGCGCGGCTAATGAGAGGCTTTACCGCAGAGGCGGTCGAGGGTTGTCATTAGTCGCGAGGATGCAGCTGAAGATTGGTAATCAATGGCGGGCTACAGATAGCCATGCCCCGAAGTTAAGGACTTTGACTTTGCTGAATCCGATCGTACGCAAATTCCAATATGGTCAACATACCGTCACGCTGGAAACCGGCATGATGGCTCGCCAGGCGACTGCCGCTGTAATGGTGAGCATGGACGATACTGCAGTGTTCGTCACTGTTGTAGGTCAGAAAAAATCTAAACCAGGTCAGGACTTCTTTCCACTGACCGTAAACTATCAGGAGCGTACTTACGCTGCTGGTCGTATCCCAGGCAGCTTCTTCCGTCGTGAAGGCCGTCCAAGCGAAGGCGAAACGCTGATTTCGCGTCTGATTGACCGCCCGATTCGTCCACTGTTCCCGGAAGGCTTTGTTAATGAAGTCCAGGTTATTGCAACCGTGGTTTCTGTTAACCCACAGGTTCACCCGGACATCGTTGCGATGATGGGTGCTTCTGCCGCTCTGGCACTGTCAGGTCTGCCGTTCAATGGCCCAATCGGTGCAGCGCGCGTAGGGTATATTAACGATCAATATGTTCTGAACCCAACTGCAGATGAGCTGAAACAGTCTCGTCTGGATCTGGTTGTTGCGGGTACGCAGAATGCCGTTCTGATGGTTGAATCTGAAGCTGAGATCCTGTCAGAAGAGCAGATGCTGGGCGCTGTGGTCTTTGGCCACGATCAGCAGCAGATTGTTATCGAAAACATCAATGCCCTGGTTGCAGAAGCTGGCAAACCACGCTGGGACTGGCAGCCAGAAGCGGCTAACACCGCACTGATTTCTCGTGTTGCTGCCCTGGCAGAAGCGCGCATCAGCGATGCTTACCGCATCACTGACAAGCAGGAGCGTTACACGCAGGTTGGCGTCATTAAAGACGAAACCATTGCTGCTCTGCTGGCTGAAGATGAAACGCTGGATGGTTCAGAAATCGGCGATATCGTGCATAGCCTCGAAAAAACCGTCGTTCGTACCCGTATCCTGAATGGCGAGCCACGTATCGATGGCCGTGAAAAAGATATGATCCGCGGTCTGGACGTGCGTACTGGCGTATTGCCACGTACCCATGGTTCATCACTGTTCACCCGTGGTGAGACGCAGGCGCTGGTTACGGCCACGCTGGGTACAACCCGCGATGCGCAGAACCTGGATGAGCTGATGGGCGAACGTACCGACAGCTTCCTGTTCCATTACAACTTCCCTCCGTACTCTGTCGGCGAAACCGGCATGGTAGGTTCGCCTAAGCGTCGTGAAATTGGTCACGGTCGTCTGGCGAAACGTGGCGTGTTAGCCGTTATGCCAAAAGCGGAAGATTTCCCTTACACCGTGCGTGTAGTGTCTGAAATCACCGAATCTAACGGTTCTTCTTCAATGGCCTCTGTCTGTGGTGCTTCACTGGCGCTGATGGATGCAGGTGTGCCAATCAAAGCCGCCGTTGCGGGTATCGCAATGGGTCTGGTGAAAGAAGATGAGAAGTTTGTGGTTCTGTCTGACATCCTGGGCGATGAAGATCACCTGGGCGACATGGACTTTAAAGTAGCCGGTAGCCGTGAAGGTATCACCGCGCTGCAGATGGACATCAAAATCGAAGGCATCACGCGTGAAATCATGCAGGAAGCGCTGAACCAGGCTAAGGGTGCGCGTCTGCACATCCTCGGCGTTATGGAACAGGCTATCAGCACACCGCGTACCGAGATTTCTGAATTTGCTCCACGCATCTACACCATCAAAATCAGCTCTGACAAGATCAAAGATGTGATTGGTAAAGGCGGCTCAGTGATTCGTGCACTGACCGAAGAGACCGGCACAACGATTGAAATTGAAGATGACGGCACCGTTAAAATTGCTGCGACCGATGGTCTGAAAGCGAAAGAAGCGATTCGTCGTATCGAAGAGATCACTGCAGAAATCGAAGTGGGCCGCGTTTACAGTGGTAAAGTGACCCGCATCGTTGACTTCGGTGCCTTCGTCGCTATCGGTGGTGGTAAAGAAGGTCTGGTTCACATTTCACAAATCGCTGATAAGCGCGTTGAGAAAGTGACTGATTATCTGCAGATGGGTCAGGAAGTGCCGGTTAAGGTGATGGAAGTTGATCGCCAGGGCCGCGTACGTCTGAGCATCAAAGAAGCGACAGAATCTAAGCCGCAGACTGAAGAAGCTGCAGCGGTGATTACACCTGACGCGGAATAAGACGTTGCTGGTTTGCCCCTCTTTGCCTGGCAGAGAGGGGCGTTTGTATCATCGCGAGGGCGGGAATCCTTGTGCACAGCAGGCGGATGACAGGATGGTTATCCCAATGTTTGTATTCGGGAGTGGGAAATGAAGCCTTTTCTGCGCTGGTGTTTTGTTGCGACAGCTTTGACGCTGGCAGGATGCAGCAACTCCAATTGGCGTAAGAACGAAGTTCTTGCAGTGCCTTTACAGCCCACACTGCAGCAGGAAGTGATACTGGCGCGCATGGAACAAATTCTTGCCAGTCGCGCTCTCACCGATGATGAACGCGCACAGCTGTTATATGAGCGCGGAGTGTTGTATGATAGTTTAGGTCTGCGGGCATTAGCGCGGAACGATTTTTCGCAAGCGCTGTCTATAAGACCAGATATGCCCGAAGTGTTTAACTACTTAGGCATATATTTAACGCAGGCGGGCAACTTTGATGCCGCCTATGACGCGTTTGATTCTGTACTTGAGCTTGATCCAACTTACAACTATGCGCATTTAAACCGTGGTATCGCCCTCTATTACGGCGGTCGATACAAGTTAGCGCAAGATGATCTGCTGGCGTTTTATCAAGACGATCCTAACGATCCTTTCCGCAGTCTGTGGCTCTATCTCGTTGAACGTGAGATGGATGCTGACAAGGCAAAAGTGGCGCTTCAACAGCGTTACGACAAAGCGGCGAAAGATCAATGGGGATGGAATATTGTCGAGTTCTACCTTGGAGATATCAACGAGAAAACGTTGATGGAAAGTCTCAAGGCGGACGCAACGGATAACACCTCGCTCGCTGAACATCTCAGTGAAACCAACTTCTATTTAGGTAAGTACTACCTAAGTCTGGGGGAGAAGGACGACGCGAAAGCGTTGTTCAAACTGGCGGTGGCCAACAACGTCAATAACTTTGTTGAACACCGATACGCATTGTTGGAACTGGCGCAACTCGGCCAGGCACAAGACGATTTATCAGAATCTGACCAGCAATAGCTGACGAACTTAATTTGCCTGTAAAACCTGTTAAGTCATCATCTTAAAGGATGAAGGCTTTTCTGTTCGTCAAAACTTTTAATTTGAGCCGGTTCACACTTTTTGATGAAAATGACTGAAAGTTTTCACGACGAGTTATGTAGACTGGCCGCCGCAATCTAAGAGGCACGTGTACTACATGACTGATATTCAAACCACTTTTGCTGACCTTGGCCTGAACGCCGACATCCTTGAATCACTGAATGGCATGGGCTACGTAAAGCCATCCCCAATCCAGGCTGAGTGTATTCCTCACCTGCTGGCGGGCCGTGACGTGTTAGGCATGGCGCAGACCGGGAGTGGTAAAACTGCGGCTTTCTCTCTGCCGCTGTTACACAACATTGATCCTACTGTTAAAGCGCCACAGATCCTGGTGCTGGCACCTACCCGCGAACTGGCGGTACAGGTTGCTGAAGCAGTTACCGAATTCTCTAAACACATGCGTGGCCTGAACGTCGTCGCCCTTTACGGCGGCCAGCGTTATGACGTGCAGCTGCGCGCACTGCGTCAGGGTCCACAGGTTGTTGTAGGTACGCCTGGTCGTCTGCTTGACCACCTGAAACGCGGTACGTTAGACCTGTCTAACCTGCGTGGTCTGGTGCTGGATGAAGCTGATGAAATGCTGCGTATGGGCTTCATCGAAGACGTTGAAACCATCATGGCACAGATTCCAGCGGATCATCAGACTGCGCTGTTCTCTGCAACTATGCCGGAAGCGATTCGTCGTATCACTAAACGCTTCATGAAAGATCCACAGGAAGTGCGTATTCAGTCAAGCCTGACCACGCGTCCTGATATCAGCCAGAGCTACTGGACTGCTTATGGTCGTAAGACCGATGCACTGGTTCGCTTCCTGGAAGCTGAAGACTTTGATGCTGCTATTATCTTCGTGCGTACTAAAAACGCGACGCTTGAAGTGGCAGAAGCGCTGGAGCGTAGTGGCTATAACAGCGCCGCGCTGAACGGTGACATGAACCAGGCACTGCGTGAGCAGACGCTGGAACGCCTGAAAGATGGTCGTCTCGACATCCTGATTGCAACCGACGTTGCGGCCCGTGGCCTGGACGTTGAGCGCATCAGCCTGGTTGTGAACTACGACATCCCGATGGATTCAGAGTCTTACGTTCACCGTATCGGCCGTACCGGTCGTGCCGGTCGTGCTGGCCGTGCGCTGCTGTTCGTTGAGAACCGCGAGCGTCGTCTGCTGCGTAACATCGAACGTACGATGAAGCTGACCATTCCTGAGGTTGAACTGCCTAACGCAGAACTGCTGGGTGAGCGTCGTCTGGCTAAATTTGCCGCGAAAGTACAGCAGCAGCTGGAAAGCAGCGATCTGGATCAGTACCGTGCTCTGCTGGCTAAAATGCAGCCAGAAGATGAAATGGATCTGGAAACCCTGGCAGCCGCACTGCTGAAGATGGCACAGGGCGAACGTCCTCTGATTCTGCCACCAGAAGCACCACGTCCTGCACGTCGCGAATACCGCGATCGTGACGAGCGTGATGGCCGCCGTGACAGCCGTGAAGCGCGTGGCGATCGTGCTCCGCGTGAAAACCGCGAAAGCCGTGATGGCGACCGTCCACGTCGCGAACGTCGTGACGTTGGTGAAATGCAGCTGTACCGCATTGAAGTAGGCCGCGATGATGGTGTTGAAGTTCGTCACATTGTTGGCGCTATCGCTAACGAAGGCGACATCAGCAGCCGCTACATCGGTAACATCAAGCTGTTTGGCACCCACTCAACCATCGAGCTGCCGAAAGGCATGCCAGGCGATGTGCTGCAGCACTTCACCCGTACGCGTATTCTGAACAAACCGATGAATATGCAGCTGCTGGGTGATGCACAGCCAAACGAAGGCCGTGGTGATCGTCGTCCAGCTGGCGGTGAGCGTCGTGGTCCAGGTGCTGGCGGTCCGGGCGCAGCTAACCGTGAAGGTGGTCGTCGCTTCTCTTCTGAACGCCGTGAAGGTGGTCGTGAAGGCGGTGGACGTTCATTTAACCGTGAAGGTAGCCGTGGTCCACGTCGTGAAGAAGGCGCAGCTGCCGCTCCACGTCGTCGTGATGCATAACGACTTAGCGTCGTAGTAAAAAGGGAAGCCACTGGCTTCCCTTTTTTTATGCCCGTCAGGCACCGCCGCTAATCATGACGCGCTCTCCGCTGACATAGGCGGACTCCTCAGAGGCCAGAAAAAGCGCCACCTGCGCGACATCCTCTGGCAGACCAAAACGCCCCAACGGCGTAGCCGCCAGCAGCTGCGCTTTGAGCTGCGGACTCATCCTCTTCGCTGCCAGTAATCCCTCAGTCAGGATCATGCCAGGCGCCAGGGCGTTAACCCGTATGTTCCTGGCACCCAGCTCGCGCGCCAGTCCCTGAGTCAGGGTATCCACCGCACCTTTGGTGGCTGCCCAGAGTACGGAGCCCGGCGTGCTGTTTTTACTGTTAAGGGCGCTGAGGTTAATAATGCTGCCGCCGTGCGCGGGGAAGTGGCGAATCGCCTGCTGACAGACCATCAGCGTGCCGAGCAGGTTAACGTTAATTTGCTGCTGCATCTCCTCCTGTGTCAGCGCCTCAAACTCGCCGTGATGAAAGCTGCCTGCATTGTTCACCACAATGTCAGGTGCGCCGAAACAGTCTGCGGTGGTGGCGAACAGCCGTTCAACATCCCGCAGGCGAGAGATATCTGCCTGAACTGCCACGGCTTCACTGCCCAGGGTGACGATATCGCTGACTACGTCAGCGGCCCCGACTTCATCCTGACGATAATTGACCACGACGCGTGCGCCCGCTGCGGCAAAGGCGATAGCAATCGCCGCACCTATGCCTTTCGAGGCGCCGGTCACCAGTGCGATTTTGTTCTGCAGTGCTTTCATTATGTCATTCTCCGCCGTAATGATTGCGTCGAAAGACTATGCGCGCTGGTGCTGAGAAGCGGGTAGCGCAATCCTGCAAGCTTTTTGCACAATCCTGCAAAAGTGCCTTATCGCAACAGGTATTTGGCCGGAGGTCAGGTAATATCAGCACAGCGAGCAGGAGGGGGAAGAACAGAGTGACAGAGAGTGATAAGTGGCAGGCGCTGGCACAGTTAATTGCCCGTCATGCGCCGGAGGATGGCCGGCATTCCAGTGCCATCGATTGCTTGTTTTTTGGCCGGGTTTCAGCGCCCACTGAGCCCATGCACTTTGCTCAATGGGCCAGTTTTGCGCTGGTGGCGCAGGGCAGTAAAGCGCTGCATATGGGTGATGAGGTGCTGCACTATGGGCCGGGTGATCTGCTGCTGGTGACACTCGATATGCCGGTACGCGCCTGCGTGACTGTCGCCACGCCGGAAAAGCCGAATCTGGGGATTGGTATTGCCATCAACGAATCCCGGCTGAGGCGCTATCTTGAAAAGTTTCCTCCCGCGCTGCCGCTGGCGATCGCACCTGATGAACGCGGCGTCACCGTACACAAAGTCTCACCTTTGCTGGTGGATGCGGTCATTCGACTGGTACGCCTGCTTGACCATCCCGAAGATATTGATGCTCTGGCTCCGCTCATTGAGCAGGAGATTTTCTACCGGTTGCTGACCGGGCCAGAAGGCTCGCGGATTTTAAACATGGCGCTGGCTGAGCGGCCGGGCAGTCGGGTGGCACAGGCTGCACGCTGGCTGCGGGAGAATTTTCATCAGCCGCTGAAAATCGATCAGCTTGCCAGTAATGTCGGCATGAGTATCTCTTCACTGCATCATCACTTCAAAGCCGTCACTGCCATGACGCCGATGCAATACCAGAAACAGCTTCGGCTGAATGAGGCACGGCGTTTAATGTTGGTAGAAAAGCTGGATGCCGGTACGGCAGGTTATCGGGTGGGGTATCAGAGCGCGTCACAGTTCAGCCGGGAGTATCGCCGCCTGTATGGGCAATCACCGGCGAGGGACAGCCGTGAACTGGCGGTGAGCACGGAGACCCGCCGCCCACCGCAAAACTGATTAGAGGCTGTTTGCCGCTTCCATCGCAATGGCAAAGGATTTGAGGCGCGCATCGCGGTCAAAAATCTGGCCGTTGACCATAATCTCATCCGCCTGGGTTTCACGCATCAGTGAGGCCAGCCCATGACGCACCTTATCAATATCGCCGACCAGTGACATGCTGAGCGCCTGCTGAACACCATATTGTTCTGACGGTGACCAGAGGTTATCCATGTTTTCAACCGGTGCCGGTAGCGGGCCCGGTTTGCCGCGGCGCAGGTTAATAAACTGCTGCTGCATTGAGGTAAACAGGAAACGCGCATCACGCTCATTATCAGCGGCAACCACATTAATGCAGACCATGGCGTAAGGCTTGTCGAGACGCGCCGATGGCTTGAAGTTCTCGCGATAGACGTGCAGGGCCTGGAACAGCTGGTCAGGCGCAAAGTGGGAGGCAAACGCAAACGGCAGGCCCATTTTTGCTGACAACTGTGCGCTGTAAAGACTGGAGCCGAGCAGCCAGACCGGAATTTTCAGACCCAGACCGGGTACGGGTTGCACTGGCAGCTGCGCATCCGCGTCAGCATCGAACCAGTTAATCAGTTCAGCGACATCTTCGGGAAAGGTGTCGATATGCATGTTGGCCTGATGACGGCGCAGCGCCATCATGGTGCGCTGGTCAGAACCTGGCGCACGACCTAAGCCGAGATCAATACGCCCAGGATAAAGGGAAGCCAGCGTGCCAAACTGCTCGCCGATGACCAGCGGCGCATGGTTAGGCAGCATGATCCCGCCGGATCCCAGCCTCAGGGTCTCGGTATTCGCCGCCAGATAGCCAATCAGCACTGACGTCGCGGCGCTGGCAATCCCTGTCATGTTGTGATGTTCAGCCAGCCAGTAGCGTTCGAAACCCAGTTTTTCCGCCTGACGCGCCAGCGCCAGTGAATTATGAAACGCATCCCGTGCGGTCGCGCCCTGTGGAATCGGCGCAAGATCCAGTACGGACAGGCGAAGAGGTTTTTTATCAGACATGACTACTCCCGTTGAATGGCGCAGGCATTAAGTGAAGGCCTGCACCATTAAGTATTACGCATCATTCCTTCTATTAAAACTGCTAACCTGTGCAGGAATATAGCCGGTATGTGCTTTTACTCAGGAGACCAGCGTCATACCCGCCAGTTTGCGCCAGTAACCGTTACAATCGCTGCCTTTCGCGACCATTAACGGTGCCTGGCCGTTTTCATTGGCGCGGAAACGGTCGATCTCCGCCAGCGTCGTGACACCCTGCGGCGAGAGCCGGACACAATCAACCCGATCGCGCATACCGGCCAGATCGTTACCCAGGTTATAGCAGTAGCCGCTCATGGTCTGAATGCCATTGAGGACGAACACCTGCTGTCCCTCCTGAGAGTTAACGCGACGGCCTGCTGGATAGTTGATGCAGCAGGTTTCGCAGTCATCTTTCGCGCGGTTTTCCGAGCGGGCGGTGAAGCAGCGCGCCGAGAGCGCCAGCGGCAGATGACCGTAGCCCAGCACCTCCACCTCAAATTGCTGCCGGATACCTCGTCTCTCGCACTGCTCCAGCAGCTGTAGCAGCCAGTCACGGGACATCTCCACCGGCATACACCAGCGCGTCATGCCCTCTTTGACCAGCAGTTGTAGCGTGTCAGCGTTATAGACATTCAGCGTCGGGCCCGCGACAAAAGGCAGGTGACGTTCAGCGGCCATATTGACCGCGCCGATATCATTGGCTTCAATCAGAAACTCGCCGTTCTCAACGTAACGCTGCAGCTCTTTCAGCTCAGAGGGTGACTGCAGCAATGCCAGCGTGCTCAGTACCACCTGTTTGCCGCTGGCCGCAACTTCGCGGGCCAGATCCATCCAGCGCGCATAGGGCGTGGCGCGGCGTTTACTGCACACCGCTTCGCCGAGATAGATAATATCTGCGCGACTGCGGACAGCCTGTTGATAGAAATCTTCCAGCGTATCGGTTGGCCAGTACCAGAGCACCGGCCCAAGGGCATATTGCATCATGACTCCTTATTGCCATTCACGGTGATAAGCACCCAGCGTGGTTTGCGTGCCTTCGGAGAGGTCGCCCAGCGTCTGCATCCACTGCGGCGCGACGTCAAACTGTTCCGGCTGCGCTTTGCAGCGATCGATGGCCTGACGCCATACGCGTGCCACGTCAGCAACATAGGCGGGGCTGCGCTGACGGCCTTCGATTTTCACTGAGGCGATGCCTGCCCGCAGCAGTTCCGGCAGCAGTTCCAGGGTGTTGAGGCTGGTGGGTTCTTCCAGCACGTGATAACGCTGATTGTTAACCTCATAACGCCCTTTACATAGCGTCGGGTAACCTGCACTTTCGTCCGGCGCGTAGCGATCAATCAGCACTTCATTGAGACGTGACTCCATGCCCTTTGGCGTCTGCTGCCAGCGCACAAATTTCGCCGGGGAGCAGGCGCCCGCGCTGTTAGGTGATTCGCCAGTCAGCCAGGAGGAGAGGTAGCAGCGGCCTTCGGCCATAATGCACAGGCTGCCAAAGGCGAACACCTCCAGCGGCACCGGCGTGCTGCGCGCCAGCTGTTTAACCTGATGAATCGACAGCACGCGCGGCAGCACGACACGTTGCAGATTGAAGTGGCGATGGTAAAAGCGAATTGCCTCCAGATTGGTCGCGGAAGCCTGGACAGAGAGATGACGTTCAACCTGCGGATAGTGCTTCGCGGCATATTCCAGCGTGGCGATATCGGCCAGGATCAGCGCATCGGCGCCGTTTTGCGCCGCCACATCGATTGCCCGCTGCCAGCGCCCCATACCATCCGGATGGGCAAACGTATTAATCGCCACATGCAGTTTGCGCCGATGCTGATGCAGATAGCGCGCCGCTTCAGCCAGCTTTTTATCGGTGAAATTCAGGCCCGCAAAGTGACGGGCATTGGTGTCATCTTTCAGTCCCACATAGACTGCATCAGCCCCATTCTCTGTGGCGGTGCGGACGGCGGGTAAATTTCCTGCCGGACAGAGCAGTTCCATAGATGTTCCTCTCAACATGCGATGGGCGTCGAGTCTAGGCATCTGATCCGGGCAGTGTTTTGATTTGGGGCAGTGAAATTCCAGTTCATCGGCCCTTGCGGCACTTTTTTCCTTGCCACCGCAGCCGTTTTTATTGATCTCAGAGGAGGCGCGCAGAAAAGGATATGGCAATATACGTAAAATTTTCTAAAGGGAGTGACGAAAGTGTTAGAGCGGATACATGCCCATTTTGTAAAAAATGGCCCTAAAATCTTAGGGTTACCCGCAGCACTCACCCCATTTCCGGTCAAACAGTTGATTCTGCAACAACTCTTAAACTGGCAATTTCGCCATGCTTTGGCTGAAGGTGAGTTAGACTTTCTGAACGGTCGCCTGCTGGGTATCGAGATTGCCGATCTCAATCTGCACTGGATCACCACGCTGCAGGACGGCCGACTGGCGGTATTGCAACAGTCCGAAGCGGATGTCTGGTTTCGGGGCAATGCCAATGATCTGTTGCTGGTGGCAGCACGTAAAGCAGATCCCGATATGCTGTTCTTTCAACGCCGGTTGGTGATTGAAGGTGACACTGAACTGGGACTTGAGGTGAAGAACGTAATGGATGCTATTGAACCTGAGGCTATGCCCACCGCGTTACGCACGGCAATTGAACAGATGGCGAAATTTATCGATGCCGGTATGAAACAGGACGCGAAGGCCGCACGGGCGCGCGCGGGTGCCGCATGTTGATCCGTAGCGAAATTGGTGTTGATGCCGCGGGCATCGACGCATTGCTCAAACGCTGCTTCAGCACCCCGGCAGAAGCGGAACTGACTCAGGCGCTGCGTGAAGATGGTCTGCTGACGCTCGGCGTGGTCGCCACTGATGAGGAAGGACAGGTGCTGGGTTATGCCGCATTCAGTCCGGTCAGCGTTCAGGGTGAAGATCGCGGCTGGGTGGCTCTGGCACCGCTGGCCGTCGATGAGACGCTACGCGGCCAGGGTCTGGCCAGCAAGCTGATTTATGAGGGGCTGGATACGCTCAATGAATTTGGCTACAGCGCGGTCGTCGTGCTGGGCGATCCGGCGCTGTTCAACCGTTTTGGTTTTGAACCGGCGGCACGTTACGGTCTGCGCAGTCGCTGGCCGGGAACAGAGGCCGCATTCCAGGTCTACCGTCTGGCGGAGAATGCTTATGACGGCGCGGAAGGGCAGATCGACTACGCCGAACCCTTTAATCGCCAGCCGTAATACTCAGCCAGCTCTCCAGACTGATCGGCTGAGCCGCCACCAGCAGTAATTTCTGTTGGCGGGGCAGTTGCTTAACCTGATACTCCAGTCTGGAGGCGCTGGCACGATCGCCCGCTGCACAGTGAAACACCAGGTCCAGCGGACCTTTGCCGCGTAGCGCACGTGCGCCACGCCCGCTCTGGTGCTGAGCGACCCGGCGCACCACATCCGTGGTGATGCCGGTGTACAGAATCCCTTTCGCCGTGCGGACGATGTAGAGTTGCCACTGCTGACTCATCGCAATCATTTCCCAAAAAAAGGTGCCGGGCAGTGTAGCGCGCTTCACGCTCTGGTGCACCGCCAGGAGTTTATCTTGTCCGATCACGCCCATCTGGTTCGCTACCTCAGAAAGCAGCATGTGCTTTCACTCTGCTGTACCGCCGACGATCAGCTGTGGTGCGCTAACTGCTATTACGTCTTTGATGAGACGCGCATGGTCTTCTGGATCATGACCGAACCCGATACCCGCCATGGCGAGTTGATGGTGCAGAATCCGCAGGTGGCGGGCACCGTTAATGGTCAGCCCAGAAGTGTGTTGCTGATAAAAGGGGTGCAGTATCGTGGCCGGATTAAAAGGCTGGAGGAGGCCACAGAGCAGATTGCCAGAGCCGCTTACCAGAAACGTTTTCCGGTCTCACGCAAAGTGTCGGCACCGCTGTGGGAGATTGAGCTGGATGAGGTGAAAATGACGGATAATGCGCTGGGATTCGGCAAGAAAATTGCCTGGGTGCGGGAAAAATAGAAACGCCCCTTTCAGCTGAAAAGGGCGTATCGGGTTTACAGCGCTTCGAGGATCCGCAGGGATTCACGATTAAAGGCCGGTAAATCGTGCGGCGTGCGGCTGGTGACCAGCTTATCGCCGTCTACCACCACTTCTTTATCATGGAAGTCAGCACCGGCATTGATCAGGTCAATGGCAACGGCTTTAACCGTGGTCATCTTGCGACCGCGAACGCCATTCGCGCTGATCAGCAACTGTGGCCCGTGGCAAATGGCAAAAATGGGCTTGCCGCTGGCAACAAACTCTTTGGTAAAGGCCACGAAACGATCGTCGCCGCGCAGGGCGTCAGGCGAGTGACCGCCTGGCAGAAGCAGGGCGTCAAATTCAGCCGGGCTGACATCATCGATGCTGCGATCGATGGTCACTTCCGCTTCGCCTTGCTTGCCTTTAACAACATTACCGGCTTGTTTCTCAATGGTAACCACCTCAAAACCAGCGCGTTTATACACTTCCGCAGGTGAAGTAAATTCTGAGTCTTCAAATTCATCGGTAATTAAAACCGCAACTTTCTTGCTCATCTTTTTCCTCCTGAAATTTGTGGAGCGCGAGGCGCGCTTTCCGGATAACGCTGTAAGTCTGGTCGCTGAGAGTCAGAACGCAAGCCAGCCCGTGAAGATCAGCTATCTTTTAACCTATACGCAGTGAAATAAGGACGAATCTGAGATGAATCGCGTATTACTGACCGGTGCAACCGGCTTAGTCGGGTCGCATCTGCTGCGCTTACTGATTCAGGATCCGCGCGTCGATGAAATCATCGCGCCAACCCGACGGCCACTGCCTGTGATGCAGAAAGTCGTGAACCCGGTTGAAGCCGATCTCACCGATGTGCTGGGGCCGCTGGACTGTTCACTGGATACGGTTTTCTGCTGTCTTGGCACCACGCGTAAGCAGGCGGGCAGCAAACAGGCATTCATCCACGTCGATTACACTCTGGTCGTGGACAGTGCATTGTGCGGATTACGCTTAGGGGCGAAGCAGATGCTGGTAGTCAGCGCGCACGGCGCCAGTCGTCACTCACCGTTTTTATATAATCGTGTTAAAGGTGAAATGGAGAATGCACTGCGCCATCAGGGCTGGCCGCGCCTGACGCTGGTGCGGCCTTCACTGCTGCTGGGAGAGCGCAAGCAGAAGCGCGGCGGTGAAAGCCTGGCGGGGCCGCTTTTCGCGCTGCTGCCGGGTAACTGGCGCGCCGTGCATGCGCGCGACGTCGCGCGCTGTCTGCACCAGCAGGCTTTCACTCAGGAAGGTGAGAGCGTCACTGTCATTGAGTCAGGCGATATCCCGCGTCACTCAGCGTAACGGCCAGATAATCTGATTACGACTGCCGCGCCATTGCAGCGTGGCATCTTTCTCTTCTTCGACAAAGCGACCATCGATCAGCACGTCGAGATAGTCCAGCACAGCGCGCTGCGCGCTGTTCAGCTCCTGCATCCGGTAACCGGTCCAGAGCCAGATATCTTTATCGGGACATGTCTGCCGGACCCGTTTTACCAGACGGCGGATGTGCGGCACGTTTTGCGGATGCAGCGGATCGCCGCCGCTCAGCGACAATCCCTGGCGCGGAATGCGCGTATCCTGCAAATCCGCCAGCAGTTGCTCCTCCATCTCAAGTGTAAAGGGCACGCCGGAGTCGAGCCGCCAGGTGCTCTGGTTGTAGCAGCCGCGACACTGATGTTCGCAACCGGCGACAAACAGTGTGCAGCGGGTGCCGGGACCATTAATAATATCGACATCATAGTAGCGATGGATATGCATCATCCCAGCGGTCCCTCTTCAAGATGTTTTACCCGACGCTGCACTTCCTGCTGCTTACCGGCGTTAAACGGCCTTGCATCCGGACTGCCCAGATAGCCACAGACCCGTCGGGTGACAGAGACGCGCGCCGGATCGTGGTTGCCGCAGTTCGGGCAGGTAAAGCCGCGGCTGGTACAGGTGAACTCGCCGTTGAAGCCGCACTCGTAGCATTCATCAATCGGTGTGTTAGTGCCGTAATAGGGCACGCGGTCATAGCTGTAATCCCAGACATCCTCCAGCGCTTTGAGATTGTGCTGCACATTCGGGTATTCGCCATAACAGATGAATCCGCCATTCGACAGCGGCGGATAGAGTGCTTCAAAGTCAATTTTGTCGTAAGGATTCACTTTCTTCTCAACGTCGAGATGGAAGCTGTTGGTGTAGTAGCCCTTGTCGGTGACGCCCGGCACCAGGCCAAACTGCGCGGCATCAAGACGACAGAAGCGGTCACACAGATTCTCGCTCGGCGTGCTGTAAAGGCTGAAACCGTAGCTGGTTTCCTCTTTCCAGCGCTCGGTGGCATCACGCATACAGGCAATAATATCCACACCTTTAGCACGCAGCGCCGCGTCATCGTAAGGGTGTTTATGACCGCCGCTGAGTGCGTTCAGCGTTTCGTGCAGGCCGATATAGCCCAGCGACAGCGACGCACGGCCATTGCGGAAAACAGGACCAACTTCATCATCCGCATTCAGCCGGACGCCACAGGCACCTTCCATGTAGAGGATGGGCGCGACGCGTGCTTTGGTCTTCTCCAGCCGCGCGACCCGCGTCATGAGCGCCCGCTTAGCCAGCAGCAGGCGCGCATCGAGCAGCCTCCAGAAACGCGCCTCATCGCCGCCTGCTTCCAGCGCAATGCGCGGCAGATTCAGGCTGATCACGCCGATATTATTGCGCCCTTCATGAATCTGCTCGCCATTCTCTTCATAAACGCCCAGGAAGCTGCGGCAGCCCATTGGCGTTTTAAATGAGCCGGTCACTTTCACAACCTGATCGTAATTGAGGATGTCGGGATACATCCGCTTGCTGGCACACTCCAGCGCCAGTTGCTTGATGTCGTAGTTAACGTCGCCCGCCCGGCGGTTAACGCCCTCGCGAATGCTGAACACCAGTTTTGGAAACACCGCTGTTTTGCGATTTTTACCCAACCCCGCCAGTCGGTTGCGCAGAATTGACTGCTGAATCAGCCGCGCTGCCCAGTCAGTCCCCAGACCAAAACCAAAGGTGACAAACGGCGTCTGGCCATTGGCGGTGTGCAGGGTATTCACCTCATACTCCAGCGACTGAAAAGCGTCGTAGCACTCTTTCTCCGTACGCTGGCGTGCATACTCTTCTGCCTGTGGAATCTGCCACTGCTCAGCAATCGCCAGATGCCGGGTATAGCTCTGCTCAACAAACGGAGCGAGCACTTCATCAATGCGGTTTATGGTGGTGCCACCGTAAATGTGGCTGGCGACCTGGGCGATGATCTGCGCCGTGACGGCGGTGGCGGTGGCGATCGATTTAGGCGGCTCGATCTCAGCATTGCCCATTTTGAAGCCGTTGGTCAGCATACCTTTCAGATCGATCAGCATGCAGTTGAACATCGGGAAGAAGGGCGAGTAGTCGAGATCGTGATAGTGGATCTCGCCGCGCTCGTGCGCCAGCACCACATCGCGCGGCAGGATCTGCTGCTGCGCGTAGTGCTTTGCCACGATCCCGGCCAGCAGATCGCGCTGCGTCGGGATCACTTTGCTGTCTTTATTGGCATTTTCGTTCAGCAGCGCCGCGTTGGTCTGATCGACCAGGCCGCGAATGGCGTGATGTAACTGGCTCTGGCGATCGCGAGCGACATCGCGATCGTGGCGGTATTCAATGTAAGCGCGTGCCAGCTGCGGGTATGGGCCCGCCATCAGCGTCTCTTCCACTGCACACTGAATCTCCCGGATATCCACTTCCGGACGATCGGCCAGCCGCAGTGCAACCTGCTCAGCGACCTGCGTGCACCAGGCCAGGTCATCGACCTCTGCTGCCTGTGCCGCCGCCGCGACGGCCTGCTCAATACGCTGCGCATCAAAACCCGTCCGACATCCATCACGCTTGATGACCACCGTCGCCATTTCTCTCTCCGTAAACTACATATAGGTGCTTGATGGATTCTATCCCCTACATGTAGTGATTGCTGCGAATTATTGCGTTCTGTTTTGACCTGAAACAAGGAAGATTCAACACGGCAGGGAATGCCGACTGAGGTAAGAATCAGGTTTTGAGATCAGGTTTCCGGGTGATTAACTGGCGTATTGGCGTGCAGCAACTTTAATCAACGTTATGCCCTGTTAAAACGTTGACGTCACAAGGATGCCCGCCAATGTGGTTACCCCGTTCTCTGCTCCTGCTTTCAGCCTTTTGTCCACTCGTCCTGGCCAGTCCGCTGCCACTGATGCCCTGGCCGCAGCAGGTGGAGCAGCCCGCCAGTGGCGGTGCACTTACCCTGACGCCGCAACTGACGCTGCAAATCTCAGGTGATCATCTGGCAGGTGCGGAAGCACGCTGGCTGGCGCGAATCAGTAACCAGACGGGCTGGCCGCTGTTGCCTGCATCCCAGCCGGTGGCCGCGCCGACTATACGTATCGTCATTGCAAAGGCGGTGGACCCGCTGCCACTGCCCGACAGCGATGAGAGCTATCAGTTGCAGGTCGATGGCGACGGCGTCCTGTTAACTTCACCCAGCCGTTTTGGCGCGATGCGCGGTATGGAAACCCTGCTGCAACTTATCCAGAACGGTGCACAGGGCACGACGATTCCTTACGTGACCATCCACGATCATCCCCGCTTTCCGTGGCGTGGTGTGCTGATCGACACAGCGCGCCACTTTATGCCGGTAGAGACACTTAAACGTCAGATCGACGGCCTGGCCGCCGCGCGAATGAACGTCTTTCACTGGCATCTCACTGACGATCAGGGCTGGCGCTTTGCCTCCAGCCACTATCCCCAGCTGCAGCAGAAAGCCAGCGATGGCAACTACTACAGTCAGCAGCAGATGCGGGAGATTGTGAAATATGCCACCGAGCGTGGGGTGCGTGTGGTGCCTGAGCTGGATATGCCGGGACACGCCTCTGCGCTGGCGGTGGCGATGCCGGAGCTGATAAGCAGACCGGGAAATTATCAGATGGAGCGCGGCTGGGGCGTCTTTAAACCGCTGCTCGATCCCAGTAACGAACAGGTTTATGAGGTGATCGACTCGCTGGTGGGTGAGATGGCGGCGATCTTCCCCGACCCCTGGCTACACATCGGCGGCGATGAAGTCGATCCCACCCAGTGGAACGACTCACCCGCGATTCAGCAGTTCATGCGCGATCACAATCTGAAAGATGCGCATGCGCTTCAGGCGTACTTCAATCAGCGGGTGGAAAAGATCCTGGAAGCCCATCACCGTCAGATGGTGGGCTGGGATGAGATCGCCCATCCCGATCTGCCGCGCAGCATTCTGATCCAGTCGTGGCAGGGCCAGGATACGCTGAGTGCGCTGGCAAAAGAGAACACGCGCGGCATTCTCTCCACCGGGTTCTACCTCGATCAGCCCCAGCCTGCCAGCTACCACTACCGCAATGAGGTCACGCCGCGCGGGCTCAACGGCCTGGATCGTCTGCGGCCCGGCGATCAGGCGCAGAGCTGGTCATTCACGATGCCGCGCCTCAAAGGCAGCCCGGTGAAGGGCAGCTTTACGCTCATTCAGGGCGAGTCGGGCTGGCGCGGTTTTATCGACTTCGACGGCAAGTCCCGGCGGATGATCCGTGAGATCAACTGGCTCTCGACGCAGCAGGTGCAGTTCAGCGTGGATAGCTGGATGGGACCGTTCCAGCCGGTGTTCACGCTGCAGCAGCCGTCCCTCAAAGGCTATGTGCTGGTAGGCAACGTCCGTTATCCCACCAGCGGTCAGCGCCTGATGCAGCCGCCGGCGGGCATCGCGCCCGTGCTGCCCACGCCAGAACAGGTGCAGCACAATCTGCTGGGTGGTGAGGCAGCGCTGTGGGCGGAAAACATCAACAGCCAGATTATTGATACCAAATTGTGGCCGCGCGCCTTTGTGGTGGCTGAGCGGTTATGGTCGGCAGAGGATGTCACGAACATGGATTCAATGTATTCGCGGCTGTCAGCGATGGATCGCTGGAGCACTGTATCGGTGGGAACGCTGCAGCAAGCCCAGACGGAGCAGCAAATGATGCGGCTGTCCAACGGGCACGATATTGCCCCACTGCAAATACTGGCTGAGGTGCTGGAACCGGCGCAGTACTACACCCGCCAGCATCTGAAGTTTCAGGCGGGCCATTACGACTATCACGAGCCGTTAAACCGGCTGGCGGATGTGCTGCCTGCCGAGAGTGAGGCGGTGCGCCAGCTGGCGCAGCATGTCGCCGTGTTAATCGCCAACCGTAATAACCCGGCCGCTGCCTCCGCAGTTCGTGCGCCGCTGCAGCGCTGGCAGGCCAACACGACTGCGGTAATGCCGATCATCAACGGTAGCGCGACGCTGAAGCCGCTGGCACACAGCGTGCAGCAGATTGAGGTGCTGAGCACCATGGGCCTCGCGCTGGTGAATGCTTACGTCCGCAATCAGGCGTTTGGTGCCAGCGAAGTGGCGGAGATGCATGCGACACTCGATGCCGCTGCGCAGGTGCAGGATGAAACGGTGATTGCGCTGGTCAGGCCGCTGGAGACGCTGTTGCGCGCCTTTCAGTAAATGCGGTGGCCGGTGCGGAACCGGCCACCGTGGCATCAGGCCGGGCCGCTGACTGAATGGCGACGCACCAGCGTCGGGCTGAACATGTGGGTGACTTCTGGCAGCGGCAGATCGTTAGCCAGTGCCAGCGCAAGCTGGGCTGCCTGCTGCGCCATGGTGACAAT
The DNA here is from genome assembly GCF_041982285.1 of Pantoea sp. ANP04. Classification (NCBI taxonomy): domain Bacteria; kingdom Pseudomonadati; phylum Pseudomonadota; class Gammaproteobacteria; order Enterobacterales; family Erwiniaceae; genus Pantoea; species Pantoea sp. ANP04. The sequence goes on along the minus strand of NZ_JAUTYS010000003.1, from coordinate 340,213 downwards.
CGGATAGCGGACGGTGGTGAGGCGCGGTCGCACATAGCGCGACACCAGCACATCATCAAAGCCGATCAGTGACATCTCTTCCGGCACGCGAACACCGTTATCGCTCAGCACTGCCAGTGCACCTGCCGCCATGGAGTCGTTGTAACAGGCGACAGCGGTAAAGTTCCTGCCGCGCCCCAGCAGTTCCGTCATCGCCTGCTCACCGCCGACTTCATCCGGTTCGCCCCAGGTGACCAGCCGGTCGCTGCACGGCAGGCCGTGCTCTTTCAGCGCATCGTAGTAACCCTGCAGGCGATCTTCGGCATCAGAGATGGTGTGGGTCGAACAGATAAAGGCGATATTCTGATGGCCGAGCTGGATCAGATGACGGGTGGCAAGCCAGGCACCGTAGCGATCGTCAAGCGCAATACAGCGCTTTTCAAAGCCTTTTATCAGCCGGTTCAGCAGCACCATACCGGGCACCTGCTTCATCAGCACTTCCAGCTCTGCGTCGGGAATTTTCTTGGCGTGAACCACCAGCGCCGCGCAGCGATGACGCATCAGCTGTTCAATCGCCTGCCGCTCTTTTTGCTCATTATGGTAACCGTTACCAATCAGCAAAAAGTTACCGGTATCGCCTGCCACCTCATCCACGGCTTTAACCATCGCGCCAAAAAAGGGATCGGAGACGTCACCGACAATCAGGCCGAGCGTTTCGGTCGATTGTTGCGCCAGCGCGCGTGCGTTGGCATTCGGGTGATACTGAAGCTGCTCCATCGCCTGGCCTACGGCCTGTCGGGAGCTGTCGCTGGCTTTGGGAGAATTATTGATTACACGTGAGACTGTGGCGACAGAAACGCCCGCCAGTCGCGCAACATCCTTTATGGTAGCCATGCGTTGACCTGCTTTGGGGAAAACGTTTACACATCACATCAGTGTTACGGAAAAGGGCGGACACATCAACCCGACAGAATGTCAGCGTCGTCGCAAAAAGGGGCGAAATCGGGCACTCAGGCACATCTTCTGCTCAGCCGCCGCCCCGTGTTATGCTCAATCTCCCACCTGGCTACCGTGAAAAACAACGATGAAAACCAAAGTGCCACATCTGGCTCACTGGGGCGCCTTTACCGCCGTCACTGAAAACGATCGCCTGATTGGCTGCGAACCCTTCTTCGCCGATGCCGATCCGTCACCGATGATCCACACCATTCCTGAACTGGTCTACTCCGACAAACGCATTCGCCAGCCGATGGTGCGTCGGTCGTGGCTAAAGTCACGCGAAAAGAGCGATCGCACGCTGCGTGGCCGGGAAGATTTTGTCGCCGTCGACTGGGAAACCGCGCTGGACCTGGTGGCGGAGGAGAATCGCCGCGTGCGCGAGCGTTACGGTGCATCGGGCATTTTCAACGGCTCCTACGGCTGGTCATCGGCTGGACGCGTTAATCACGCCCGCACCCTGGTTCGTCGTTTCTACTTTCAGGGTGGCGGTGGCGTCGATCAGCAGGGCAACTACAGCTGGGGTGCCGCGCAGTTCTTCCTGCCCTATGTAATCGGCACGTATATGCCGCTGACCGGGCGCGTCACCGAATGGCCGCAGGTGGTGGAACACGCCGAAATTTTTGTCGCTTTTGGTGGGCTGGCGCTGAAAAACGCCCAGGTTGCCTCGGGTGGCGCAGGGCAGCACAGCCTGAAACCGGCGCTGATGCAGCTGGCGGCCAAAGGGACGCCGGTAATCAACATCAGCCCGATGCGCGATGACTGCCCGGAATTCGTTAACGCCGAGTGGATCCCGATTCGCCCCAATACCGACGTGGCGCTGATGCTGGCGCTGGGCTATGAAATCACCCAGCGCGGCGCGGTTGACGAAGCGTTTCTCGCCAGCCACTGCACCGGCTGGCCGCAGTTGCGAGCCTATCTGCTGGGTGAAACCGACGGCGTGGCGAAAACCGCTGGCTGGGCCAGTCGTATCACCGGCATTCCAGCGGATAGAATTGTGCAGCTGGCGCAGCAGCTGACCGGCAAGCGCAGCTTTATGACCTGCTCCTATTCCGTTCAGCGCGCCCATCGCGGCGAACAGCCTTACTGGATGATGATTGCGCTGTCGTCGATGCTCGGCCAGCCAGGCCTGCCGGGCGCAGGTTTCTCCTTTGGTCACGGTTCAATGAACAGCGTTGGCAACCCGCGTCAGGAGGGGCCAGCCCCGATGATGAGCACCGGCCCCAATCCGTCCGGGCTGTCGATTCCGGTGGCGCGCATCAGCGACATGCTGCTCAATCCCGGCCAGCCGTACCGCTTCCAGGGCGAAACGCTGCACTATCCTGACATTCACATGGTGCACTGGGCGGGCGGCAATCCGTTCCATCATCACCAGCAGCTGAACCGGCTGGTGGAAGGCTGGCAACGGCCCGATACGGTGGTCGTGCAGGATATCGTCTGGACGCCTGCTGCGCAGATGGCGGATATCGTGCTGCCTGCCACCACCACGCTGGAGCGCAATGATATCGGTGGCTCCTCACGCGATCGCTTTGTGCTGGCGATGCATCAGGCGATCAAACCGCAGCACCAGGCGCGCAACGACTTCGATATTTTTGCGGACCTGGCCGAGCGCCTCGGCTATCGCGACACCTTCACCGAAGGGCGCAATGAGATGCAGTGGATCGCCCATCTTTATCAGCAGTGTGCGACCGCGCATCAGCGCAAAGGCATCGATTTCCCCGAATTTGATGCGTTCTGGCAGCGCGGCTTTGTGGAAATTCCGGAAGGCGGCAAGCCCTATCAGTTTATGGAGGCGTTCCGCGCCGATGCGCAGGCGAACCCGATTAAAACCGCCAGCGGCAAAATCGAGCTTTTCAGCCAGACCATTGCGGACTACCAGCTTGACGATTTTGCCGGTCATCCGGAGTGGCGTGAACCGCAGGAGTGGCTCGGCTCGCCGGTCAGCCACGACTATCCGCTGCACATGATCTCAATTCAGCCTTCGGACCGGTTACACAGCCAGCTGGATGCCACCGAAACGGTGCAGGGCAATAAAACTGCCGGACACGAAACGCTCTACATGCATCCACAGGATGCAGCAGCGCGCGGTCTGGTGGAGGGCGACGAGATTGAGGTGAGCAACGCACGCGGCGTGATGCTGGCGGGCGTGCGGATCACCGAGGGCGTGACGCAGGGCGTGGTCATTATCTCTACCGGTGCCTGGTTTGATCCTGGTTTTGGCAAGGCGTGGCAGCCGCACGATCGCGCGGGTAACCCCAATGTGCTGACGCTCGATATCGGAACCTCGTCGCTGACGCAGGGACCAAACGCCATGAGTTGCCTGGTGGAAATCAAAAAACATCAGGATTGCACAATAGCGTAAGGATCTCATGGCTGGTTACATTTTGCGGGTAACTGTTGCGTTTGAGAGATAGCAGCCGATTAATCCCTCTTGCTACATTCAGGGTCCCAGAGGTATTGATGGGTGAACATCAATAGATTTTCTTGATTACACCAACCTGCGCAGATGCGCAGGTTTTTTTTGCCCAAAATCTGCGGCCGATAACGAACTGATACACAGTTTTCCTGTTATACAGCCAGCGCTTTCTTTATAACTGCTGGCACCAGCCTCTTTCTCTTATTTTGCGCAGCGGAATGCCATGCCCCGGATTAAAAAACTACTGGGAAAAGACCAGATAAAAGCGCCATTTAACCCTTTTCGTTTTCGGCTGATCTGCCTGGGTGTCACGACCTGTCTGGTGGTGCTGCTGGCGCGCGTCGCGGACCTGCAGTTCCTGAATCAGCCGATGCTGGAGCACGAAGCCGATCAGCGATCGCTACGTACCGTCACGCTGCCGACCAGCCGCGGTACCCTGCTGGATCGTAACGGTGAAGCGCTGGCGCTTAGCGTGCCATCGCGCGATGTCATTGCCGATCCGCAGCGAGTGCTTGAGAGTAACCCCGATTTCACCAGCGCTAAATGGGCCTATCTTGCGGCGGCGCTTAACACCCGTCCTGAAGAGCTGGCGGCGCAGATCACTGCTAACCCGAAACGTCGCTTCCTCTATCTGGGCCGTAAAGTTGAACTGGGCATCGCGAAAGATATTAAAGAACTGAAGCTGAAAGGCATCAGCGAAGTCTACGACGACAGCCGTTTCTATCCGATGAGCGAGGCCTCTGCGCCGCTGCTCGGCATTGTGGGAGCGGATAACGTGGGTCTTAATGGCCTGGAAAAAGGCTTTGATAAAGTGTTGCAGGGCGAGCCTGGCAAAGAGGTCTATCGTCAGGATGCGGCGGGCAATATCATCGCCATGATCAACTATCAGCCGCCGACTCAGCCGCCAACGGTGCAGCTCAGCATCGACAAATATGACCAGTACACGCTTTACAGCAAACTGCGTGACGGCGTGCTGATCAACAAGGCGGATTCAGGCGCCGCCGTGCTGGTGAAAATTGACACCGGCGAGATTCTGGCGATGGCCTCCTATCCGTCGTTCAACCCTAATAACTACGAAGGGGCGACTCCGGCGCAGATGCGTAACTCGGCCATCAATGACAGTTATGAGCCGGGATCGACTGTTAAGCCGTTAGTGGTCATGGAGGCGCTGGAGCGCCACCTGGTGCGCCCGGATTCCGTCATCGATACCACGCCTTATAGCGTGAACGGCCACCTGATCCGCGACGTCGGTCACTGGCCGCGCCTGACCATGACGGGCATTCTGCAAAAATCGAGTGACATTGGCGTATCACACCTCGCGCTGGCGATGCCTGCGGAAGCGCTGGTGAATACCTATCAGGCGTTTGGCCTGGGTAAACCCACCGGATTAGGGCTGACCGGCGAAAGCGTCGGCTACTTCCCGCTGCACCGCGCCCGCTGGGCCGATATCGAGCGAGCCACTTTCTCCTTTGGCTACGGCCTGCGTGTCACGCCGCTGCAGATTGCCCGTGAATACGCCACGCTCGGCTCTTATGGCGTTTACCGTCCGCTGTCGATCACCCGCGTTACGCCACCGGTCATGGGGCGGCAGGTTGCCAACCCGGAAACGGTAAAAGAGGTGGTGCATATGCTGGAGAGTGACGTCCTGCCGGGCGGAACCGGGCTGAAAGCCGCGGTGCCGGGATATCGTCTGGCGACCAAAACCGGTACGGCGGAAAAAATGGGCACCAGCGGCAAGTATGATGGCGGCTACGTCAACTACACCGCCGGTATTGCGCCAGCCAGCCATCCTGAAGTGGCGCTGGTGGTGATGATCAACCATCCAACGGCAGGCGATCACTTCGGTGGCTCGGTTGCCGCACCGGTGTTCGGTAATATTATGGGGCCGGTGCTGAAACACATGAACATTGCGCCAGATGCCATTTACACGAAACCGGCGACCAATACTTCGGATAAATCTTAGTGGAATCAGAGTGTAAGCGAGACGTGAAAGATATTCACACCTCGTTGCACTTCCCCGAATTCGGTTGCGTTTTCTCGCTGTCCCCGCGCGGTCAATCAGTGCGAGGATAGCAGTCCCAGAGGTATTGATGGGTGTGAAAACAACACCGCTTCGGCAGTGAGATTCCTGTTATTACACCAACCCACGCAGATGCGTGGGTTTTTTTTGCCTGCTCGCCGGACGCTCTCTTCCCCGCTGTATAACCGCCGTTAAATCATCATCGTTCTTAACGAAACCCTGACAGTTTGCCAATAGAAAGGCGCGTCGGCTTTCACCGATAATGGCCGCCGTGAATCCTGGCGTTTTTTTGCTCGCCTCAGCCGGTTCACACTGCCGCATTCCGTATGTTCCGGGATTTCTTTTTCTGCTTACCTGAAGAGTTTGACGATGACTCACCTTTCTCGCCCCGGGCGTACTTTTGGGCTCAAATGGCTGCTCCTGTTGCTGGTGGTTGCGATTGTCGCGGGCGTTATCTGGCGTCTGCTGACGGCGGGTCATGGGCCGGGTGAGGGGATGCCGCCGGGCAGGCATGGCGCACATGGCATGATGGGCGGCGGGGCGACGCTGGTTCACAGCGGTATGGCCAGCACGGCGGATGTGCCGGTGTGGCTCAATGCGCTCGGCACGGTGATCCCCAACGCCAGCGTGACGGTGACCAGCCGCGTTGACGGCCAGCTGGAGCAGGTTTTCTTTACCGAAGGGCAGAAGGTCAGTGCCGGGCAGTTGCTGGCGCAGATCGATCCGCGCAGCTATCAGGCGACGCTGAACCAGTATCAGGGCGAACTCAGCGAAAATCAGGCGCTGCTGAACAGCGCCGAACTGACGCTGGCGCGCTACCGCAAACTGGCGGCACAGGACGCGCTGGCGCGTCAGGATCTGGACAGCCAGATTGCCACCGTCGGGCAGTATCGCGGTGCGGTCGCCGCCGATCAGGCGCAGATCGCCAGTGCGAAGCTGAGCATTGAATATGCCCGCATCACCGCCCCGATCAGCGGGCGCGTCGGTTTGCGTCAGATCGACCCCGGCAACATGGTTCAGAGCGCCAGCAGCACGGGCCTGGTGACGATCACCCAGATGCAGCCCGCCGCCGTGACTTTTAGCGTGCCGCAAAGTGATATCCCGGCGCTGGTCAGCGTGCTGCATCAGGGCCAGAGCCTGCCCGCCACGCTGTTTGATCAGGACAACCAGCATCAGCTCGCCAGCGGCGAAGTAAAGTTCATCAGCAACCAGATCGACACCGCCACCGGTACCGTGGCGCTGAAGGCGGTGTTCGCCAACCAGGATGAGTCGCTGTTTGCTAACCAGTTTGTCAATCTGCGGCTGCAGCTCCGGGTGCTGAAAGGCGCGACGGTGATCCCGGCGCAGGCGCTGCAGCTCAGCAGCGACGGCAGCTTTGTCTTTGTGATCAATCAGGATCACACCGTCACGCGCAAAGCGGTCACCACCGGCCCCACGTTCGGCGACGATCAGCAGGCGATCCTCAGCGGCGTTTCGCCAGGCGATCGGCTGGTGACGGAAGGGATCGATCGCCTCACCAGCGGCAGCAAAGTCACGCTGGCCGATGAGACACCTGCTGCCGGTGCCGTGTCGAAATGAACCCGTCTCGCCTGTTTATCCTGCGTCCGGTCGCCACCATTCTGCTGATGGTCGGCGTGCTGATCTCCGGTATTTTTGCCTATAAATTTCTGTCGACCTCGGCGCTGCCGCAGGTCGACTATCCGACCATTCAGGTCACCACGCTCTATCCGGGCGCCAGTCCGGATGTCATGGCGTCGTCAGTCACGTCGCCGCTGGAGCGCCAGTTAGGGCAGATGGCCGGGCTGAGCCAGATGAGCTCCACCAGCGCCAGCGGCGCGTCGATCATTACCCTGAAGTTCAGCCTCGATCTCTCGCTGGATGTCGCCGAGCAGGAGGTGCAGGCAGCGATCAATGCGGCGAATAACCTGCTGCCCGACAATCTGCCCAATCCGCCGACCTATAAAAAGGTTAACCCGGCGGACAGTGCAGTGGTGACGCTGGCGGCGAGCTCTAACACGCTGCCGCTGACCGAGGTGCAGGATCTGGTCAATACCCGGGTAGCACTGAAGCTGTCGCAGATCTCCGGTGTCGGGATGGTGACGCTGGCGGGCGGACATCAGCCCGCGATTCGGGTGCAGATGAATCCTCAGGCGCTGGCGGCGCATCATCTGACGCTGGAGGCGGTGAATACGCTGATTGGCAACAGCAACGTTAATGGCTCCAAAGGCGGCTTTGACGGGAAATATCATTCGGTCACCATCGATGCCAACGACCAGCTGCGCACCGCCGACGCGTACGGCAACCTGATTCTCACCTATGAAAATGGCGCGGCGCTGCGCCTGAAAGATATCGCCCATATTGAACAGGGCCCGGAGAACAACTTCCAGTCAGCGTGGGCCAACAACCAGCCGGCGATTGTGATTAGCGTGCAGCGCCAGCCGGGCGCAAACGTAATTCAGGTGGTGGACAACATCAAGGCGCAGCTCCCCGCGCTGCAGGCGGCGCTGCCGGACGGGGTGAAGATGACGATTCTCTCCGACCGCACTCAGACCATCCGCGCCTCGATCAGTGATGTGCAGTTTGAGCTGATGCTGTCGATTGCGCTGGTGGTGATGGTGACCTTCCTGTTCCTGCGCAACGTGGCCGCTACGCTGATCCCCAGCGTGGCGGTGCCGCTGTCGCTGATCGGCACCTTTGGTGTGATGTATCTGGCAGGCTTCAGCCTGAATAACCTGTCGCTGATGGCGCTGACTATCGCCACCGGTTTTGTTATTGATGACGCCATCGTGGTGGTCGAGAACATTTCCCGGCGGCTGGAGCAGGGCGAGTCGCCGATGGAGGCTGCGCTGAAGGGCTCACAGCAGATTGGCTTCACCATCATCTCGCTCACCTTTTCACTGATTGCCGTACTGATCCCGCTGCTGTTTATGGGTGATGTGGTCGGGCGACTGTTTCGGGAGTTCGCGATCACGCTGGCGGTGGCGATTCTGGTGTCGATGCTGGTGTCGCTGACTCTGACGCCAATGCTGTGTGCGTATCTGCTGCGCCACATTCCGCCCGAACAGCAGTCAACTTTTTCCCGCAAGGGCGGCGAACTTTTCGATGCGCTGGTGCGCGGCTATGACCGGCTGCTGACCGTGGTACTTAACCATCAGAAACTGACGCTGCTGGTGGCGCTGGCGACCTTCGGGCTGACCGCGCTGCTCTATATGATGGTGCCGAAGGGCTTCTTTCCGACCCAGGATACCGGGCTGATTCAGGGCATTACTGTCGCCTCACAGGATGTCTCATTTAAAGCGATGGCCACGCGGCAGCAGGCATTGTCGGCTCTGATTCTGAAAAACCCGGCGGTGGAAAGCGTCTCATCGACGATTGGCATCGACGGCACCAACACCAGCCTCAACAGCGGACGGTTACAGATCAACCTTAAGCCATTTGGCTCGCGTGATGTGAAAGCGGATGAGGTGATTAAACAACTGCAACAGGCGACCGCCGATGTGCCGGGCATCCGGCTCTATCTGCAACCGGCGCAGGATCTCACCGTCAACGACCAGGTCTCGCCGAGTCAGTATCAGTTCACCCTGGACGACGCCGACAGTGAGAATCTGGTCAGCGGGTCGTCAAAAATGGTGGCGGCGTTGCAGCAGCGGCCCGAATTTAATGGCGTGGTAAGTAACCTGCAGGATCAGGGGCGCGTCTCATACGTTGAGCTGAACCGCGATAAAGCGGCGCGCTTTGGCATTACTGCGTCGGACGTGGACACCGCGCTCTATAACGCTTTTGGTCAGCGTCTGGTCTCGACTATTTTCACCCAGTCGAATCAGTATCGGGTGGTGCTGGAAGTCGCTCCGGCTTACCAGCAGGGTCCGGCGTCGTTTGATGATGTTTATCTGCAGCCCTCTTCCGGCAGCAGCTCGTCATCAACCACCAGCACGGCTTCATCCACGGCTTCGTCATCAACATCAACGTCTTCATCAACGTCGACGTCCAGCTCAGCTTCTGATAGCGACACGGCCAGCAGCGGCATGGTGAAACTTACCGCTATCGCCACTATTCATCAGCGCACCGGCTCGCTGATGCACATGCGGCTGAATCAGTTTCCGGCGGTGATGATCTCCTTCAACCTTAATCCGGGCTACTCGCTGGAGGATGGGCAGCGGGCGATCGCCGACGTGCGGCAGCAGTTGCACCTGCCAGAGAGCACCACGCTGCGTTACCAGGGCGAAACCTCGGTGTTCCAGAGTGCCACCAGCAACACGCTGTGGCTGATTCTGGCGGCGCTGATCACTATGTATGTGGTACTCGGCATCCTCTACGAGAGCTTTATCCATCCGGTCACCATTCTCTCAACGCTGCCGTCGGCGGCGGTGGGCGCGCTGCTGACGCTGTTGCTGGCAGGCACGGAGTTCAGCCTGATTGCGCTGATTGGGGTCATCCTGCTCATCGGCATCGTGAAAAAGAACGCCATCATGATGATCGACTTCGCGCTGGAGGCAGAACATAAGCAGCATCTCAGCCCGCGTGACGCGATTCATCAGGCCTGTCTGCTGCGCTTCCGCCCGATCCTGATGACGACCATGGCGGCGTTGCTCGGCGCGTTACCGCTGATGCTGGCTTCCGGCTCGGGCGCAGAGCTGCGGCAGCCGCTGGGGCTGGTGATTGTCGGCGGGCTGATTGTCAGTCAGGTGCTGACGCTCTTTTCCACGCCGGTGATCTACCTGCTGTTTGATGGGCTGGCGCAGCGCGGCAACGCCTGGGTGAAACGCCGTCAGCAGCAGGCGCGGAGTGGACAATGAATCTGACCCGGCTGTTTATCTTTCGTCCGGTGGCGACGCTGTTGCTGACGCTGGCGATACTGTTGCTCGGCGCGCTGGGCTACCGGCTGCTGCCGGTGGCACCGCTGCCGCAGGTCGATTTCCCGACCATCATGGTCAGCGCCAGCCTGGCGGGGGCCAGCCCGGAAACGATGGCCGCCACCGTCGCGACGCCGCTGGAGCGTTCGCTGGGGCAGATTGCCGGTATTAGTGAGATGACCTCCAGCAGTTCGCAGGGCTCCAGCACGGTCATCCTGCAGTTTGATCTGGACCGCGATATCAATGGCGCGGCACGCGACGTACAGGCGGCGATCAACGCGGCGCGCAGCCTGCTGCCGAGCGCGATGGCCTCGCTGCCCACTTATCGCAAAGCCAACCCGTCAGATGCGCCAATTGTCATGCTGGCGCTGACCTCCGCCACCCGCTCGCCCGGTGAGCTTTATGACCTGGCAGAGAGCAAAATCGAACAGGTGATGGGGCAGGTGCAGGGCGTCGGCGAAGTCTCGCTGATGGGCAGCGCCTTACCCGCGGTGCGCATCGATCTGCAGCCGCTGAAGCTGACGCATTACGGCATCTCGCTGGAGACGGTGCGCGCCGCTGTCGCCAACAGCACCACCAATCTGCCCAAAGGAATTTTGCAGAGCAGTGACCAGTCGTGGCTGGTGGACAGCAACGGCCAGCTGGAGAAGGCCGCCAGCTACCGCGATCTGATCATCACCTGGCAGCAGGGCAAGGCGGTGCGGCTGCGCGACGTCGCCACAGTCTATGACTCGGTGGAAGATCGTTATCAGGCGGGATTCCTCAATGCCACGCCTGCGGTGATGATCGGCATTAAACGTCAGGCGGGCGCGAACATGCTCGAAACCATCGACGCGATCAAAGCGCAATTGCCGCTGCTGGAAAAAAGTCTGCCCGCTGACAGCCAGCTGAAAGTGGTGGTTGACCGTTCGCCCGGCGTGCGCGCCTCACTGTATGACACCGAAGAGACGCTGCTGATCGCGGTGCTGCTGGTGATTGCGGTGGTGTTTATTTTCCTGCGCAATCTGCAGGCGGTGATCATTCCGGCGCTGGCGCTGCCGGTGTCGCTGATCGGCACCTGCGCGGTGATGTACCTGCTGGGTTACAGCCTGGATAACCTGTCGCTGATGGCGCTGATCGTCTCCACTGGCTTCGTGGTGGATGATGCGATTGTGGTGCTGGAGAATATCACTCGCCATATTGAGCGTGGGCTGAGTCCGCTGCGGGCGGCGCTGCGCGGGGCGCAGGAGGTGAGCTTCACCGTGCTGTCGATGACCGTGTCGCTGATTGCGGTGTTTATCCCGATCCTGCTGATGGGCAGCATTGTTGGACGGCTGTTCCGCGAATTCGCCGTAACGCTCACCGTGTCGCTGCTGATCTCGCTGTTCGTCTCACTCAGCCTGACACCGATGCTCTGCGCACGCCTGCTGAATCCCAAACCGCCCGTCAGCCAGCGACCACATCCGCTTTATCAGTTTATTGAAAATCAGCTGAACCGCCTGCTGGCTGCCTACGGACGCGGGCTGGCCTGGGTGATGCGCCATCAGAAGCTGACGCTGCTCAGCCTGCTGCTGACCGTGCTGCTGAACGTTTTTCTCTTTACCGTGGTGCAAAAGGGCTTTTTCCCCAATCAGGACACCGGGCTGCTGATGGGCGCGCTGCGTGCCGATCAGAACATCTCATTCCAGGCGATGAAGCCGAAAATGCTGATGTTTACAAAGATCATTCAGAAAGATCCGGCGGTCGAGAGTGTGATGTCGTCTATGGGCAGCGGGATGTTTGGCTCCCGCAACAGCGCCAACTTCTTTGTGCGGCTCAAGGATTTTAGCCAGCGCGATGCCACGGCTACTGAAGTGGCTAACCGACTGACGCGCAAAACCAGCCATATCGCCGGGGCGCAGATGTTCCTGATGGCGGCGCAGGATCTGCACATTGGCGGACGTAGCGCTAACGCGACGTATCAATACAGCCTGCAGGCGGACGATCTTGCGCTGCTGCGGGTCTGGACGCCGAAAGTGCAGGCGGCGCTGGCAGCCATTCCCCAGCTTAACAGCGTAGATTCCGACTCGCAGACGGGCGGTCAGGAGGTGGAGCTGACGATTGACCGCGACCGCGCCACCCGACTGGGCGTCAACGTGAAAATGCTGGATACACTGCTGAATAATGCCTTCAGCCAGCGGCAGATCGCCACGCTCTATCACACTCTGAATCAGTATCACGTGGTGATGTCGCTGCAGGACAGCGACACCGCGAATCCGGCGACGCTACAGCAACTCTATGTGATTAACGACAGCGGTGATCGCGTGCCGCTCTCCGCCTTTGTCCGCTTCAGCGGTGGCAACGCGCCGCTGTCGGTGGCGCATCAGGGCCAGTCTGCCACCAGCACGGTGGCATTTAACCTCAATGATGGCGTTTCGCTGGAGCAGGCGCAGTTACTGATTAAACAGGCGATGGCGAAGCTGGGCCTGCCCTCGACCATTCATGCCGGTTTTGCCGGTACCGCCGCGGCCTTTTCACAGCTGACCGGCACCATGCCGTGGCTGATTCTGGCGGCGCTGGCGGCGGTCTACATCGTGCTCGGCGTGCTCTATGAGAGCTATATCCATCCGCTGACCATTCTCTCGACGCTGCCGTCAGCGGGCGTCGGAGCGATGCTACTGCTGCTGCTGACCAACACGCAGCTCACGGTGATCGCGCTGATTGGCATCATCCTGTTGATCGGCATCGTGAAAAAGAACGCCATCATGATGATTGATTTCGCCATTGATGCGGAGCGGCGGTTGGGCATGTCGCCGCAGCAGGCGATCACCCAGGCGTGCCTGATGCGCTTCCGGCCAATCATGATGACCACACTGGCCGCCTTTTTTGGCGCCTTGCCGCTGGCGCTGGGCAGCGGCGGTGATGCCGACCTGCGCAGTCCGCTGGGGATAGCGATTGCAGGTGGGCTGGCGCTTAGCCAGCTGCTGACACTGTTCACCACGCCGGTTGTTTATCTTTGGCTCGATCGTCTGGGCCGTGCCACTCAACGTCAATGGCGTCGTTTGCGCCCTGCGGAATCCTGATCCATGAAACCTCTCATCCCGTTTGTTGTGATGCTGCTGTGCGGCTGTAGCGTGGGTCCTGACTATCAGCGCCCGTCTGTAGCGATGCCGGTTCACTATAAAGAGGCCCGAGGCTGGCAGCCGGCGACACCGCTGGATGCGCAAAGCAAAGGCGAGTGGTGGACGGTTTACCATGACGCCACGCTGAGCGGGCTGTTGAGCCAGGTCAGCGTGTCAAATCAGAACGTAGCAACCTATGCCGCGCAGTACCGGCAGGCGCAGGCTCTGGCGGCTGAGTCACGTGCAGCGCTGTTTCCCTCGCTGGACTATGACGGCAGCGTAACGCGCAGCGGCAGCCATGCCACCAACAGCAGCGTTCGCACCACCAGCAGCAGCCATCAGGCGGAATTGAGTGCCAGCTGGGAGCTGGATCTGTGGGGTAAACTGCGGCGCACGCTGGAGGAGAACCGCGCCAGTGCTTCGGCCAGCGCGGCAGAACTGGCCAACATCACGCTGAGTGCCCAGTCTGAGCTGGCGCAGGACTATTTCCAGCTGCGCATCATGGATCAGAAAATCGCGCTCTATCAGCAGAGCGTTGATGCTTATCAGCACTATCTGAACGTGATCACCAGCCAGTATCAGGCGGGCACCGCGTCGCGTGCCACGCTGGCCCAGGCGCAGCTGCAACGGGAGAGCGCCAGCGCCTCGGCGCAGGATTATCAGTGGCAGCGTGCGCAGATGGAGCACGCCATTGCACTGCTGATCGGCAAAGCTCCGGCCGACTTCAGTCTGCCCGCTGCGCCACTGACGGCCACATTACCCGCGATTCCGGCAGCCCTGCCGGGCGAGCTGTTACAGCGCCGTCCCGATATCGCGTACGCCGAACGTAATATGGCCGCCGCCAATGCCGCCATCGGTGTGGCGGTAGCCGGTTACTATCCTGACCTGACTCTGAGCGCGAGTGGTGGTGTCAGCGCCTCCGTGCTGCATTCGCTCTTCTCGCTGCCGGACCGCGTCTGGTCACTGGGACCGGCGCTAAGCGGTACATTGCTCGACGCGGGTGCGACCTCGGCGAAGGTCGATCAGGCGCGGGCAAGCTGGGATGCCAGCGTGGCCACCTATCGTCAGACGGTGCTGACCGCGATGCAGGAGGTGGAAGATAAGCTGGTGGAGTTGAACACGCTGCAGGGCGAAATCGCCGCGCAGCAGCGCGCCACCGACGCGGCCCAGACTTCGGCGCGGGTGACACGCCTGCAGTATGAGGCGGGCATGATTGACTACCTGGATGTGGCGACCACTGAGAACAGCAGCCTGAGCGCACAGCAGAGTTTGCTGACGCTTGCGACCACGCAGTGGGTCAGCAGCGTCGCGCTGATTGCCGCGCTGGGCGGTGGCTGGCAGGCCCCCTGAAGCAGTATCAGATTGCCGATAATTCGGTTGTCGAACCGCGTCAAATCCTGCATCGTGAGGGCTATTTTTCACGATGCTAAGGAGCTGGCATGGCTTTCACATTTTTACGCCTGATATTTCGCCTGTTATGGCGGGTCGAACTGCGGGGCGACGTCGCCGAACTGCATAAGCAGAAGGTATTGATCACACCGAACCATATGTCGTTTCTGGACGGCATGTTGCTGGCGCTATTTTTGCCTGTTAAACCGGTGTTTGCCGTCTACTCGACCATCAGCGAAAGCTGGTTTATGCGTCTGGTTAAACCCTTTATCGACTTTGTGCCGCTGGATCCCACCCGGCCCATGGCGCTGAAGCAGCTGGTTCGGCTGATTGATACGGGCCGTCCGGTGGTCATCTTCCCGGAAGGACGAATTACTGTTACCGGCTCGCTGATGAAAATCTACAGCGGGGCAGGCTTTGTCGCGGCGCGTTCCGGCGCTAACGTCGTGCCAATGCGCATTGAAGGCGCTGAATACACGCCGTTTGGTCGTCTGGCGGGCGTGTTTAAACGTCGCCTGTTCCCGCGCATCACTCTCACCGTTCTGCCCGCCACCCGCATTCCGATGCCAGAGGCGAAACGGGCGCGCGATCGCCGCGTGCTGGCCGGTGAGCATCTGCATCATGTGATGATGGAAGCGCGCATGGCAGTGCGTCCGCGTGAAACCCTGTTTGAGGCGTTTCTGGCGGCGCGGACGCGTTACGGCGCGTTTAAGCGCTGCATCGAAGATGTGAATTTCAAACCCGACAGCTATAACGGCCTGCTGAAGAAGTCGCTGGGCGTAGGCCGTATTCTGGAGCGTTACAGCCAGCCGCGTGAAGTGGTGGGGCTCCTGCTGCCTAATACCACCGTGACGGCGGCGGCGATTTTCGGTGCCACACTGCGCGGGCGCGTTCCGGCCATGCTCAACTATAGCGCGGGCGTTAACGGCATGCGTGCAGCACTGACCGCGGCGCAGATTAAAACCGTCTTCACGTCGCGGCAGTTCCTGGACAAAGGCAATCTGTGGCATCTGCCGCAGGGGCTGGACGATGTGCAGTGGATCTACCTGGAAGATCTGAAAGATACCGTCACGGGCAAAGACAAGCTGTGGATCCTTGCCCATCTGCTGATGCCGCATCGCGCCCAGTTACCTCAACAGCCGGAAGATGCCGCGATGGTGCTGTTTACCTCCGGCTCTGAAGGCAACCCTAAAGGCGTGGTGCATTCCCATAAAAGTCTGCTGGCGAACGTCGAGCAGATCCGCACCATCGCCGACTTCACGCCGCGCGACCGCTTTATGTCGGCGCTGCCGCTGTTCCATGCGTTTGGTCTGACCGTCGGGCTGTTTACGCCGCTGATGACCGGTGCTCAGGTCTTCCTCTATCCCAGCCCTCTGCACTATCGCATCGTGCCGGAGCTGGTTTATGACCGTAACTGCACCGTGCTGTTCGGCACCTCAACCTTCCTGGGTAACTACGCGCGCTTTGCCGCGCCCTATGATTTTGCCCGTCTGCGCTATGTCGTTGCGGGTGCGGAGAAGCTGCAGGAGAACACCCGTCAGCTCTATATCGAGAAGTATGGCATTCGCATTCTCGAAGGCTACGGCGTCACCGAGTGCGCGCCGGTTGTGGCGATTAATGTGCCGATGGCAGCGAAGACACACACTGTGGGACGCATTCTGCCGGGCATGGATTCACGCCTGATGTCAGTGCCGGGCATTGAGCAGGGCGGACGCCTGCAACTGCGTGGACCAAACGTGATGAAGGGCTATCTGCGGGTCGAAAATCCTGGCGTGCTGGAAGCCCCGGCCGCCGACGATGGCGAAGGTAATCTTGAAGCGGGCTGGTATGACACCGGTGATATCGTCAGCTTCGATGAAGGCGGTTTCTGCCAGATTCAGGGACGTGCCAAACGCTTTGCGAAGATCGCGGGTGAGATGGTGTCGCTGGAGATCGTCGAGCAGATCGCGCTGAAGGCGTCGCCGGAGAAACAACATGCGGCGTCGCTGCGTCCGGATGGACAGCGCGGCGAGGCACTGGTGCTGTTCACCACGGACGCTGAACTGGTGCGCGACAGGCTGCAGAAAGCAGCCCGCGAGCTGGGTGCGCCAGAGCTGGCACTGCCGCGTGATATCCGCGTCATGAAGCAGTTGCCGCAGCTGGGCAGTGGTAAACCCGATTACGTCACGCTGAAAAAAATGGCGGAAGAGGAGCAGGCATGAGCCTTGATCGTAATGCGCCGCTGATGTCGCGCAGCATGATTGCCGTGATTATCGCCCAGTTCTTTTCGGCGTTTGGCGATAACGCGCTACTGTTTGCCACGCTGGCGGTACTGAAAAGTCAGTTCTATCCCGACTGGAGCCAGCCGGTCTTACAGATGCTGTTTGTCGCGGCCTATATTCTGCTGGCGCCGTTTGTCGGTCAGGTGGCGGACAGCATGGCGAAAGGGCGGGTGATGATGCTCGCTAATAGCCTGAAGCTGCTGGGCGCGCTGGTGATCTGCTTCGGCTTCAATCCTTTCATCGGCTATACCCTGGTAGGCGCGGGCGCAGCGGCTTACTCGCCGGCCAAATATGGCATCCTCGGTGAGATCACCCACGGCGAGAAGCTGGTGAAAGCCAACGGGCTGATGGAGGCATCGACCATCGCCGCCATTCTGCTGGGTTCGGTGGCGGGCGGCATGCTGGCTGACTGGCATATTCTGGCGGCGCTGGGCATCTGTGCGCTGACCTACGGCATCGCTGTGGTCGCGAACCTGTTTATCCCGAAACTGCAGGCGGCGCGGCCTGGTCAGAGCTGGCAGTTCGGCGTGATGGTACGCAGCTTTTTCAGTGCTGCCGCGCTGCTATGGCGTGATGCAGAAACCCGCTTCTCGCTGCTCGGCACCAGTCTGTTCTGGGGCGCAGGCGTTACGCTGCGTTTCCTGCTGGTGCTCTGGGTGCCGGTGGCGCTGGGGATCAATGACAACACCACGCCAACCACGCTGAATGCCATGGTGGCAATTGGCATTGTGATTGGCGCAGCGGCGGCGGCGAAGCTGGTGACGCTGGAGACCGTGCGTCGCTGTATGCCGGCTGGTGTGCTGATTGGTGTCATGGTGGTGGTCTTTGCGCTGCAGCACTCTCTGCTGAATGCTTATTTAGTGCTGATGCTGATTGGTGCACTGGGCGGTTTCTTTGTGGTGCCGCTGAATGCGCTGTTACAGGCGCGGGGCAAAGAGAGTGTCGGTTCAGGCAATGCCATTGCGGTACAGAACCTGGGTGAGAACAGCGCCATGCTGATTATGCTGGGGCTCTATACACTGGCGATTAAGGCGGGCGCGCCTGCGGTAGCGACGGGCGTCGGCTTTGGCGTGCTGTTTGCGCTGGCGATCGCCGTGTTGTGGCTGTGGCGACCTGCTAAGCGTTAAGTGATTCACCGCCGCTCTCCTGTATCCCCGGAGAGCGGCGGCTTACGCTTTAGCGACGAATCGCAATCGCTTCGATTTCGATTTTCACATCTTTTGGCAGACGCGCCACTTCGACACAGGAACGCGCCGGGAAGTGAGCTTCATGCTCGGTGAAAAACGCTTCATAGGTCGCGTTGACCGTGGCGAAATCATTCAGGTCCTTTACGAACACCGTGGTCTTCACGATGTCGCCAACCTTCAGACCCGCAGCTTCAACAATCGCCTTCACATTTTCCAGTGACTGACGCGCCTGTGCGGCAATGTCATCTGCCACCTGGCCGGTCGCCGGATCAACCGGAATCTGACCGGAGGTCATGATCATGCTGCCCAGATCGACACCCTGAACATAGGGACCGATAGCGGCAGGGGCTTTTTCAGTACTGATTTCACGTGACATCATGGCTCCTTTGATTACGTCGTCAGGCGGCGATGCCGCCACTGTTGCCCATTATAAGGTCGGGCAGGGCGATTACCAGTGACCGAGCACCACATGGCGGGCGAACTCTTTCTCGCAATATTTGCACTTCAGATGCACATCGTCGGCGCGCTGCTTCACGGTAAAGCTGGAGAAGACCGGCTCGCTGCGGCTGATACAGTTGCTGTTGGGGCAGGTCAGCACCCGTTCAACATGATCCGGCAGCGTCGGGGCGATCTTCGCCACCACTTCATAATCGTCGATGCGGTTAACCGTGGCATGGGGTGCATAGACCGCCAGCTGATTGACCTGATCGTCAGTGAGAAACGTATTTTCAATCTTAATCAGGTCTTTGCGGCCCATCTCACCCGACGGCAGATTCAGACCGATGGTAATGCGCTGATCGGTTTCGGTCAGCCGGAACAGGGAGAGCAGTTTAAAGCCAATCTGCGCCGGAATGTGGTCGATGACCGTGCCGCGTTTGATTGCTTCGACCTGCAATTTGTTGTCTTGCGTCATGGGAAATCTCCTTACAGGGCGAGTTCGCTGTTTAAAACCAGAGCCAGCAGAGCCTGGCGCGCATAGATGCCGTTACCCGCCTGCTGGAAATACCAGGCGTAAGGGGTTTTGTCGACATCGGTGGTGATCTCATCGATGCGCGGCAGCGGATGCAGCACTTTCATGTTGTCACGTGCCGTAGTGAGATCGGTGGCGCGCAGAATAAACTGCGCTTTTACGTTGGCATATTCTGACGGATCGAGCCGCTCTTTCTGCACCCGCGTCATGTAAAGAATATCAAGCTGCGGCATCACTTCTTCAAAGCTGTCGTGACGTGACCAGGCGATATTCTTCTCATCCAGCATGTCAGTGATATAAGCCGGCATTGCCAGCGCATCGGGCGCGATAAAGAAGAAGCGGTTACCATCAAACTTCGCCAGCGCCTGCGTCAGAGAGTGCACCGTGCGGCCATATTTCAGGTCACCGACCATCGCCACATTCAGCTGACCAAGACGGCCCTGGGTCTCCTGAATGGTGAAGAGATCGAGCAGGGTCTGGGTCGGATGCTGGTTCGCGCCGTCACCGGCGTTGAGAATCGGAATGCCGCCAGAGAACTCCGTTGCCAGCCGCGCCGCGCCTTCCTGCGGATGACGCATCACAATCGCATCAACGTAGGTGCTGATCACGGAAATGGTATCGGCCAGGGTTTCGCCTTTCTTGCCCAGCGAGGTATTACTGCCGTCAGCAAAGCCTACCGCTGATGCGCCAAGGCGATGAATCGCGGTCTCAAACGACAGGCGGGTACGGGTCGAGGCTTCAAAGAAGCAACTGGCAATAACCTTGTGCTTCAGCAGTTCCGGCTGCGGATGGGCTTTCAGCCTGGCGGCGGTGTCCAGTGCCAGTTCCAGCTCTTCACGACTGAGGTCGTTGATTGAAATGATGTGCTTGCGATATAGCGGGTTAGGCATAGCTCTCTCCTCTGCGCGGCCGGATTGCGGACAAAAAAAAACCCCTCAATGAGGGGCTTTTTTATGATCGGGTCGATGACCGAAAGAAACAGCAGCACCGCCTGCGGTCAGGCGTGATAGAGCGTCAAATTGTCCGCTGTGCTGTAGCATATTTCCTCCGGCAAATTGGGCCGCATTATACCCGTTCGCGGTAGAGCAGCAAGAGGAAAACGTTTGCGCTTCTTTATCTGACTAACGCTACTTAACGGTAAGGCGAGCGCCATCGGTCAGCGCTGGCCCAGCGTGGCGACCATCACGGCTTTAATGGTGTGCATCCGATTCTCAGCCTGGTCGAACACAATGCTGTGCGGCGACTCAAACACCTCGTTGCTCACTTCCATGCCGTTGGGCAGATCGTACTGCTCGGCCATCTGCTGACCCAGCGTGGTCTGATCATCGTGGAAAGCGGGCAGGCAGTGCAGGAATTTAACCTGCGGATTGCCGGTCAGATCGAGCATCGCACGGTTAACCTGGTAGTCACGCAGCAGGGCGATACGCTCGGCCCAGACTTCTTTGGCTTCGCCCATCGACACCCAGACGTCGGTGTAGATAAAGTCAGCGCCTTTCACACCGTCGGCAATATGTTCGGTAAGGGTGATTTTACCCCCGGTCTGCTGCGCGGCGTGACGGCACTGCGCCACCAGTTCGTCCTCTGGCCAGCAGCTTTTCGGTGCCACCAGACGCAGATCCAGACCCACCTGTGCCGCCGCTTCCAGCATAGTGTTACCCATGTTGTTGCGCGCATCGCCCACATAAACCAGCGTCATCTCACTGAGCTTTTTGCCCGGCAGGTGCTCCTGCATGGTCAGCAGGTCAGCCAGCAACTGGGTCGGGTGAAACTCGGTAGTCAGACCGTTCCACACCGGCACGCCCGCATGTTCCGCCAGCGTCTCCACCAGCGCCTGACCGTAGCCGCGATACTGAATACCATCGTACATGCGTCCCAGCACCCTTGCAGTGTCGCGCATCGACTCTTTATGGCCGATCTGACTGCCGCTCGGGCCCAGATAAGTGACGTTTGCACCCTGATCGTAAGCGGCAACTTCGAAAGAGCATCGTGTACGGGTCGAGTCTTTTTCGAAGATGAGCGCGATGTTTTTACCTTTCAGATACTGCACTTCGCTGACGCTTTTTTTCGCCTGTTTTAATTCAGCGGAAAGGGACAGCAGATGATCAATTTCGGCGGGAGTAAAATCCAGAAGTCTGAGGAAATGGCGCTGATACAGCTGACTCATACAACACTCCGGTAAGCATTAAAATGAATTAAAATTCAATTTAACCGTATGAATATTCATTTTCAAGTGTGAGCTGAATAAACTTTTCGTTTTGTGTAGTGGCGCGACAGGCAGTGTGGGAAAATAATTGATTATTGCCGAACTCAGAGAGGACATTGTCATGGCATATGAAGCATTACTGGAAGAGCAGCAGGAAGAGACGCGGCAGGTTATTGAAGAGCTGCTGGAGGATGGCAGCGATCCTGATGCGCTCTATACCATCGAGCATCATCTCTCATGCAATAATTTTGATTCACTGGAAAAAGCCGCGGTTGACGCCTTCAAGCTGGGTTATGAAGTGACCGAGCCGGAAGAGCTGGAGCTGGAAGATGGCACCACGGTGATGTGTGTCGATATTATCAGCGAATCTGCACTGAAGCCGGAGCTGATTGATGCGCAGGTTGAACAGCTGGTGAACCTGATTGGCAAGTACAACGTCGATTATGACGGCTGGGGCACCTATTTCGAAGATCCCGATGCCGAAGATGAAGACGAAGACGAAGATGACGACGCCATCGAAGATGAAGATGATAATGGTATTCGCCACTAAGTAGCCGGGGCGGAGAGTTCTCCGCCTGTCACCTCTGCCACACCTGTTTTGACATCATGAACTACGCACCGTTACTTGAACCGATCTATCAGTTTCTGCACTGCCGCACGCCCCAGGCCTGGATTGATGAGGCGCGCAAACCAGAAAATCTGACTCTGCTGTTAACCGACCATCTGGTGTGCGAACTGAAAGCCGCGCAGACTGCGGTGTGGTTGATCCGCAAATATGTCGCCGACAAACCCAGCGGCGACGCTATTCTGGCGTGGCTGAAGCCCTATGAAGATTTTATCTTCCGCGAAGATGGCGACAGCGACTTTATCAATGCCCATAAAAACCTGACGAAACGCATCATCGTGCGCAATGCGCTGCCCTGGGCGGATGAGCTGGTGGAGAAGATGGTGTTGCTGATTAAAGAGGAGCTGCATCACTTCTATCAGGTGTGGGAAATTATGCAGTCGCGCGGGCTGGTCTATCAGAAGATCACCTCCAGCCGCTACGCCAAATCGCTGCTGCGTGAAGTGACGACGCATGAGCCGGAAACCCTGGTGGATAAGCTGATTTGTGGCGCTTACATTGAGGCGCGCTCCTGCGAGCGCTTCGCCAGTCTGGCACCCTATCTTGATGACGAACTGGCAAAGTTCTATCTGTCGCTGCTGCGCTCAGAGGCGCGGCACTATCAGGATTATTTAACGCTGGCGGCGCAGATTGCCACTAAAGACATTACGCCACGCGTGCAGGCGATTGGGATAACAGAAGGGCGGTTAATCAGCGAACCTGACACCGAATTACGCTTTCACAGCGGCGTTCCGGCGTTCTGAACCAATTATAGTCACGGGGCTGGCAGCCCCGATTGTCATAGCTGTTTCAGCATCCGCACTTCGCAGTCGACATGGCCGGTACAGCCCATCGCGCTATCGATATGCTCAAAGCCCAGCGACTCATAGAGTTTAATCGCCCGCGTCAGGCTGGCGGTGGTTTCCAGATAGCAACGACGGAAGCCGTGGCCGCGTGCATGCTCCATCGCCCTCAGCGCCAGTTCGCGCGCCAGACCCTGCCCGCGCACCTCCGGCAGAAAGTACATCTTTTGCAACTCGCAGATATCGGGCGCGCTGCAGGCGAGAGGCGCAACACCGCCGCCACCGACCACCTTGCCCTGATATTCAATAATCCAGTAGGCGCTCTGGTCGGCACTGTAGAGCTCAAACAGGTGATCCAGCTGGGGATCGGAGACGGTGTAGCCCTTGTCAGCCGTCAGGCCGAACTCCGCAGAAACGTCGCGAATCACCTGGGCAATATGCGGATTATCGGCGGCAGTAATCGGCCGCACCTGGAGGTCAACACGCGGGGTGGCGCTGGTCGTCATCATCTCTTCCGGATTTGTACGAGGTCAATAAAAAAGCCGGGCAAGCCCGGCTTTATGAATAAGCTGTCAGCTAAGACGCTTACAATGCCGCAATGACCGCCTGCTGTTCAATCAGTTTTGCTTTTGATTGTTGCAGGTCTGCCACGCGTTCGCGCTCTTTCGCAACGACCGCTTCCGGCGCGCGTGAAACAAAGCCTTCGTTCGCCAGCTTGGTCTCGATCTTCTCAATCTCCACATCCAGCTTAACCAGCTCTTTCGCCAGACGCTCCAGCTCAGCGGTTTTGTCCACCAGATCCGCCATCGGGATCAGCAGCTCTGCGCCTTCAACCAGCTTGGTCACCGACACCGGACCTTTCTCGCCCGCAGGCAGAATGGTCAGGCTTTCCAGACGCGCCAGGCGCGACAGGAAGTTGCGGTTAGCTTCAACGCGACGCAGCGCTGCAGGCGAGCAGTCACGCAACAGCACATCCAGTGGCTTGCTCAGCGCGATGTTCATCTCGGCACGGATATTACGCACCGCGACGATCGCCTGCTTCATCCACTCAATGTCCGCTTTCGCTTCGGCATCTTCTTTCGACGCATCGTAGTGCGGGAAAGGCTGCAGCATAATGGTGTCGTCGCTGATATTTTTCAGTCCCTTCACGCGCTGCCAGATGGTTTCAGTGATAAACGGAATGATCGGATGCGCCAGGCGCAGCAGCGCTTCCAGCACGTGAACCAGCGTATGGCGGGTGCCACGCAATTCAGATTCATTGCCGCTGTTCATCACCGGCTTAGTCAGCTCCAGATACCAGTCGCAGAACTGGTTCCAGGTGAAGTCATACAGCAGGTTAGCCGCGATATCGAAACGGTAGCTATCCAGCGCTTCACGGTAGGCTTTCACGGTGTTGTTGAACTCGGTCAGAATCCAGCGATCCGCCAGCGACAGCGTCATATCGCCGCCGTTCTGGCCGCAATCCTGGTCCTCAGTGTTCATCAGCACAAAGCGGCTGGCGTTCCACAGCTTGTTACAGAAGTTGCGATACCCTTCCAGGCGCTTCATGTCCCAGTTGATGTCGCGACCGGTTGAGGCCAGTGCTGCCAGCGTGAAACGCAGCGCATCGGTGCCTGATGGCTCGATGCCGTCCGGGAACTGCTTCTCGGTACGTTTGCGGATCTTCTCAGCCAGCTGTGGCTGCATCATGTTGCCGGTGCGTTTTTCCAGCAGCGCTTCCAGCGAAATGCCGTCGACCATATCCAGCGGGTCAATCACGTTGCCCTTGGATTTCGACATCTTCTGACCTTCTTCATCACGGATCAGACCGGTCATGTAGACGGTTTTAAACGGCACCTGCGGTTTGCCGTTTTCATCTTTGATGAAGTGCATGGTCAGCATGATCATGCGGGCAATCCAGAAGAAGATGATGTCGAAGCCGCTGACCAGCACGCTGGTCGGATGGAAGGTACGCAGCGCTTCGGTGTTTTCTGGCCAGCCCAGGGTGGAGAAGGTCCACAGACCGGATGAGAACCAGGTATCCAGCACGTCGTCATCCTGACGCAGCGCCACATCGGCGGCCAGGTTGTTCTCAGCGCGGACTTCCTCTTCGGTACGGCCAACGTAGACGTTACCGTTGTCGTCATACCAGGCCGGGATGCGGTGACCCCACCAGAGCTGACGGGAAATACACCAGTCCTGAATATCACGCATCCAGGAGAAGTACATGTTTTCATACTGCTTCGGCACGAACTGGATGTCGCCATTCTCAACGGCTTCAACCGCCACTTTCGCCAGCGGTGCGGTACGCACATACCACTGGTCGGTCAGCATCGGCTCGATAACCACACCGCCACGGTCGCCGTAAGGTACGGTCAGGTCGTGCGGTTTGATCTCTTCAAGCAGACCCAGTTCATCGACGGCGGCGACAATCGCTTTACGCGCGGCAAAGCGCTCCATGTGCTGGAAAGCAGCCGGGATCTCATCGGAACAGGCATCGCTGGCTTCGCCGTTGGTGTCATACACCTGAGCGCGGTCGCGGATATCACCGTCGAAGGTCAGAATGTTGATCATTGGCAGTTTGTGACGACGACCGACTTCGTAGTCGTTGAAGTCATGCGCCGGGGTGATCTTGACGCAGCCGGTGCCTTTTTCCATGTCGGCATGTTCATCGCCCACGATCGGAATCAGACGACCCACCAGCGGCAGCATCACAAATTTGCCGATCAGATCTTTATAACGTGGATCTTCCGGGTTAACCGCCACGCCGGTATCGCCCAGCAGGGTTTCCGGACGGGTAGTGGCGACCACCAGGTAATCTTTGCCGTCAGCGGTTTTTGCGCCGTCAGCCAGCGGATAGCGGATATGCCACATTGAGCCTTTGCTCTCGCGGTTTTCCACTTCCAGATCGGAGATCGCCGTGCGCAGCTTAGGATCCCAGTTTACCAGGCGCTTGCCACGGTAGATCAGGTTCTCTTTATAGAGGCGAACAAACACTTCTTTAACGGCATTGGAGAGGCCATCGTCCATGGTGAAGCGCTCGCGCTCCCAGTCGACGGAGTTACCCAGACGGCGCATCTGACGGGTAATGGTGCCGCCAGATTCTGCTTTCCACTGCCAGATTTTGTCGATGAATGCATCGCGGCCATAGTCCTGGCGCGTTTTGCCTTCTTCAGCCGCAATTTTGCGCTCAACCACCATCTGCGTGGCGATGCCCGCGTGGTCAGTACCCGCCTGCCACAGGGTATTTTTCCCCTGCATGCGCTGGTAACGGATCATGGTGTCCATGATGGTTTGCTGGAAGGCGTGACCCATGTGCAAGCTACCGGTGACGTTCGGCGGCGGGATCATGATGCAAAAGCTTTCCTGGCTGGTATCGCCATTCGGTTTGAAGTAGCCCTGCTTTTCCCAATGCTCGTAAAGCGGCTGCTCGATATCTTGCGGGTTATATGTCTTTTCCATTTCTGCTATGTCGTTTGCGGCTGTGGTGGCGCTGCCGTATTCAATTGGAATCCAACGCTGCGATACGCTTTATAGCGGTCGCGCGCCAGTTGTTTGAGAGCGTCTTCGTAAGGAACGAAGTCTATCACTTCATGGAAAGCAGTAGCAAAATCTGCGAAGTGGGGCAGCAGGCTAATCAGCAGGTCGCGCTGTGAACTGCCGCGACGCTGGGGCCAGGCCAGTTCGACCGGCGCACCGTAGCGCGGGCCTTCGCCCGCCAGGTTGTGCGGCACAAAGGCATTTGCTGGCCGTTGCCACAGTGCTTCATCAAGACGAATGGCTTGCTGCTCATCTTCGCAGGCGATCAACACCCGCTTTCCGGCCCGCCAGCGTGTTTCCGCCAGATTGCACACCAGCGCTTCAACGGCGCTAAGGCCATCGCTCGTTGCATCGGTTTCCAGCACGTAGAAGGTTGCGTTTTTCATCGGTTTGCTCATCAGAAGATCAAGGGCGGAATCAGATCCGCCCTTGCTGTCAGAAAAGAGGGCGCTTAGTCGTCGCCGTTCAATCCTGCCCGATTCAACAGAAACTGCGACAGCATCGGCACCGGTCGTCCGGTGGCGCCTTTGGCTTTACCGGAGCGCCAGGCGGTGCCGGCGATATCCAGGTGCGCCCAGTTATATTTGCGGGCGAAACGTGCCAGGAAGCAGGCGGCGGTAATTGCGCCACCAGGACGGCCACCAATGTTCGCCATATCGGCAAAGTTGGACTCCAGCTGCTCCTGGAACTCATCCGCCATCGGCAGACGCCAGGCGCGATCGCCTGACTGCTCAGAGGCGCTAATCAGCTCATGCGCCAGCGGATTGTGGTTCGACAGCAGGCCGCTGATGTGATGGCCCAGCGCAATCACGCAGGCGCCGGTCAGCGTCGCCACGTCAATCACCACTTCCGGGTCGAAACGTTCGACATAGGTCAGCGCATCGCACAGGACCAGTCGGCCTTCGGCGTCGGTATTCAGCACTTCAACGGTCTGACCAGACATGGTGGTCAGCACATCGCCCGGACGCATTGAACGTCCGTCCGGCATGTTTTCACAGCCCGCCAGCACGCCGACCACGTTCAGTGGGAGATTCAGCTCGGCCACCATACGCATCACGCCATAGACGGCGGCTGCGCCGCACATGTCATACTTCATTTCATCCATGCTGTCGGCAGGCTTGATGGAGATGCCGCCGGAGTCAAAGGTCAGCCCTTTGCCTACCAGCACAATCGGCCGCGCTTCCGCATCCGGATTGCCTTTGTATTCAATCACCGACATCAGCGATTCGTTTTGTGAACCGGCACCGACCGCAAGATAGGCGTTCATGCCCAGCTCTTTCATCTGCTGTTCGCCGATCACGCGGGTTGTGACATTTTTACTGAAAGCGTCCGCCAGCTGACGTGCCTGTGACGCCAGATAAGCGGCGTTACAGATATTGGGTGGCATGTTGCCGAGATCTTTCGCTGCTTTCATACCGGCTGCAACCGCCAAGCCATGCTGGATTGCGCGTTCGCCGCTGGTCAGTTCACGGCGGGTCGGCACGTTAAACACCAGTTTGCGCAGCGGACGACGCGGCTCTGCTTTGTTACTTTTCAGCTGGTCAAAGTTGTAGAGTGCCTCTTTAGAAGTCTCCACCGCCTGACGCACTTTCCAGTAAGTATTGCGGCCTTTGACATGCAACTCGGTCAGGAAGCAGACCGCTTCCATTGAGCCGGTATCGTTCAGCGTATTAATGGTTTTTTGAATGACTTGCTTGTACTGGCGTTCATCCAGCTCACGCTCTTTACCGCAGCCAATCAGCAGAATACGCTCTGACAGGATATTTGGCACATGATGCAGCAGCAGTGTCTGGCCCACTTTTCCTTCCAGCTCGCCGCGGCGCAGCAGGGCGCTGATATAGCCGTCGCTGATTTTATCCAGCTGCTCGGCAATCGGTGACAGACGACGCGGTTCGAAAACGCCAACGACAATGCAGGCACTGCGTTGTTTTTCCGGGCTTCCGCTTTTTACACTGAACTCCATGCACTCTCCTGAATCTTAAAGACAACGGCCGCTGCTGCCGCTAGAATGTAGCGCGCTCATGACCCATTTATTCATTGTCGCAGCATGACATTCTGCCGCTGGAGGTCATAATGAATCAGGGTGACAAGATGTTGTTTTTTCACCACCCGGACGCGTTTTTCATACAAATTTAGCTACGGCGACGGCCATTGATGAAGAAAAATGGCTGATAAGCGTTGAAACTAGCGATTTTCCTGCAAAAAGACAAGTTTTCACAGGCGTACTAAGCGTGATCATCATTAGATATCTGGTTCGGGAAACGCTCAAAAGCCAGCTGGCTATCCTGTTTATCCTGTTACTCATCTTCTTTTGTCAGAAGTTAGTCAGGATCCTGGGTGCCGCGGTGGATGGCGAAGTGCCGACAAACCTCGTTCTGACATTGTTAGGACTCGGTGTGCCTCAAATGGCACAACTTATACTGCCCTTAAGTCTGTTTCTGGCAATTCTGATGACGCTGGGGCGTCTCTACACGGAAAGTGAAATTACCGTGATGCACGCCTGCGGCCTGAGTAAAGCCGTCCTGGTGAAAGCCGCGATGATATTGATGCTGTTCACCTCCGTGGTGGCAGCGGTTAATGTCATCTGGCTGGGACCATGGTCATCCCGTTATCAGGATGAGGTGACACAGAACGCCAAAGCCAATCCGGGTGCGGCAGCCATGGCCGCCGGACAATTCCAGACCTCCGGCGACGGCAGCGCCGTGCTGTTTGTCGAGAATGTGAAGGGCAACAACTTTGGTAACGTCTTCCTGGCGCAGTTACGGCCAAAAGGCAACGCGCGCCCTTCGGTGGTGCTGGCTGACAGCGGCCACATGGAACAGCGTAAAGATGGCTCGCAGGTGGTGACGCTGGATAAAGGCACCCGCTTTGAGGGCACCGCACTGCTGCGTGATTTCCGTATTACCGACTTCACCAACTATCAGGCGATTGTGGGCTATAAAGCGGCAACGCTTGACCCTAACGATTCAGAGCAGGCGAGCCTGAGCGACCTGGTCGCGAATAAAACACCTGATTTCCAGGCTGAGCTGCACTGGCGTCTGACGCTGGTGTTCGCGGTGCTGGTGATGGCGCTGATGGTCGTGCCGCTCAGTGTGGTGAATCCACGTCAGGGGCGCGTGCTGTCAATGCTGCCTGCGATGCTGCTCTATCTGATTTTCTTCCTGCTGCAGAGCTCGCTGAAGTCGAGCGGGGCGAAAGGGCGGCTCGATCCGGCGCTCTGGATGTGGGTGGTGAATATCAGCTATCTGGTGCTGGCGGTGCTCCTTAACCTGTGGGATACGGTGCCGATGCGTCGGATTCGCGCCCGCTTTATCCGCGGAGGGTCGGTCTGATGTTTCGCGTACTTGACCGCTATATTGGTAAAACCATCTTCAATACCATCATGCTGACGCTGTTCATGCTGGTGTCGCTTTCCGGCATCATCAAGTTCGTCGATCAGCTGCGTAAAACCGGCCAGGGTAGCTACAGCGCGCTGAGTGCCGGTTATTACACTCTTCTCAGCGTGCCTAAAGATATTGAGATTTTCTTCCCGATGGCGGCGCTGCTGGGTGCGCTGCTGGGACTGGGCGCGCTGGCGCAGCGCAGTGAGCTGGTGGTGATGCAGGCGGCGGGCTTTACCCGTATGCAGGTGGCGCTGTCAGTCATGAAAACGGCGATTCCGCTGGTGCTGCTGACCATGGCGATTGGCGAGTTTGTCGCGCCGTCGGGCGAGCAGATGGCACGTAACTACCGGGCGCAGCAGCTTTACGGTGGTGCACTGGTCTCGACGCAGAATGGTCTGTGGGCGAAAGATGGCAATAGCTTCATCTATATTGAGCGCATTAAAGGCGACAACGAAATTGATGGCGTCAGCATTTACAACTTCAATGACCAGCGTCGTCTGCAGAGTGTACGTTACGCGGCGACGGCCACATGGGACAAAGACAAAAAACGCTGGTTGCTCTCCCAGGTCGATGAGTCGAACCTAACCGATCCAAAGCAGATTACCGGTTCACAGAGCCTGACTGGCGAATGGAAAACCAATCTGACGCCAGATAAGCTGGGTGTCGTCGCGCTGGATCCAGACGCATTATCGATTCGCGGTCTCCATAGCTACAGTAAATATCTGAAGCAGAGTGGTCAGGAAGCGGGAAGATATGAGCTGAATATGTGGAGCAAAATCTTCCAGCCGCTGTCCGTCGCGGTGATGATGCTGATGGCGCTGTCATTTATCTTTGGTCCGCTGCGCAGCGTGTCGATGGGTGTGCGTGTCGTCACCGGTATCAGCTTTGGCTTCCTGTTCTACGTGCTGGATCAGATTTTCGGCCCGTTAAGCCTGGTTTATGGCTTGCCGCCGATTCTGGGCGCAATTCTGCCGAGCTTTGCGTTCTTCGCGATCAGTATGTTTATGTTGATTAAGCGGCGCTAACAGTCAGCCGCAAAAAGGCCGCCTCTCAGGGCGGCCTTTTTCATGGCACGCACCCTGTGCCATTTCAGTCATCCCGCAGTGTCATAAATCCCTTTATTAATGCATCAACGCATCCAGTCGTTTATCACTGCACCATACAGCGTTTCCGCTTCTGCTAACCGGGTCAGCAGGCAATACTCATCGGTCTGATGTGCCATTGAGGGCTCGCCGGGACCCAGGATAATACAGGGCGGCGTGCCCAGCGCGGGCAGCAGTAATGATGCATCGGTAAAGTAGGGCACAATGCGCGGTGTCAGCGGGGCGTCATGTAATGCCTGACAGTGCTGATAAACCGACTGAATCCAGGCCTGATTCTCTTCGCTCAACACCGCTGGCAGATCCACCAGCGTCGTCACCGTGACGCTCTCTCCCAGTAATGTTGTCAATTGCTGACGAATTGCTGCGTGATGCAGATTGGGCGCGCTACGGATATCCACGTCAAACTGCGTACGATCGGGCACGGAATTAATGTTCAGACCGCCGGCAATGCGTCCGACGTTAATGGTTGGCTGCTTCATCAGCGGATGAGGTGCGCCGGGTGAGAAGTGCTGAATCTTGCCCAGTGCCTCCGCCGCCAGATAAATGGCATTAATACCCAGCTCAGGCATCGCGCCGTGCGCTGTTTTGCCCCGGGTTTCACAGCGTAGCCAGAGTGCGCCTTTGTGGCCGATAACCGGATAGTTGCTGGTAGGCTCGCCGACAATCAATGCGCCAACCTCGGGCAGGTCGGTGGTATCAATCAGTGCTTGCGCGCCGTCGCACCCCGTCTCTTCTCCGCCTGTGATCAACAGGACAACACCCGACCCTTGCTGAATTGCCTGCTGGTGCGTCACGCAGGCGACGGCAAAAGCCGCGACGGCGGCCTTCATGTCACTCGATCCCCGCCCATATAGCCTGTCGCCCACAACTTCCCCAAACGGATCGTACTGCCAGTCGGCGTTGCCGAGAGGAACCGTATCCAGATGGCCGGTAAACGCTAACTTCGGTCCAGGCAGGCTGCCAGGCAGGCTGGCAATCAGGTTCAGGCGGTTTTCACCGAAGGTCGACAGGGTGACGTCGAAGCCACGCTGCGTCAGCCAGTCTGCCAGGAACTGCATGCAGGCTGCTTCATTGCCCGGGGGATTAATGGTGTCAAAACGCAGCAGTTGCTGCGCCAGTATCAGGCTCTGGCTCATTCGCCACGCACCGTTAACCAGTCCAGACAGTTGATCCACAGCTGGCGATAACCCGGCCACTGTGCAAATTCCTGCGGCAGCCAGTGCGCCGACATATCACTGGTCCAGACCAGTGAACGGCCCTGCTGATATTCGCGCACCGCCAGCAGCGGATGTTCCGTGCCGGCAATGGTCGCCAGCAGTTTGCCTTCAGGGTGCATTTCCACCTCGTTATAACCCAGTAACCATGGCCATTCGTTGGGGATATCACTAAACAGCGGGTGAGATTCCGTGACGCTGGGATAAGCCCCTTCAGGCGTTTCAATGCGGTCATCCCAGGCCAGGCAGCGTACCGGCAAGACTTTCTCCACGGCCGTGTTGCGATAGCGCGCACCCCCATTGATACCCTGAAAACTAAAGTAGCCGCCAATCATCATCAGTGCGCCGCCTGCGGCCACATAGTCGTGGATCAGTGTCAGGCGGTTCGCTGTGCGCTGGCTCTTTAGCCAGGTATCCGGGTGCAGCAGCAACGTATTCGCACCGATGTCGGACAGAATGATCGCGTCCCACTGCGAAAGCCCATCAGGCGTAAGTGGAAACCCGGTGGCGGCAGCATGAGCGGGCATATAGGTGATGGCATAATCACTGTCGGCCAGCGCTGCCATAAAGTCGGTTGCGCCATTATGCCAGGTGGCAGTGGCAAACTGATCGAAGCCTTTGACGTGAACGGACGTGCTGGTCCAGGACTCGCCGACCAGTAAAATTTTCTTCTGCATTACGGTTCTCCCTTACCCACCAAAAACGCGCTGTGGGTTAGCAATCAGTAAGGTTTCAAGTTGTTCGCCGCTGACGCCGTGGCGTTTCAGGCGCGGAACAAAATGTTTAAGGATATAGCCATAGCCGTGACCGCCGTAGCGGGTCAGCATGGTTTTCAGGAACACGTCCTGCGACAACAACACCTGTTCAATAAAGCCGTCATCAATCAGCTCGCGAATGGCGCGGGCATTCTCTTCATCGGACGGCGACTGCGCAGATTCATCGGCGTAGTAATAACTCATGCCGATCATGTCGTACTCCAGGAAGGCTCCGCGCTGTGCAAGCTCGCGCTGGTAACGCTTATCCGCAAAGCTGGGGTTCATATGGCACAGAACGACATGGCGCAGGTCAGCCCCTTCTTCTTCAAGAATATCCAGTACACGATGACCCAGACGCTCCCAGCCGGGCAGATGCACCTCAATCGGCACATTTGTCGCAGCGCTGGCGCGGCCTGCAGCCCGCAGGGATTTCTCTTCATTGGGGGTAAAGCGGCTGGAAACGCCGATCTCACCAATAAGACCTGCCAGCACGTCGGGTTTATCTTCTCTGCCGCCCAGGTCGTAAATCAGCTTGTCGGTCAGTGCTTCAATGCTGATCGTTTTCATCCAGTCCGGATGTGACGGTTCCAGATACAGCCCGGTGCTCATGATGATATTCAGCCCGGTCAGGCGCGCGATCCGCTGCAGGGCTTTGGGATCGCGGCCAATGCCGATATTCGTGGGATCCACCACCGTATCGCCGCCCAGCGCCCGGAACTTCATCAGCTCTTCAATCGCCAAATCCACATCAAACAGCTGACAGTTGTCGCGGCTGATAAGCGGGTTGAGTGACAGTTCGCCCAGGTTTTCAATGCTGACCGGCATTTCCGCCAGATGACGATCGCCGCAGCAGCAGGGCGGCACCCATTTGCCTGAGGCATCCAGCAGGATATGTTCGTGCATCAGCGTTACGCCCATTTCACTCACCGGCAATGGGCCGAGCACGGTCATCACATAGCCGCTACTGATACCCAGTGGCAGCGGATCGGGATGGCGAAAAATAGAATGTTTCATGCGCTATCCTTTCGCCGCCGACCGCGTCGGGTTGAGAATGCGGGTGTTCAGCCAGATGGCCAGCAGAATAATCGTACCGGTGGCGATCTGCGTATAAAACGGGGAGATATGCGACAAAATCAGGCCGTTCTGGATGATGGCAATCGACAGCGCGCCTAACAGCGTGCCAACAACGGTGCCGAAGCCGCCGAACAGGCTGGTACTGCCCAGCACCACCGCAGCGATGACCTGCAGCTCAAAGCCTTCGCCCTGGTTAGAAGAGCCGCTGCCCAGGCGAGCAGTGATGATCATGCCCGCCAGCGCCGCCGCCATACCACTGATGATGTAAACTTTCATGGTGACGGCTTTGGTATTAATCCCGCTACGGCGCGCACCTTCTGCATTTGCGCCAATGGCCGTGACATAGCGACCAAAACGCATATGGTTCAGCACGATATGGCCGACCACCAGCACCACGATGCCAATCAGCGCAGGCATCGGCACACCCAGCACCCATGCGCGTCCCATAAAGGCGAACAGGCTATCAGCGGGGATGGGAATGGAGTAACCCTGAGTGATCAGCAGCGCCACGCCGCGCACCACCGCCAGCGTCGCCAGCGTGACGATAAAGGCAGGAATGCCTTCATAGGCGATAAAAAAGCCGTTGATAGCACCGACCAGCGCACCCAGCAGCAGGCCGCCCAGCAAGACCACCGGCCAGGGCAGGCCCCAGTTATTCAGGGCGATAGCGGACAAGGCGCCGACAAGGGCCAGTGTTGACCCCACGGAAAGATCGATCCCACCCGTGGTGATCACCAGCGTCATTGCCGTGGCGACGATCAGCAATGGCGCACTCTGACGGATGATATTCAGCCAGTTAGCGCTACTGAGAAAGTTGCCGGTGATCAGAGAAAACACCACGCAGCAGAATACGAAAAACAGCGCGATGCTGACTACGCCAGAGTGGTTATGCAGAAGGCGACGCGGCAGCGAGTGTTGTGCCATACGGGAACTGCTCAGATTCATAATAGTCATCCTGTTCCTCGCTCAGTGCGCTGCGGCCGAGCGGGCGACAAATTTTTCACCCACGATCAAATTGACGATCTCAGTCAGGTCCGTATCGGCCACCCGGCGTTCCGCCACGTTGGTGCCCTCGTACATCACCATGATGCGATCGCAGACCAGGAACAGATCCTGCAGGCGATGCGTGATCAGGATGACGCTCACCCCACGTGCTGACACCCGGCGGATCAACTCCAGTACCGCCTCCACTTCGGCGACGGCCAGTGCGGCGGTAGGTTCATCCATGATCAGCACTTTGGGATCGAAAGCGGCCGCGCGCGCAATGGCAATCGCCTGGCGCTGCCCGCCGGATAAATTGCGCACCAGCAGCCGGGTGTCCGGGATAGAAATCCCCAGCCCTTTCAGCATCTCCCGTGCATCAGCGTGCATTTTCTCTTCATCCAGAAACGGAATGCCGAGAATGGACTTCATCGGCTCACGTCCCATAAACAGGTTGCCTGCCACATCGACGGTATCGCACAGCGACAGGTCCTGATAAACCATCTCGATATGGCAGCGGCGAGAATCCGCCGGGTTACTGAAATGCTGGTCCTCACCATCAATACGAATCGTACCACTGGTTGGCACGACAGCCCCTGACAGCACCTTGGTCAGGGTCGATTTGCCCGCGCCGTTGTCGCCCACCAGCCCCAGCACTTCACCTTTAGCCAGTTGCAGGTTTACGCCGCGAAGCGACCGTATCGCGCCGTAGGTCTTGGTAATATTCACCATCTCTACCCGTGTCTGGGCAGTTTGTGCTTGCTGCATGTGATTACTCCCATCACCGCTAACAGGACTGTCAATCTGCATGTAAAAAGGGTTATCCGGCACGGTTTACACCCTTGTAAACCGGTTTACCTGCAGGATAAAACCTTTGTCTCAACACACAGAACAACACGCTACAACGATATTTGTTTGCCAGGTACGACATTGCAGCTTCCGTGCCAGCCTGTGAACAGGCGCTACATTCGCGGTCTAACTAACTGTAATAAAATGCATTTAACATTTTACTTTAGGTAAACCGGTTTACTTACTATAAACCTGAGAAATTAAAAAGCTCATTATTTGCGCCAAAGCTGTGCGCTTTTGCGCCATTCTGGGACGTTGTTAACAAATTTGGATCGAGTCACGCGCCACCCACTCTATCGGCAGGCGGGTTTCGGCGGGGATCGACAGGTCATCATTCAGAATACGCAACATAATCTCTACCGCCGTGCGGCCCAGCTCGCGTGCGGGCTGGCGGATGGTTGAAATACGGGGTAGGGTGAAGTCGGCATAGGTCGCGTCATCAAAGCCCACCAGCGACAGCGCTTCGGGTGCTTTGAGTCCGCGCGCGCGCAGGCCATCCATCAATCCCAGCA
The DNA here is from genome assembly GCF_041982285.1 of Pantoea sp. ANP04. Classification (NCBI taxonomy): domain Bacteria; kingdom Pseudomonadati; phylum Pseudomonadota; class Gammaproteobacteria; order Enterobacterales; family Erwiniaceae; genus Pantoea; species Pantoea sp. ANP04. Next base: position 304,062 of record NZ_JAUTYS010000003.1, on the reverse strand, counting down.
CGAGAAAATCACTGGCAGCAAAGACGGCGGTAGGGCGCTCAGCGCAGCTAAACAGCCGTTCCAGCGCCTGTTTACCGAACTCGCGCTGGTATTCGCCATACATCACCCATTCAGGCAGAACATGCAGGCCAGCCTGCTCCATGGCGGTGCAAAAGCCCTGGTAGCGTTCACGCACACTCATCAGTTCATCCGGACCGCCGACAAAGGCAATGTGCCGGTGACCTGCGGCGATCAGGTTTTCGGTAGCAATCCGGCCTCCCTGAACGTTGTCGGCAAAGACCTTAGGCACCATGCTACCCGGAATATCTTCATCCAGCAGCACGATGCGCTGGTGGCGGTTAATTTCTTTACGTAACAGGCCGTTATCAGGATGGTTGGTGGTAAACAGCAGGCCGTCCACCTGGCAGGTATCCAGCCAGCGGATAAACTGACTCTCTTTGCCAGGGTGGTTTCGGGTAATGCAGAGCACCAGGCTGTAGCCATGGGCAGAGGCGGCTTCTTCGGCGGCATCCGCCAGTTCGGCAAAGAAGGGGTTGGTAATATCGGGTAGCACCAGCCCCAGGGTTTCACTGCCGCCCTTGCTCAGGCGACGAGCCAGGCTATTACCGCGATAATCCAGCTGGCGAATCGCCGCTTCAATGCGGTCGATCGTCTCCTGCGGCAGGATAATGCTTTGATTCATATAGCGGGAAACGGTCGCTTTTGACAGTCCGGCCAGCGCTGCAACATCGGATAACAGCACCCGTTTTTTACTCATATCATCTGCCATCTTGCCCGGAATCGGCTATCAGTAACACAGTTGCGCGCAGCGAATACAGTTTTTTCCCTGACCGCTGACGATAAAATAATCGCTTGACAAAATTTAAGCAGAAGCGAATGTTAGAGGCAGTTTACCGCATTACCCGGGAGTCACTCCCAAGCCCGATTACTCTCTTTCATACGTGCACCATAATGGACGGTGTGCAGAAAGTCGATTATTCAGGTCCTGGCTGAAGCAGCCATTCAGACGATATTTGCCCGCCAACAATAATCCCTCTGCATTTCGATGCGGAGATCGACTGGTTATCTCTCATTCCCGACGAGGAATTTTAAGATGATGGCATTTAACACCAGAAAACTGCGCGCTGTTGCACTGGCAACCGGCTTAATGTCTGCGGGTTCGTTATTTTCATTGGCGCAAGCCGCTTCCACATATGCGCTGGTTCAGATTAATCAGCAGGCCCTGTTTTTTAATCAGATGAACAAGGGCGCCCAGGAAGCAGCGAAAGCAAGTGGTAAAAATTTAGTGATCTTCAATGCCAACGATAATCCCGTGTCGCAGAACGATGCGATAGAAAATTATATTCAGCAGGGCGTGAAGGGTATTATGGTGGATGCAATTGACGTCAACGGCATTATGCCAGCCATAAAAGAAGCAGCGGCAGCTAAAATACCGGTGATTGCCATTGATGCGGTATTACCAGCGGGGCCGCAGGCAGCACAGGTGGGCGTGGATAACCTGGAAGGCGGCAAAATTATTGGTAAATATTTTGTCGACTACGTGGCGAAAGATATGGGCGGCAAAGCGCGGCTGGGCATTGTGGGCGCACTGAATTCGGCCGTACAGAACCAGCGTCAGAAAGGGTTTGAAGAAACCATCAAGAGCAATCCGGGTATCACCGTGGCGGATGTGGTTGATGGTCAGAACGTGCAGGATACTGCGATGACAGCAGCAGAAAACCTGATTACCGGTAACCCGGATTTAACGGCTATCTACGCGACCGGTGAACCCGCTCTGCTGGGTGCGATTGCTGCCGTTGAAAATCAGGGGCGCCAGAAGGAAATCAAAGTCTTTGGCTGGGATCTGACCTCAAAAGCCATCAGCGGCATTGATGGCGGTTATGTCACGGCCGTACTGCAGCAGGATCCGAAAAAGATGGGTGAAGAGGCAGTAAAAGCGCTGAACGCGCTTACGTCGGGCAAAACGGTGGCAAAAACCATTCTGGTGCCGGCCACAGTGGTAACCAAAGCTAACGTGGACAGCTACCGCGCGATGTTTAAGTAATCGCTGACTCGCCGCCTGACTGGAGCAGTGCGGCGAGCTCTTCTGCAGTGGGAAAGGCCTGACGTGTGCCATAACGGCTGACGGTCAGCGCAGCAGCCTGACTGGCATGCGCGAGTGCTAATGCATCAATGTCACCCTCGCGCAGGATCGCGGAAGCCAGCATCACGGCCAGAAAAGTATCGCCTGCGCCGGTGGTATCTACTGCATCGGCGGGGTGCGCCGGGCAGAATATTCGCTGGTCGCCCTGAGTGAGCCAGACACCTGCACTTCCGAGCGTAGTCACCACTGTGTTTACTGCGTCGGGCTGTAACTGTTGCGCTTCGTGCTGATTGACCACGGCGATATCCACCAGCGACCAGCATGCGGCAAAACCGGCGTGCACTGGCGAGGGGTTAAAGACGGTAATCAGTCCCTGGGACTTAGCCAGACTGAACAGCGCATGGGTTTTCTCAGGGGAGAAATTGCCCTGCTGCACCAGCAGATCGCCCGGACGCGCGCTGGCAAGATGGTGGCGAAGCGTATCAATATCCAGCGCCTCGGCCGCCGTCTTACTGGTAATAATGGCGTTATCGCCATCGGCGCTGTGCAGAATAAGTGAGGTGTCGCTCAACGCGGTAATGGACTGCGTGGGCAATAACGTCACGGGCTCGTTCATGAGCTGCTGACGGATCCATTTTCCATTGCTGTCATGACCGGTCGCGGCAAGTAAACAGGTCTCGATGCCGCAGCGGGATAATACGATCGCCTGGTTCGCGCCTTTGCCGCCGATATCCTGCGAACGTTGATAACCGTGAACAGAGGCGCCCTTAGCTGGAATATCGGTAACAGACCAGGTTTCATCGACAGTAATATTACCAGCCACATAAACACGCATAGTGTTTTCCTGAACAGGATTAAGAAGCGATGGTTGCTATATCAGCAGAAAAAATTGATGCAATACAAGCGATATTTTCCCGTCCTAAAGCTGTTATTGGTGTTATTCACTGTGACCCTTTTCCGGGTTCGCCTAAATATCGCGGTAAACCCGTCAGCGCGATAATTGATCGAGCATTACGTGATGCGGAAAACTATATTCTGGGCGGCGTTCACGGCCTGATTGTGGAAAATCATGGCGATATTCCTTTTTCCAAACCTGAGGATATCGGCCCGGAAACGCCGGCGCTGATGGCGGTGATTACGGAAAAAGTACGCGAACGTTTCGGCGTGCCGCTGGGTATTAACGTGCTGGCGAACGCTGCATTACCTGCTTTTGCCACCGCGCTGGCGGGCGGGGCGGATTTTATCCGCGTCAATCAGTGGGCCAATGCTTATATCGCCAACGAAGGTTTTATTGAAGGGGCTGCCGCGAAAGCGCTGCGCTACCGCAGCCAGCTGCGCGCCGAACATATTCGGGTGTTTGCCGACAGTCACGTTAAACACGGCAGCCATGCGATAGTGGCCGATCGCTCCATTCAGGAACTGACACGCGATGTTGATTTCTTTGAAGCAGATGCAGTTATCGCCACCGGACAGCGCACCGGTGACAGCGCCACACTGGAGGAAATCGACGAGATCCGCGCCGCCACCACCTTACCACTGCTGGTGGGGTCGGGCGTCACACCCGCTAACGTCTGCCAGATTCTGGGCCGCACGCAGGCCGTAATTGTGGCCAGTGCACTTAAGGTGGATGGTGTCTGGTGGAACGATGTGGATCGCGAGAGGGTAAAACACTTTATGGCGATCGCACAGGCTGCGCTGGATCCGGCTTAACCACCGTTTATCACCTGGCGCAGACCACAAAAAAACCTGCTGATGAGGCGTAATGCTTGTCAGTTAAGCTTTTAAGAACGCCGCAGCGGGTAACGCTGCGGTTTCTTTTTTACCGCCCGCGGATAATGCTTCTTTAAGGATTTTCACTCAGCCACTGGATCGTTCAACCGATCATTTCTGTCTTAACTGGTCGGCATTACGCGAAAGCGGCCTTTTTAGTTGGCTAACCGTGCCAGCTCAGGGAGCATACGTTTATTAGCCGTCTGCGAATGACGGTTTCAGCCGCTTTTCTCTATACCCACAGGCTGTTTATGCTTAGCGCCGGGTGGTCTCCAAAAGTGTCCTGATAAGTTGTTCTCTGCTGAGTGCGACACAATAGGCGGGTGTCGCACGCTCGAAACGCCAGCCTTCCGCTAACGCGCCCGCATCCACCGCATCAAACCCAAAGGCATCATAAAGCGCCGTGACGATAGCCTTTCCTTCGCTGTCATCTCCCGCCAGCGGTAGCGCCTGACGGTTCGCATCGCCCGGGGGCAGGCCCTGGGTTTCCAGATCGGTCATGCGGATGGCATTAAATGCCTTGGTGATCCGGCTGCCGGGAAACTGGCGGGCAAGCCGTTCACTGGTGCTGATGCCACCACTAAGTAGCTCTACGATGTCGCCATCGCGGTCGGGATAGTAATTGACCGCATCAAGCACGATTTTTCCCCGTAACTCCGCTGCCGGAAGTTGCTCAGTTGCCGTGAGCGGCACAGCGATCACGACCACTTCGCCGAAGTTTGCAGCCTCGGTGGCAGTACCGGTTTCGCAACCAATCATCGGTTTCAGACTGAACAGCGTTCGTGGATCACGCGAGTTGCTGAGCATCACCTCATGTCCCGCTTTAATTGCCAGTTTTGCTATCGCCCGGCCAACAAAACCTGCGCCAATAATGCCTATTTTCATGGGTTGTTCCTCGATGAGTTTTCACGTCCTGACCTTAATTGAAAACAGGAGGTGAATAAACCGACAAACGGACGCAATATAAACAACCAACAGGAGGGAATCATGGATCGACTTACCAGCATGAACGTATTTGTTACCGTCGCGGAATCAGGTTCGTTTGCCGCCGCCGCCGGGAAATTGCTCATCTCACCGCAAATGGTGGCGAAGCATATCGCGGCGCTGGAGAGGCATCTCGGCACGCTACTTCTGCATCGCACCACGCGACGACAAAGCCTGACGGATGTGGGCCGCAATTATTACGAACGCTGCAAAATCGTGCTGGCTGACGTGCAGGAAGCGGATGCAATTGCGCTGGATATGCAGCAGCGTCCATCCGGTACGCTGAAGGTCAGCGCGCCGGTCACCTTTGGTTCTTTCAGCCTGGCGCCGTTTGTGACCCGCTATCTTGATCGGTTTCCTGATACGCAGGTTGATCTTGAACTCAGCGATCGGCTGGTTGATCCGTTTGAAGAGGGATATGAGGTGGTGATCCGGATTGGTGCGCTGGCGGACAGTTCGATCATCGCCCATCCGTTGCAGCCCTATGAGCTGATAGCCTGTGCGTCACCCGCCTATCTGGCACGGCACGGTTTTCCAGCCACGCCAGCAGATCTGGAGAACCACGCCTGTCTCGTTTATGGGATATGGTCGCCTTCAAAACCCTGCCGCTGGGTGTTTACTCAGGCCGGGAAAGTCGAAGAAGTGCATCCGCAGGGAAGAATGCGATCGAATGACTGGAAAGCGCTCCTGCACGCAGCGCTGGAGGGCTACGGCATTACCCTGGGACCGGCCACCATTCTGTCTGAAGAGATCAGGCTGGGCAGGCTGGTCCAGGTGCTGCCCGATTATGCCGGGCCAGCACGCCCCATGCATGTCCTGATCCCGGCGGGCCGCCGTCAGACGGTGAAGATTCGTAGCTTTGTTAATGCCATTATCACCGGGTTTGGCCTCTATCCACCTGCATCCGGCTAAACCAGGCGGTTAGCGGCTCAGCAGCGGGATTAACTGGGGTAGCTGCGACAGCAGATAGAGAATCAACCCGATGGTGCCGCCCACCAGCGTGCCGTTGATGCGGATGAACTGCAGGTCTTTGCCGATATTGAGTTCGATCTGCTGCGACATGTCGCGTGCATCCCAGCTCTTGACGGTGTCGCTGATGTGACGCGTCAGGAAGCTGGCAAACTCCGGCGCCACGCTGCGCGCCGCCTGTTCCAGATGCTGATTCATCGAGTCACGCAGCGCCGGGTCGGCTGCCAGGGTTTCACCCAGCCACAAGGCTGCACCACGCACTTTTTCCTGCACCCGCGAATCCTCACTGCTGAGATCGGCTTTGAGCCAGTTGCGCATGTCATTCCAAAGCTCGCCGATGTAGCGGTTGAATGAGGCATCCTCTTTCAGCCAGCCTTTGATCTCTTCGGCGCGCTGGGCCATTTCCGGATCGTTCTGCAACTTAACGATCAGCTTGTCTACCGCCCGGTTAAAGCCGAGACGCAGCTCATGGCCCTGATCCAGTGCCACATCATCCAGCAGCGAATCGACCGCGTTTGCCACCAGCTCGGCGCTGTGTTCACCCAGCCATTCGGTCGGCAACATTTTGGCTTTGATCGGATGCTCGCGTTTCAGCCAGCGCACCAGCTGCATGGCAATAAACTCGCGGGTCGCGGGTTTATGCAGCAACTTCAGCAGCTGTTCGATGGCCGCATCCAGCAGCGCCTGATGACGGTTATTTTTGGTCAGGCTCTCCAGCACCATGGCGCTGGTCTGGCTGAGGTCGACCTTGTCAATCGCACGATGCACGGCGCGGCGCATAAAGGTCTGGATCCGCGCGTCATCGGTCAGATCGATGAAACCACGCATCACCTGCAGCAGATGGCGGCCGATGCGGTCCGCGTTGCCCGGCGCATTCAGCCACTGCGCCAGCAGGTTTGAAGGATCGTGACGGCGAATGAGATTCAGCAGTGAATCGGTATCAAGAAACTTCTCCTGCACAAAGCGCCCGAGGTTCTCGCCGATACGATCTTTGTTGCGCGGGATGATGGCGGTATGGCGTGAGATAAAGGGCACCGGCACGCGCCGGAACAGCGCCACCACCGCAAACCAGTCCGCCAGTGCGCCGACCATTGCGGCCTCCGTAATCGCTTTGACGCCGCTGACCCAAAAGCCAGGAGGCAGAAAAAGGGTGACGATAAAAGTGGCTGCGGCGAGCAGTAACAGCAACAGTGCCAGACGTTTCGTCCGTTTCAGTTCGTATTGTTTATCCATAACCTGATCTTAGCAGAGAGCCGGGTTCATCGGCGACGGCCACCCAGCAGGCTGCCGAGTACCCCACGAATGATCTGACTGGTGATCTGGCGGGTGGCGCTTTTCGCCATGGTTTGCACCACACCGTCGTGCTTACCGCCGCGCGGACCGGTTCGGCCAAACAGGATCTCTTTCAGACCACCGATAATGCCATCGTCTGCCGCAACCTCGTCGCCTTTGGCTGGTGGTGCACCGGCTTCATCGCTGGCGGCCTGGACGCCTTTTTGCAGCTTTTCAAATGCCGATTCGCGATCGATTTCAGTATCATATTTGCCATACAGCGGCGAATGGTTGATTAAGCCGTTGCGTTCATCGCCGGTAACCGAACCCATGCGCGAGCCGGGCGCAATCACCATGGCGCGTTCCACTACCGACGGGCTGCCTTTGGCATCCAGGAAGGATATCAGCGCTTCGCCGGTGCCCAGTGCCTGAATCGCCTCAACACTGTTAAATGACGGGTTGGCACGCAGGGTATCGGCGGCGGTTTTTACTGCTTTCTGATCTTTGGGGGTGAAAGCGCGCAGGGCATGCTGCACGCGGTTGCCGAGCTGCCCCAGCACCCGATCGGGAATATCTCCTGGGTTCTGAGTGACAAACCAGACGCCGACGCCTTTGGAGCGGATGAGCCGCATCACCTGTTCGATTTTCTCCAGCAGCACCGCGGGTGCATCGGTAAACAGCAGATGCGCCTCATCAAAGAAGAACACCAGCTTTGGCTGATCGAGATCGCCCGCTTCCGGCAGATGCTCATAAAGCTCCGACAGCAGCCACAGCAGGCTGGTGGCATAGAGTTTTGGCATTTGATAAAGCTTCTCGGCGGAAAGGATGTTGATCACCCCTTTGCCATTGCTGTCGACGCGCATCCAGTCGGCGATATCCAGCATCGGTTCACCAAAGAAGTGTTCCGCGCCCTGTTGCTCCAGCGTCAGTAATCCGCGCTGGATTGCGCCGACCGAGGCGCTGTTGATGTTGCCGTAATGCGTCTGGAAACTTTTGGCGTTGTCACCAATGTACTGAGTCATGGCGCGCAGATCTTTGAAGTCCAGCAGCAGCAAACCCTGGTCATCGGCGATGCGGAAAATAATCTGCAGCACGCCGCTCTGTACTTCATTGAGGTTCAGCAGACGCGCCAGCAGCAGTGGCCCGAGATCGGAGACAGTGGCACGCACCGGATGACCTTTCTCGCCGAAGATATCCCATAGCACCACCGGACTGCTTTGCGGCTGCCAGTCGGTGACGCCGATTTTCGCCAGCCTCTCCTGCAGCTTTTCGCTGGACTGGCCCGCCATTGCCACGCCGGTCAGGTCGCCTTTGACGTCGGCCATAAAGACCGGCACGCCACTGGCAGAGAACGATTCGGCCAGCTTCTGCAGCGTGACGGTTTTACCGGTACCGGTCGCGCCGGTGATCAGGCCATGGCGGTTGGCCATTTGCGGTAACAGATGAAGTTCAACGTCTGGCGTACGGGCAATCAGTAGCGGGGAAGTCATGATTTTCCACTCTCAGGCTGAAGGTTATGCCTGAAGGATAGCAAGCCAGAGCGGCACAGGAGTAGAACTATTCACCAAAAAAGCCGTTGCTGCGTGAAGCAACGGCCTCAAACCAGGACTTACTTCTGCACCTCTTCAAAATTCAGCAGGCTGACACCGATGCCCTGCTGCAGGTGATTAAGGTTGCTGCGTACCGCCACCTGGACCGCACCCTGTAGCAGCACAACAAACGGCGAATCCTGTTGGATGCGGGTTTGCAATCCGGTATAGAGGTTGCGGCGTTTCACGGCGTCGCTCTCTCCGGCGGCGGCGCGGGTCTGGGCGCTGAGTTCCGGAATGGACCAGCCGACGCGCCAAGCCAGGGTTTTACCGCCGCCTGGCACGTTAGAGGCAAAGGTGCTGGCATTACTGTTAGGGTCGATGTAGTCCGCGCCCCAGTAGGTGAAGATTGCCTGAAAGTCGCGGCTGCGCATTTTGCTCCACAGCTCTGATTCCGCCACCGGCTGGATGTCGAGCTGCACATCTGCTTTGGCAAAACTCGCCTGCAGCGCCTGCGCCACATCAATATAAGGCGGCTGGTTCACTACCGTGAGCGCGATATGCGTGCCGGGTTTAATGCCGCCTTTTTGCAGTATCGCCTGCGCCTTTTTCAGATCGTAATGGAACGGCGTGCTGTTCAGCGCACCGTCAAAGCCGTCCGGCAGGAAGCTCTGATGGATGCGGTACTGACCTTTCAGCAACTGGTTTGCCAGGCTGTCATAGTCAACCAGCCAGCGTGCCGCCTGCCACAGCGCCGGGTTCCCCAGCGCCGGTTGCTGCGGACTTTGGGTGTTAAAGCCAAGGTAATAGATCAGGCTGGACGGAAAAGCATCGACCCGCACATTGGCAGTATTTTTCAGTGCGGCAATTTGATCCGGGCCGAGCTGACAGGCGACATCCACGTCACCCTGCTGGATCAGCAGACGCCGGGAGCCGGGATCGGCTACACCTTTCAGTAATACGCGCTTCAGATGCGGCTTCTGCGTGCTGTGGGGGTTGGCCTCCAGCACCAGCGCCTGCAGCGGCACGAACTGTTTTATGGCATAAGCCGCACTGCCAGCGGAGTGGTTCTTCAGCCAGGCATTGCCGTAATCGTTGCTGCTGGCGTGTTCCTGCGCCAGTTTACTGTCGACGATGGAGGCGACCGGCGCGGTAAGCAGGCGCAGCGCCAGATCGCTGCCGATCTCCGCGGGCCAGCGCAGCTCAAGCTGGTGGTCATTGATCGCCGTGAATTGCTGATCGATATTTTCCGGCGTCCAGCCAAACTCGCCCAGGATAAAAGAGGGTGCTTTATTGAGTCTGACTGCGCGGGTTAAGGAGAAAACAACATCCTGCGCGGTGAGCGGATGACCGCTGGCGAAATGAGCCTGCGGGTTGAGGTCAAACACCAGGCTGTGGGGCGTTTTCCCGGCCTGCCAGCGTGTGGCGGCCAGTGGCGAGAGCTTCTGCGGGTTCTGGTGATCCGGCTCCAGCAGCGTCTGGTAGATATTGCGCAGGCTGCTATTACTGACGGTTTCAAAACTTTCCGCCGGATCGAAACTGATGATGCCATCGAGTGGCACAGCGACCACCAGAGTGTCAGCAGGCGTGGCGGCATGTGCCGGGTGAACCAGTGCCAGAGCAGTAACCAGTGACAAGAGTGTTTTGCGCATTGAGCATTATCCTGAGCCGTTGATTGCTCTACTCTATCGGGCGCCTGATAATCTCAAAATGCCGGTTTGTTATGAGCTTTGCACAAATATTTGCGCAGCGATTTGGGCAAAGAGACAAAATAAGATAGTGTCTGTCAGTAATTATTTCGTCGTTACTTTAAAATGCACAAAATTAATACGCTTTTACTCATGCGATCACAAATTGCGCACTGTCTGATTGTGCGGCTGATAAAGCCACTATAGTGTTAACGATCAGAAACGCTTTTCTTGTATGGAAGTATGATTTTTTTTTATCGGTTAGCAGACGTGATGATGACAGAGTGAAAATAACACCCTCCATTCTGCGTCGAATCAGCCAAATACCCGATGTTTATGCGGTTTTATCCCCGATTTCAGCGATGTAAATCTTTTACCTCTCGATAACCCTTCTGCAACACCATGATAAACTTTCACTTCGACATCTTTTTAATTCAATTTTTACATTCAGAAATATTTATATCCCTAATATTGCCAGGTTATTAACCGATAAGTTCCGTTAGTCACCGAACCATAATTTTACCCGCCCTTGTCTGTTTTGCCGTCGTCAGTGCTGTTTGCATTTATCTCTGTGGAGAGTTTTCTGACTCTATTCAGCCTTTCAGCGACATAACAAATTAAACGGGTATTTAGCAGATGAGAGTCGTGCGGATATGCTTTTAGAAAAACCCACCACCAGGCGTAAATTTTTGCTCGGTTCACTGCTGGCGTTGCCATTAAGTGAGCTGGTCCTGAAAGGCATGACTGCGGCACAGGCTGCAGAGATGGCTGCACCCGAGTTAACCGATTACAAACCGATCTTTTTCAGCGCCGATGAGTGGCAATTCATTCTGGCTGCTACCGACCGCCTGATTCCGGCGGGCGGCAAAGGCAAAGCGCCGGGCGCGCTGGAAACCAACGTGCCAATCTTTATCGATCAGCAGCTGCACAGCGAGGCGTTTGGCAGCGAAATCTACCTGCAGGGGCCTTTTAATACCCAGGCGCCGGCCACCATGGGTTATCAGATTCCGTTCCGCCCACAGCAGATGTATCAGACCGGTATCCGGCTGATTAATCAGTGGTCGCAGAACACACATCAGAAAGCGTTTCATGCACTGACGCTGGAAGAGAAAGATGCGGTGCTGACCCAGGTCAACAAAAACGAGATCGATTTTGCCGCGCTGGGCGAAGCCGATCTTAAACCTTCCCATTTCTTCAGCCAGCTGCTTTCAGATACCAAGCATGGCTACCTGGCCGACCCGATGTACGGCGGTAATAAAGGCATGAAAGCCTGGATCGCCATCGGATTCCCGGGCGCGCGTGCCAGCTTCACCGAATGGGTGAAACAGCACAACGTGCCTTATCCGCTGGGCCCGGTCAGCATCAAAGGTGAACGCGCATAACGCGCTTCCACATCAGGTATTTGAAACAGGATTATCATGGCACAGGTTACTAAAAAAGAAGTCGACGTCGTGGTCTGCGGCCTCGGCTGGGCAGGCTCGCTGATGAGCATCGAGCTGGCGCTGGCCGGTCTGGACGTGCGCGCGCTGGAGCGTGGCGGCGATCGTGATTACGACGAGTTCGCCTATCCAAAACCGGCGGATGAATACGCCTATGCAGTGCGCAACAAAGTGTTTGCAACGCCCGCCGAAGTGGCGGTCACCGTGCGCTACAACAGCAGCCAGACCGCATTACCCACCCGTAAATGGGGCGCCTTTGCACCGGGCACCGGTGTAGGCGGTTCTGGCCTGCACTGGACAGCGGTACTGATCCGTCCGACGCCAACCGATATCAAACTGAAGACCTATGTCGACGAGGCGTATAAGCCGGGCATTCTGCAGGATGATATGCGGGTAATGGACTTCCCGTTCAGCTGGGAAGAGATCGAACCTTATTACTACAAATTCGAACTGATTTGCGGCCAGTCGGGCAACACCGGCAACCTGCGCGGCAAAATCATGGAAGGCGGCGATCCGTTTGAAGGCCCGCGCTCTGAGCCTTATCCGCTGCCTGCACTGGATGACACGTTAAACAACGTAATGTTCAAAGAGGTGGCGACCAGACTCGGTTACCATCCGTTCCCGAACCCGTCAGCCTGTGTGTCGCGTGCATGGAAAAACCCGTACGGCAACCAGATCGCCCCATGCAACTACTGCGGCTACTGCAGTAAATATCCCTGCCTGAACTATTCCAAAGCATCGCCGCAGACCGCAGTCATGGATTCGCTGAAGCGCATGCCGAACTTCTCGTATGAAGTCAACGCAGAAGTGATCAAGGTGGTGCTGAACGATGATAAGAAAACCGCGAAAGGCGTGATCTACATCGATGCGCAGGGCAACGAGTGCTTCCAGCCCGCGAAAATTGTGGTGCTGAGCAGCTTCCAGCTCTACAACGTGCGTCTGATGCTGCTCTCCGGCATCGGCAAGCCTTATAACCCGATTACCGAAGAGGGCGTGGTAGGGCGTAACTACGCGTTCCTGTCGAACGGCGGCGCGACGCTGTTCTTCAAAGATAAAAACTTCAATCCGTACGCCACCGCGGGCGCCACCGGCCAGATGTTTAACGATATCTCGCCAGGCAACTTCGACGGTCCTTCGCTCGGCTTCCTGGGCGGCGCGAAGATCCACAGCTCGCAGGCGACCGGTACGCCAATCAGCACCGCGCTGCCAAAAGGCACGCCATCCTGGGGCATGGGCTACAAGGAAGGTCTGGAAGAGTGGTACGGTCATTCGATGAAGATCAGCATCACCACCACCTGCCAGTCTTACCGCGATATCTATCTGGATCTCGATCCCAACTACAACGATCACCGTGGTCTGCCACTGCTGCGCATGACGTTTAACTGGAAAGAGAACGAGCTGAAGCTGCAGCAGCATCTGAAAGGCATCGTCGGCAATATCGCCAAAGAGCTGAACCCGGACAGCATGAGTATGAGCTTCCTGCCGATGGGCGCGGATTTCGATCTCACTAAATATGTCTCTACCCACAACGTGGGCGGCGCAGTGATGGGCGATAACCCGAAAACTTCTGCACTCAACAAGTATCTCCAGAGCTGGGATGTGCATAACGTCTTTGTGCCGGGCGGTAATGCCTTCCCGCAGAACTTCCAGGCGAACCCGACCGATACCATCGGTGCAATTACCCTGATGGCGGCGCAGGCGATCAAAGATCACTACCTGAAAAATCCCGGCCCACTGGTACAGGCATAAGCGCATGAATAAGCTGAAACTGAAGTCTTTTATTTTTGCCAACGCGTTGCTGCTGGCCAGCGGATTTGCGCTGCCTGCTCACGCCGAAAATGAAGCGCAACTGATTAAGCAGGGCGAATATCTCTCCCGGCTGGGCGACTGCATGGCGTGCCACTCACTGCCCGGCAAACCTGCTTATTCAGGCGGACTGGCGATTGAGTCGAACCTCGGCACCATCTTCTCCACCAACATCACCCCGGATAAGCAGCACGGTATCGGCAACTACAGCGAGCAGCAGTTCTCTGACGCGGTGCGCAAGGGAGTGTTACCGGATGGATCGCATCTCTATCCGGCGATGCCATACCCTGATTACGCCAAAATCAGTGATGCCGATATCCACGCGCTTTACGTCTACTTCATGAAAGGCGTGCAGCCGAGCGCAGAACAGCCGCCGGAAACCGATCTGAGCTTCCCGTTCAGCCAGCGCTGGGGCATGCGCTTCTGGAACTGGGCGTTCGCGTCAGATAAGCCGTTCCAGCCGATTGGTGGCGCATCAGCCGAGGTTAATCGCGGTGCCTATATCGTGGAGAGTCTGGGCCACTGCGGCAGTTGCCATACGCCGCGCGGTCTGGGCATGAACGAGGAAGCGCTGGACAGTGGTGATGATAAATTCCTGGCAGGCGGCAGCCTGAACAACTGGGATGTGCCGTCACTGCGCGGTGTGCCGCACTGGAGCGAGCAGGAGATCGTGGATTACCTGCAGACCGGCCGTAACGATAAAGCGGCAGTGGGCGGTGAGATGACCTCGGTGGTTGAGCACAGCAGCTCACACATGACTGATGCCGATCTGAAAGCCATCGCGGCCTACCTGAAGTTCCTGGGCGGCAATCCGCCATTGCAGGCGTTCAGCGTGCAGGCGCAGCAGGCAACGGAAGCGAAGCTCACGGCGGCGAAGAACCTCAGCGAAGGGGAGCGTCTCTATCTGGATAACTGCGGTGCCTGTCACTTCGTGACCGGCAAAGGCGCACCCGCGATCTTCCCGGAGCTGGATGGGGCAACCATCGTGAATGCGAAGGATCCAACCGGTCTGATCCATACCATTCTGGCCGGTGCGCAGCAGCCTTCTACAGCGAAAGCACCGTCTAAGCTGGCGATGCCGGGCTTTGCCCAGCGTCTGAGCGATGATGAAGTCGCGCAGCTGGCGACTTTTATTCGCCAGGGCTGGAGCAACACCGCGCCAGCGGTGAGTAAAGATCAGGTTGCTGAGGTGCGTAAAACGCTGAAGTAATCAGGCAGTCCCCTCTGCCAGTCAGGAGAGGGGACATTCCGGATCAGTGAAAGGTGCGCACCACTTCCAGCACGCCGTTAATGATGAACTGCACGCCCATGCAGACCAGCAAAAATCCCATCAGGCGCGAGATCGCCTCAATGCCGCTTTTGCCCACCAGCTTCATGATGGCTCCCGAACTGCGCAGAGAGATCCAGAGGATCAGGCTCACCAGCAGGAAGGTCAGCACCGGCGCCACGCTAATCACCCAGGCGGGAAAATCAACGCCACTTCTTACCGTCGAGGCGGACGAGATGATCATCGCAATGGTCCCGGGTCCCGCGGTGCTAGGCATCGCCAGTGGCACAAAGGCGATATTCACCGGCTCTTTGGCTTCATCCAGCTCATCCAGTTTCTGCTTTGCTTCAACCGAATGGCCCGCAGGCTTGGCCGGAAACAGCATCCGAAAACCGATAAAGGCAACGATCAGCCCACCGGCCATACGCAGGCCCGGTATCGAGATGCCAAAGGTATGCAGCACCGCGCTGCCTGCGTACCATGCCACCACCATGATGGCAAAAACATAGATTGACGCCTGGCGCGCCTGCCGGTTCCGCTGCTGGTAATTCATATCACCCGCCAGCCCTAAAAACAGCGCCACGGTGGTGAGCGGATTGGCGAGCGGCAGGATCACGACAAGCCCCAGACTAACGGCTTTAATCAGCTCCAGCATGTCTGCACTCCCTGATTAGTGTTTCGGGCGCTCCAGCGCCTCAAGCAGCTCCGGGAAGAAGTCCTGCAGGATTTCTGGCGTCATCAGTTCGGGATACTGCATCAGATGTTCGCGGATACGCTCGTTGACGTCCGGCAACAGACGCTGAGCCGCAGCACTGGCGGTGATTTTGTGCTTCTTCATGGCGCGCAGCAGATCGCCTGGCAGCGTGTCTTCGTCGTCGGCGTCATCGACCATCTCCAGTGCATCCAGCTCGTCGAACATCTCCATCAGTGCTTCAGTCTGCGGCGTGCGGGACTCATATTCACGCGGATGTTCATCTTCCAGGAAGCGCAGCATGGCGCGCATAGGCGTGCCGTCTGGCGTGGACGGTGGTTCGGTGGCGAACCAGCTCAGCAGCTGATGCATGGTGACCTGATGGACGCGGAATCCACTGTCGACCAGCTCATCGGCCAGCAGTTCGGCCGTTTCGTTCTCAATCAGGCAGATGTGCGTGCGTTTGGGTTCATACTGCTCCAGCCACTGGTAGATCTCTTCTATCACGCCATCGTCATACTCGAATTTTTTGCTGAGATAGCTGTCATCCTGTTCGTGAACGCAGGCCTGAATCTGATCGGGGTCGAAGTAAAGTGCGATGTTGATGCCTTTCATGCGTGCTGTCCTGTAGAAACCAAAACAACACTATAGCGCTCAACCCCAGGTTATGGGAATGTCAGGCATCACAGCATGGCGGGGTTTAACGCTCCCCTCAGTGCTGCGAGGGGAGAGATGAAGAGGGGGATCAGGAAATAAAGTTTTTGCCCTGCTTCAGTACCACGTCGCAGGCTTTGGTTTTGAGCTTCTCACCCATCGGCGAGTTACTCAGGCTTTGCAGATTCAGCTGCTGGCCATTTCCGGTATTCAGCAGACCTGCCACACCCTGGGTGTAATCGGTTTTCTGTTCCTGCGCGGTGGTGGTATTCAGACCGAGCTTGCTCAGCACCTGATCTTTCACCGACTGCACATTGTTTTTCACCACGTTGTGTTCGACGCAATACTGCATCACACCAGCCGCGTTGGTCATGCTGTTGGCGCTGACCGCTTTGTCGCCGCCGCCCAGCATGCTGGTAATAGAAGAGAGCGACAGACCACCATTCTGCTGCGTGGTGCTGGTGGTGCTACCGTTGTTCTGCTGGCTGAGCTGCGACGCTGCACTGCTCAGCTGATCCTGCCAGCTTGCCGCTGATGCACTGCCTGCCACCAGAAGTGCTGCCACGCCCAAAACCCATGCACTGCGTTGTGCCTGCTTCATCTTAACCTCAGTATCTTCTTATTCAGTTTTGCTAAGAGAGGCTGACGAGCAGAAAGTTCCTGACTTCCTTTTATAAATAGCGTCTTAAATAGCACTTTGGGAATCTTCTGTAATAGAAACGATAAAATATTCAGATGCTTGTTAGTGTTATTATTCTGTGAAGTGATTTGCTGAAGGCAGTAATAAGTGCCTCTCGCTGAAACATTATTTAATATCCTCACGTTTTTTATCAGGAATCGTCCTGGTTTAAATTAAATTTACCGCTTTGCTTATAGAGTGCTTTCTAAGCGCTTGCGTCTGGGCTGTTAATATTTACCTGAGAAACTATTTTAATATAACATCATGTGTTTCATGTAATTTTTATATTTAACGTAGCGGTAATTTAAACCGGGGTGCTTGTTTTTGATGCAAGTGTCTGTGCCGTAATTAAATTGAGTTAGCGGAGTTTTTTATTATTCCGGCTTGCGAAATCAGCCAGAGTGTTCATGCTTAATCACTGTGTCAGGCAGTTGTGGTAATTATTTAATTTAACGGGAGCGATATTATGGCTGGACAGCCAGAGCACAATAATAATGCAGACGTCACGCTTAAACTCGCTGAAGAGCAAATAGCCCTGACGAAGCAAAAGATTGTGGATGGACATGTCCGCGTTACCCGTTCCACAACTGAGCATGACGAGGTCATCAGTACACTGCTTAACCGGGAGAAGGTTGAGATTGAGCATGTAGCAAAAGCGCATCCCGTTGAAACGATGCCCGAAATCAGGGAAGAGAACGGTGTACTGATTGTCCCGGTAGTAGAGGAAGAAATCCAGATTGTCAGAAAGCTGGTGCTTAAAGAGGAGATCCACATCCGAAAAGTGCAGGAGAATGTTCCTTTTCAGGAAGTGGTGACCCGACGTAAGCAGCAGGTGAACGTTGAAAGAGATGACGATCAAATTAGCTAACAGAGAGGAACCTATCATGGCACAGGAAAAAATCGTAACACTGTTCGATTCTGCAATTCAGGCAGAGGCCGCGAAAAGAAATCTCGTGAAAGCAGGCTTTTCTGATCGGGACATCAGTCTTATCAGTGGAGAACGTTTGCAGCAGGAAGGGCAGTCTGTCCGCCATCCGAGCCTGTGGCAGCGTCTGTTTGGGCACGACGTCGATAAAGATGAGGCGGATGTCTATACCAGAGCCATGGATAAGGGCGGCGTCGTGCTGACCATCCGTACTGAGGAGGAGAAACTGGCCCGCGCCATGACGATTCTCCATTCTCATGACTCGGTAGATGTGCCGTCACGCATGCAAAGCTCAGTTAATAATGGCAGCAGCGCGCCGGGCATCAACCCGACAGCAGGTAAGCAGTTTGCCGGTGAGACCAACGACCGCCAGGTTGAACCGCGACGCACCTCACTGACCGGTGACGAGAGCGAAGCCGATATTCTGCGTCTGGCCGAAGAGCAGGTAGAAGTGGGTAAACGTCTGGTAAGCGAAGGCTCCACCCGCGTACGCCGCTATACCGTGACCGATACCGTCTCTGAAAATATTTCATTGCATGAACAGCACGCTGACATCTTCCGTCGCTCGGTGAATGAACCGGCGCTGGCGGGAGAAGTGGACTGGTCCGAGAAAACCGTCGAAGTTGCTGAGACCCATGAGCAGCCGGTGATCAACAAAACGACCCACGTGAAAGAAGAAGTGGTGGTGCGTACCGACGGCAGCGATCGTACCGAGACCATTAATGACACGGTGCGTCGTCAGGAAGTGGATATCGACCATGCACGAGGCGGTCTGGAGAGCGAACTGCCGGGTACGACTGCAGGCGTAAAACCTGCGACCGCAGCAGCAGGCGCGCAGTCACCGGGGGTACATAACCGTGACCACAAAGAGAGCCTGACTGAGAAGATGAACGAGAAAGCCAGCGAAGTGAAGGACAAGGTTGAAAGTAAGTTGCATGATCACTCACATTGAGGCGCTCATCCTGACAACAACAGATGATGATGATGGGCATTGCTGATGCCCGATGCTGAGCATGCAAGATGCAAGAAAGAGCTAACCGTGAGGTTGGCTCTTTTGCGTTTGGGGGGGAGCGGTTATGGTTGCGGCTTGTAAACGTGGTGCTGCCTTTACACGCGGTCGCCTCAATTCTGTTTCTGGCCTGCCTGCCATTTACCGGACTGGCGATCATTCCAAAGCTTTTTTAGCCGCCACACTGTTGTTGACCATGACGCTTCTGATGCTGGCATTGAGCGCTATCGCTGGCGAAAGCTTACTGAATGTATCGCGCTGGCAGATCCGTGCCTTATCCGAGTGGCCCGCGCTGATTGAGGCCGGGCTGCCTGCTGGTGATAGAAGAGAGCGATATACCGCTATTCTGCTGTGTGGTGCCGGTGCCGGTGCCGGTGCTGAGCTGCGACGCTGTACTGCTCAGCTGATGATCCTGCCAGCTCGCCGCTGATGCACTGCCTGCGACCAGAAGTGCCGCCAGTCCCCATCCCCACGGACGGCGTTGTGCTTGTTCCATCGCAACCTCGTTATGTGCTTATTCAGTTTTCCTAAAAAGCTGAGGAGCTGAACGTTCCTGACTTTCTTCATTAAATAGCGCTTTGGGAATCTTCAGTAATAAAAGTGATAAGATATTCAGGTGGTTGTGGGTGTTATTATTCTGTGAAGTGATTTTCTGAAGTCAGTGATAAGGACGCTCCTATGATAAGTTGTTTAATATCCTTGCTGGTTTTATAATGTATTATCTTGGTTTGAATTAAGTTTTCCGCTTTTCTTTCGGTATATTTTATTAGCGATTGCCTGGGATTGGTTAATGTCTATCTTTAAAATTATATTTGCCGAACTGTCTTCATTGTTTTTTTACTTTTATCATCACGGAAATAATAATCGCGTTGATGAATTTAATGCCGTAATTAAATTGAGGATGGAAGGTTTTTACTATCCAGCCTTGCAAAAATCGCCATATTCACGTCCTGTCTGACCTATTGTGCAAGAGGCAAAGACAGCGTGTTCGTTAGGTATCTGGTCTGAACTCATGACGACTTACGCTTGTTGTCCGGGCTGAAGTCAGTGCGGGGTTAACGACGGTCTGGCTTTTCAGCAATCAACCAGGTCAGGCCGTAAACCACCAGTCCAGCGACAAGAACGAGCAGCGGAACAATGATGCGCATGGCACCTTCATTCAGCGTGGCTGCCAAAAATATGCCCACGACCATAGCCATTAATACCAGACCGCCGGACACTTCGGCGATGAGCTTACGAAGAAGTCTAATAAGTTTCGATAGCATTAATAAATTCTCTGGAGGCTGAGGGGTTTTTACGTAACATTTCACCCATTTTGATGAAGTTCTGCAGGGGTTCTTCAAACATGAAATAGAGCATGTCGTAGTCGTTAACCCGCAGTTTTCTCCACAGTTCAGGGTTTTGCATCTGAAGTCGTCTGGAGGCTTCACAGGCGCGGGAAATTACGCCCTGAGGGTTCGCTCCAGCCCCAGATAAATCCATCGGTACTGAAACCATGCCCGATAAGACTGAGCTGGGGAACATTGTTGCGTCCGTTGCTTTTCCCCGGAAATCGCGTCCATTGATGAATTAACTTTAAAATATTGTAATGGTCATGGCAAATTTTTGGCAGTGCAGGCTGAACTGAAAGGACAGCTGCTAATGATTTTATGTAAAAACTTTCTGTAAAGTTTCTACGGATAACCGTGACCTGTTTTCTTCGATATAGTCACAAAATATCCGTACTAGCCGGAAAGAAATACAACCCGAGAGAATAAAGTGAACTGTAAACGGGCACCGCTGATACCCGCATGCTGAGCATGCAAGATGCAAGATGCAAGATGCAAGATGCAAGATGCAAGATGCAAGAAAGGGCCAACCGCGAGGTTGGCTCTTTTGCGTTTGGGGGCTGGGTGAGTGATTAAGGTTGTAGCAGGAGTCAGGGATTTCCCAGGCCAGCTATCAAATTAAACTTTTCCTGATAATCGCATTCAGCCAGATCTCATTGCTGCGTCCCGCACGTACATCACCGGTCTGCCAGATTTTTGCCGTTTCAAAAGCGAACCTGTTCCCCGTTGCGTCCTTAGATCCAGCCTCTTTTATGATCCCCAGCTTTTTTTTAGCCAGGGGGGCCCTGCCGGGAGTATTCATTCCTTCAACCAGTTTCTGAAACCCAGTTACATCCATATCAGTAAATCTGCGCCCGTCCTTTTCCCGTTCGCCGTGACCATGCTTAAAGGAGAGATACCAGACGCCACCAGGCTTTAGCGCTGTGGCCAGCTTTGCCATGACGTCAGGGAGTTCAGTGTGGGAAACATGCAGCACCGATGCGCAGCACCAGATACCGTCATATTTTTCAACCGCATCAACATCCTGAAAGCGCATCTGCGCTACAGGCTTTCCGGACCACTGACGAGCCAGCGCAACCAACTCTGCTGATGCATCGAAGGCTTCGACGTCAAAACCCATTTCACTAAAGGCTTTGACGTCACGACCTGAACCGCAGCCTGCATCAAGAATGCGAGCGCCTGGCGGCAGGTAACCGGTAAATGTCAGGTAAAGCGCAGACATATCCACACTTGCCGTGTCGGTAAAAAACTGTTGAGCGTTCTGACGGTAATAATCTTCGTTGCTCAAAACTGGCTGCCTCCCTGTGCCGCTGGCTGCCACTCGTGGAGCAGGGAAAATTTTGCCGTATCCCAACTGTTTTGCAGGAAGCTGTGCCGTAGTATCGGCGTTGCGCCGGTCTGGCGGAGTAACGTCTCCCGCAATGGCAGATGGCTGTTAATAAAGTATTCGTTTCGATCATGCAGTCGCTGCAGCAGCGCTATTGACGGGATGCGCGCAAACTTACCCTGAGCGCCACGATTACAGGTCTGGCAGGCCAGCACCAGATTCCAGACGCCGTTGAGGTTGCCGATTTGCTCGCTGAGTATCAGCGGCAGAAAGTGATCGACATCCGCCAGGTTCTCTTCGCCGCCCGTCACGCCAATGGCGCGGAAGCAGTAAAAACACAGTCCTTTCTGGTAGCCGTTCAGGCTGCTGCGACAGCTGGTAATATCGACGCGGCGACCACTCTGGCGGCTGAAAAGCATTTTGTCATTATCGTCATAATCAACCGCAATCAGGTTGCGTGAAACATTCATCGCCCAGGCTTCTTCAACCAGCCGCCATCTTGCATCCGTTTCCGCTTCCAGACTGGCGAACTGTTCGTTTTCCGTCAGCTGATAAAAATTATCCGTAAGTCGTATGCCTTTATGACTTCGCCGTTCATCCAGGAAAAAGCGTTTGTCGATCTCGGCATGATTCACATTATGAAAAGCATCGATGACGTTAGCAAAACCGCGCTTAACGGTAATAGCGATTAACTGTTCTTCGTTGATTTCGCCTGCGTTGAATTGCCTGCACGCCTCCAGAAACTCGCTGCTTTTGCTGGTAATCTGCTTTGGCGCATGACGCAGGTGAGCGCACAAATGCCGGACAAAAGGCACGGCCAGCGCTTCCAGCGTAATCAAATCGTTGTCCGGCTGCTTCAGGTCGTATAGCGCATGGGCAAGAGCAAATTTATAGGACGCGACGTTTTTGCCAAAAAGAATAACGCCGCGCCAGTAGTTTTCGAGGCGGGGATCGGCCTGGTAAAAGCGCATGCAGGATCCTGTTTTGCGAGACAGCTCGAGAAATTCATGTAACAGGATCACATAACAAATGCAGGTAAATGTAAACCGTAAAGGTGGGGAGGGATTTGGGAGTTTTTAAAGGCGAGCAGGCGCTGTAAGACAATCAAGACAACATCAGCGTAAGAGATAAGTTGAGGGAGGATGCTCAGGTTAAAACGTTGGGCCATAGCCGGATTTATTCAGGCAACTCAGTTGTGGGGCTGGCGCTCGGCACTGCCTGTCTCTGGCACTCGCCAGACAGATCGTAGTGCACTGAAAGATGAGCTGGCAGGGCAATAAAAACGGATAACGGCGTCATATCTTCTTCGATATAATCAGGAGCTATCCGAACAGATCGGGTCATTTAAATGCATCAGTTTGTTTATTTTATTTTCTCACTGCTGTCGTTAGTTTTCTTCATTTTGCTCATCTGGTATTGCTTCAAGCCTTTGCCCCTCAAAAAAGGGCTTCCTCCTTCTCCAGGCGAGATGAAAAAGATATCGGCTAATACGCCGATATTGAAAAAATTGGGCATGAACACGGAAGATTATTACTATGACTGCGACTTCCTGTATCAGCATCGCGAAGGCGAAACGATTTGCAAAGTTCCGCTGAAGAATATTATCAGGATAAAAGTTACCGGAACTGAAGTCAGCAATCGCCGGGTATGGCTTGTTCGTTACGTCACCGGGTCTTATAGCACCGAAAGGGAGTTCAGAGTCCTGAACAACTACACCCTTATTAATCGGGATTTTGTCGGTTTTCTTGCCGCCGTGAAAGAGGCCAATCCAGCGGCTGAGGTGCAGGAAATGACCTTAGGACGACTGTAAATTGGCAGGATAGCGCGGAGCGCTTTAGCATGAGCAATGATATGGAACCCTCAATGGCGGACGTTATCGCTTTTGTTCGCGAGTTTGCAGGATGTAAACGTGAAACCATCAATGAAAATACCTGGCTGGAAAAGGATCTGGGGATTACCGGCGATGATGGTGTTGAGTTGCTGGAGGAAGCGGAAAAAATTTTCGACGTGAGTTTTTCTACAGAAGAAGAGGATTTCCGTAAGACGTTCTCTCTGAAAGAAAACGAATATCTTTTCCATAGTGAAGGCATCGACTTCTTGGGCATTGTTTATCTTTGCAGACGTCTGCGCGGCATTCCTGCGCCCGTTATCCGCGACCTTTCAGTCGGCCAGTTGCACCGTGTGCTGGTTGAAGCGCGTAACAAAAAAGAGAGAGTTACCCTATAGCTGCATCGCCCAGGAACGTGGCTCAGCCTTTCGTTAAAGCCTGGCGGCAATTAACAATGGCTGTTGGTTTTCTCGCACTCGTGATGTAAGAGTGATACCAGTGCTGATGTCAGAAATAAAACATAAGGAAATAAAGTGAACTGTAAACCGATGCTTTTTGTGCTGGCGATGCTCTCCCTGTCGGCTCAGGCCGCCCAGAGCGGAAAAACGCTTGAGCACAAAGACTGGGAAGTTGTCTGTGATAACACCCTGACCTGCCGCATTGCGGGTTATGGCAAAGAAGAGGATCCCTCCGGCTCCATCCTGCTCACCCGTGCCGCTGGACCTGGAACTGAGACAGTGGGAGAAGTGACGCTGGGCGACACCGAAGATGACAGCGAACCGGCGGAAAAGCTGACGCTCTGGATTAACGGGAAATCAGCAGGTGATCTGGTGGCGGCTGACGACAACTGGCGAATGTCGGCAAGTCAGACCTCAGCGGTCATCAGCGCCGTCAAAGGCAGCGGTAAAGTCGAGTTTAAAGGCGGCACCAAACCATTTCTGCTTTCCGGTGAGGGCGCTTACGCTGTGCTGCTGAAAGCGGACGACGTGCAGGGCCGTATCGGCACGCCAGGTGCGCTTACTAAAAAGGGCAATAAACCGGAAAGCAGCGTGGCTAAGGCTGTGCCTACACCGGTTATTCAGGCGGCTAAAACCCTCGGCGGCGAACCCCGTTTGCTGACCGCTTCGGAAAGCGACGCACTGAAAACCCGGCTGCTTGCAACGGTCAATCACAATGACGATGACACGTGCGACAGCCTCTATTCACCGGCAGAAAACAGCGATCCTGAAACTGACGGACTTACGCTTACGCCACTGGATGATACACATGCTTTGCTTTCATCGCTCTGCTGGCGGGCCGCGTATAACGAAGGCTATGGCTACTGGGTCATTGATAACCAGCTAAAAGGCAAGCCTGAGCTGGTGACCATTTCCGGGTCGGATTACGACAAGGGCGAGATTACCAGCGTGCAGAAAGGCCGTGGCATCGGCGACTGCATGAGCCAGGAAAACTGGGTATGGGATGGCAAGGCTTTCCGCAAAAGTTATGATGGTGGGACCGGCATGTGTCGTTATATCCATGCGGGCGGCACCTGGGATCTGCCGACGCTGGTGACGGATGTGAAGCCTGTTTCGGGTTAAGCCGGTGAACCTGAGATCCAAAAAGACGTTTTTTTCAGCAGTTGCACCTTCGTCTGCGGATAAGGGTTGCGGAAACAGGGGGTAACGGTATAATCCTCAACGTTTTCCGCATACCCTTCAGTGCCGAAGTGGCGAAATCGGTAGACGCAGTTGATTCAAAATCAACCGCCGCGAGGCGTGCCGGTTCGATTCCGGCCTTCGGCACCATCGGAACATCAATAGACGTCAACGGACGTCTTTTTTTGTGCCTGAAATCCAGTATCCGCAAGGCTTTCCTCGCTTTTTCACTCAACCTAAGTCAACCTGATTCAATCTACATCAACTTACTGATGCGGGTACATCTGCGGGTATATCCCGGTTCGATAATGTTTGTACCCACACAGAACCCTTGAAAGGATATTCATCATGGCTCTGAGTGATGTGAAGGTTCGTTCGGCTAAGCCTGAAGCAAAAGCCTATAAACTTACTGACGCTGAAGGCATGGTTTTGCTGGTTCACCCTAATGGTTCTAAATATTGGCGGCTGCGTTATCGCTTCGGCGGTAAAGAAAAGATGCTGGCGCTGGGGAAATACCCCGAAGTCTCGCTAGCAGATGCCAGGGCTCGCCGGGATGAGGCGCGTAAGCTGTTGGCTAACGGTGTCGATCCCAGTGAGAACAAGAAAGCCGTTAAGGTAGAGCAGGAGCAAGAGGCAATAACGTTTGAAGTGGTTGCCAGAGACTGGCATGCCAGTAATCAGAAATGGTCGGCATCGCATAGTGCTCGTGTACTGAAAAGCCTAGAAGATAATCTCTTTGCTGCTATTGGTAAGCGGAACATTGCTGAATTGAAGACACGGGATCTGCTTGTACCCATCAAAGCCGTCGAGTCATCCGGACGCCTTGAAGTCGCCGCCCGTTTACAGCAGCGTACTACCGCGATTATGCGGTATGCCGTTCAGAGCGGCTTAATCGACTACAACCCCGCGCAATAAATCGCTGGAGCGGTCGCCACAGCTAAACGACAGCATCGTGCTGCGCTAGAACTCAATCGCATTCCTGAATTACTTCATCGCATTGATCACTACTCTGGCAGGCCTTTAACCCGGTTGGCAGTGGAACTCACTTTGTTAGTTTTCATCCGTTCAAGCGAGCTACGTTTTGCTCGCTGGTCAGAAGTCGATTTTGAAACTGCTATGTGGACGATTCCGGGGGAGCGAGAACCGTTGGAAGGCGTTAAGCATTCTCAACGTGGTTCAAAGATGCGTACACCTCATCTCGTTCCTTTATCGCGGCAAGCCTTAGCCATTTTGGAAAAGATCAAAAGCATGAATGGGAACCGTGAGCTGATTTTTGTGGGCGATCACGATCCGCGTAAGCCTATGAGTGAGAACACGGTGAACAAGGCGCTGAGAGTGATGGGTTATGACACGAAAACGGAAGTGTGTGGGCATGGTTTCAGGACGATGGCGTGTAGTTCTCTGATTGAGTCAGGATTGTGGTCGAGGGATGCAGTGGAGCGTCAGATGAGTCACCAGGAACGTAACTCTGTCCGTGCGGCTTACATTCATAAGGCCGAACATCTGGGGGAGCGCAGGCTAATGTTGCAGTGGTGGGCGGATTATCTGGATGCGAATCAGGAGAAGGGAGTAAGCCCGTTCGATTTTGGAAAGTAATACAAAAATATTTTTCCATCATGAAGTCACAAGATAAATGATAATAATCATGATCTTAATGGTTCCATGAAGTATAGCAATAATCACATCATAAAAAAGTAGTACGATGCTACTGTTGTGTTAGTTCTGTAAAACCTGTTATAGTCTTCTCACTGACCTAGTACGACGCTACTACCCAAGTAAGAGGGTGAGTAATTAGCAGTTGCCGCTGCTATTTACCCGAAACATTCTGACCAAAACCGTATGAGAGGCTCTAACAAAATGAACGAGAAAAAATATCAATCCCTGCGTAAAAAGTCAATAAGCAAGGGAGGGAATATGGCTTGTGTTGTCATGCTGATACACGCGATCTCCTTTTCCTCATTGCAGATGGATTTAGATGTACGTGTGGGGGATGTGAATTGGAAACACTCGATTGTGCTTAAAACCACTGGAGGAAAGGGCGAGTAATCTCCCTAGCTTACTTATGCATAAAATTGTTACATTAGAGAGTGTTGCTGATATCCGCTTAGGGATGCCCTTTAAATCGGCGATTCAAGAAGCTGGTGAGCAAGGCTCCTGCTATCTTATCCAGACGAAAGATATTGGACTTGACGGCATTTTAGATCTTGGTGCTTTAACCTCTGTAATCCCAGAAGGTAATCCTGAGAAACATTATCTTTTCCCTAATGATATTTTATTACGTCTGCGGGGGCCTGTGTTTTCAGCTGGTATTATCGAAGGGAGTCTAGGCAAACCAATCATTACGTCCAATCAGTTAGCAGTGATTAGATGTAATGAAAATCAAGTACTACCACATTATTTACATTGGTATATAAACTCTAAGTCTGGAAGTAAATATATTCGCAGTTTGAGTGAAGGTACTAGTATTAGTAAAATTAATTCAAAAACGGTTTCTAAAATTACTGTTAAAATCCCAAGCTTGAGAGTTCAAGAAAAGATTGGTTTTATTAATAGGAACTGGATTAAACAAAAAGTAATCTATAATTCACTAATACAAAATGGCGATGTGCTCTTTGATGGTATATGTGAAAATATCATTAATGGCAAGGAGTTAGAAAATGAGTGAAATGAAGGCACTCCATAAATCACTTTTGCTTGCTTGTGATTTATTTAGAGGGAAAGTTGACTCATCGTCTTATAAAGATTATATGTTCTCAATGTTATTGTTGAAATATATTTCTGATATAAAAATTGGCTATGCAGATTATTTGACTAATGAAGAATATTCTGAGTTGTTAGACATTGTTTCTCGAGTACCAGAGGATGCGAGCTTTTATAAAATATATCATGAGGCTAAGAATCATGGTGATTATATTGGAGAGAGGATTGACGACTCGCTGAGATTAATTGATCAGGCTATAGATTCGGTCTGTCAAAGTAGATGTGGTTATTTATTCGAGTCTATACAATTTTCGACGGTTAATTTTGGTGCAAGATCAGAAAGAGATCGGATGCTGAATGTTTTACTCGATATTTTTGCACGTCCTGAAATGAATTTTGGTTATACCCAGGATGGTAATGATAAGATAAAAGTAGCATGTAGATATCTTTTAGAAAAGATTACATCTGACTCGGCGATGAGGGGGGCAGAGTTTTATACCCCAGAAGGTATTTCATTACTATTTGCAGAGTTATTGCAGCCTAAGGATGGAGATAGTATCTGTGATCCTACTTGTGGGTCTGGTTCTCTTTTAATTACCCTAGGTGAAAAAATAAAAAAATCCGTTAGAAGCAATAATTATATCTTATTTGGTCAAGAGGCTAATAGATCCAGTTGGGCTTTGGCTAAAATGAACATGGTTATGCATAATGAGATTAATAGTCGGATAGAATGGGGGGATGTAATATCAAACCCTCAGTTTCTGGAAGCTGATAATAGATTAATGAAGTTTGATGTAGTTGCTTCTAATCCTCCGTTAAATATTATCGGTTGGAATCATGATGATTTAGTTTATAATGATTATGGTCGTTTTAATTTAGGTTTTCCACCGCAGTCTAAGGGTGATTATGCCTTTATTTTGCACATGGTTTCAACACTTAAAAGTGCAACTGGTAGAATGGCCATACTGGTATCACACGGGGTATTGTTCCGTGGAGGCCAAGAGGAGAGCATAAGGAAGAATTTAGTAAATAAGAGATTATTGGATGCGGTAATCGGTTTACCAGATAGGCTTCTTCCTGGGACAGGGGTACCAACCGCCATTTTGATATTCAGGAGAGATAAAAACAATTCTAATGTCGTGTTTATTGACGCATCTGATTTGGCTAAACCCGTAAAGGGGCGCAATTTGATAACAAGTGAAATCATTGAGAAAGTATCAAAGTGCTACTTTGAAAGGAGTAGTGTCGATGATTTTTCACATGTGGCTTCTTATGATGAAATACAAGGAAATGATTTTAATTTAAATATATCTCGATATGTTAAGAAGCATGAAGAGCAGGTTTTTGTTGATCTTGAGAGATTAGGTCAACAGCGTGAAGAACTACTATCAACATTGCATGAATTAGAAAGAGAAATGAAAGATTTTATTGATAATTGATGGAAATGGTTGGTGCAATAGTATCAACCATTTTCTGATTAAATTTTAAAACCCCAAGGATTATAAGCTAATGGCATTTTATTCAAGTTAGCTCTGTGTTGGCACCAATTTGGTAAATGCATGTTTATCAAAGCGGTAAAACGCTCGTTAGGCTTTCGTTCGTATAGATGGACGAGTTCGTGAACCACAAAAATTTAAGGCATTCAGGTGGTTATGACCTGCCCCCCCCCAAGATTAGATACAACGCTCAGTTAGTAATGTCGGATCCTTCTATGTAAGAATAACCCTTTCTCTAACCCGCCTCAAATGCAGACGGTATCTGAGAATTCAGCATGGAGTACAGGCGGCACTCGTTATAATCTTTACGCCATTTACTGATGATTTTCCTGGCATGGTTTATATCGTTAAGCCAGTGTTCATTAAGGTATTCATGGCGAAATCGTCGGTTAAAACGCTCAATAAACGCATTCTGTGTCGGCTTTTCCGTCCTGATAAATTCCAGCAATACACCATGCTCTTCGGCTCATTACACCAGTGCCAGTGAGACCACTTCTGGCCCGTTAAGCGGGATACTTACAAACAAACCAGATCGCCTGCGAGGCCAATAGCAACCTTATTTTTAAGTGTCGGAGGGAAATTTATCCTCACAGGGCTTTGTTAGTTTATTAAGAATCATATAGTTACACTATTGGTGTAACTATAACAAAAAAAGTAAATTAGCTTAGCCATTCTGCCATGACCTTTTCCAGTTTATTCAGCGACTGCACGCGCTTTTCCTCATTCATCTGTCCTATATTTCGCAGCTTCCATTGAACGGCTGGTAAATTCTGAATGTGGGATTCTGGTGCTAAATTCCAGTCAGGTTCTCCGCGTTTAAATGACATCAGGAAGTCGAAATCCTGTTGAGTGAAATGCGCTTTCAGCGCGCTAAGCATTCTTTCCGGGACCTCTCCCAGCGCTTCCAGTGAGACCTCCTCAAGGGTCATGCCGCTGAATTCATTTTGAAAGGGTTCGTTAATATCTTTCCAGCGTGGGCTAAGAACTTCGGATAAGGGGCGATTATGGCTAAGCAAATAAGCGATAAAGCCATTGAATATTGCGCGGTCGATTCCTTGTGTATCAAGGAGCATTTTAACGTCGTAGAAATCTCTGGGATGTTGTCGATCTAACGCAGCACATAGCTTGCCGCCATATAGATCAGGCAGTGAGACTACCGGGATCGCGGCAAAACCAAACTCTTCTTCCACAGCTTCCACGACGTCGCGTTCTTGCGGTGGATACAATGTTCCCCGGGCAACGGGTGAAACCTCGATTTTAATTTGCGCGTCGTCCGTAGTGGCTATGATACGCATCTCATCGGGATTATGGGTTTGCAGCACTGCACTGATCTCGGCTTGTGTTTCCATTCAGCGGCGATGCGGCTTAGCGCTTTCCGCACATTGGGTAAGGCGACATCTCTGCTTTCCAGTGGGATATAAGCCAGATCGATATCAACGGATAGTCGGGGAAAATCGCGAATGAATAAGTTGATCGCCGTTCCCCCTTTCAGCGCAAAGCAGGTCTCGTTAGCGACATAAGGTAATGCTCTAACCAGCAGGGAGACCTGGCGGTAGTAGGGGGAGGTTTTATCCATGGCTTATTCCCTTTCTGGTAAAATTTTCGGGCACAGTAATCATGTACTGCGTGTCCAGCTTGCCATTAACAACAACTTGTCGGTTGCCCGAACCCAGGTCGATTTTGCTGGTATCTACGCGCCTGAACCAGGCATGATCATAAAAACTGGCGAAAAACAGATACAATCGCTTTGTTTGTACGGACTGACTGAGCGTAAGTAGCTTCTCGACTTTACGTGGATTGAGATTGACCAGTCCCTGAAAAAGCTCGGCAGCGTGCTCGAATGAGATTACCTGAGGAACTGCGCTTAACAGCTCATAGGCTGCCAGCTCTGGTACGCTGGCAGTTAATTTTTTTCCTTTAACGTCGAGCTCGGTTCGGAACTTCTCATCCAGTTGAGGAAGCTTCAGAGCTGATACTATCAGCCACTCAACGCCGGGAAATTCTTTAAACCATTTAGGCAATATTGTTTTGTTTTCAACGCTAAGCCAGCATTGACTCTGCTTAAGTTGCAGGTAATGGGAACGGCCCTGCCAGGAGAGGCTGCTCAGTCCGGCCAGATGCACTGGCGCGTCAAGCTGGCTTTGAAGACTCCATAGCGCATCACTCCAGTCCGGTTCTCGTCCTGCGCGCGCATAAACGCCAGCCCGCAGTTTTTTCAGCCAGCCACTTTGCGCGTATTTATAGGCCAGAGAAGGCGATATGTTGTTCCGGGTTAGCCAGGATTGCAAAACCAGGCTTCCTGGAGAGGTGTTTTGCAACAGCCAGTTTATTTTTGATGGCATAGATTAACTCAGAGTGTAACTATAATAAAAAAAGTAAACTATCTGGGAAGTGAAAAGTCAATGTACAGTGTCTCTCACAGCATAAATGTTGCCAGCGAAAGTTATTGATAGCCTGCTGGTAAATCCTGAACAGTTTGTTTCAGTCAGGCTGGAAATGATTGCATCACATGTATTTTTTGATAGATCCGCCCGTAATCGATACTGTCAGCCCAATCCCTGCCGCCGCAGCTATAAACACATACTCTGGTACAAGAAAAATCGGCTCTGCCAGCCACATCAGTCCCTTCACTATCAAGCGGGATCGAGCGGGATCGAATGATAAGCCTGGCGTGGTACCTGGACCCATGGTTTTCGCTGAATCGCCCTAAGCCGCGACTATCAGTCCGTCAATAAATCCGACAACTAATCCTGGCGAAAGTATTCCAGGGTGAACTCACCGTGCAGTGGCGGCTGTAGACCCTGAATTAATCAGCGGAGAAAACAGCGCTGCCGCGTTGCTGGAGAAAATTAAATCCGAACGTACAGTCTGAACAGGTAAAAAGGCCCGCGTAGAAAATCCTGGTTATTATTTTAGTGCGGGCCTTGCCGGTGCGCGCCTTATTATTTACCGCCAGATAAATATTAATATTTATATTCAAGTGATTTTATAAAAAGATTATATCTCGCTGCTTTCAGCTGGAC
Source organism: Pantoea sp. ANP04 (assembly GCF_041982285.1). Taxonomy (NCBI): domain Bacteria; kingdom Pseudomonadati; phylum Pseudomonadota; class Gammaproteobacteria; order Enterobacterales; family Erwiniaceae; genus Pantoea; species Pantoea sp. ANP04. Next base: position 271,958 of record NZ_JAUTYS010000003.1, on the reverse strand, counting down.
TTTTTGTCGCTTTACTGATGATATATACAGGTATTTAGCGCGGTGCGAATGTGCGCCAACACACCCGCGCCGCTAATCACAATCACTATTTATAGGGAATAGTAATCATGACTGACGCCCATTCTATTGCACAACTGTCGGAACCAGAAGTCTCGCCTTCAAATAACCGCCAGCTGACGGTTGGCTACGCGAGCCGCTATCCGGATTACAGCCGGATTCCCGCCATCACTATGAAAGGACAATGGCTGGAAGCAGCCGGCTTTGTCACTGGCACAGCCGTAGAGGTAAAAGTAATGGAAGGCTGTATTGTGCTCACTGCCCGGCAGGAGAGCGAACTAGTGCAGTCGCTGCGCCAGGTATGCAAGCTGTCGGCGCGGAAAAAAAAGCAGGTTCAGGAGTTTATTCAGGTTATATCCGGTAAACAGAAAGTCGTTTGAATGGAAAGCCGCTCCCGAGATCGCATCGGGAGCGGTTAAATATCAAGGTGAATAATATAGAGCGAGGGAATTTCAGGCTGCATTTTCGCGGCGCCGCTCGGCGTGTCTTTAGGCTACATCACTTTACAACACCGAACTGATTTCATGGCTATTCGGCAGACATTACTCTATACCTCACAGGTAAAATTACGTAACGGGCTAATGTCTTTTGCACAATTGAGTTGGTGTTAAATGGAAGCGAAACGTGTCCCGGCAAGGGATGGAATCCTTATCGCCGTCACCTTGCTCGTAATAACTTTCCTTCTGGTAAAGCCATCAGATCAATCTACAGAGGGAGAGCAGAATTTTTGGACAGCGTTAGCAAAGCTATACAATCAACGCGATATTGAAGGTCTGTGGGGGTTACGCTAATAGTCATCAGAACAGTGGTAACCCTCAACGGTTATCAGATCATAGTCAGAGTGATTGAGAAGAAGATGAATAAAAAAAACGAATTTTATAATAAGTGAAGTAGTTTTTTTCCCCTCGCATTGCCATAAAGTCGTAACAGGGAAGGAGCGTTTAACATGAAAAACAAAATATTGCTGGGTGTCGTATTTCTCTTAACGGGATGTCCTGGGCCTGGCGATCGAATGGTGGGGCGCGTATCTACAACGGCGTTTCTCAAAGACAATCGAGTTTGTGTAGTGTCGCCACTGGAGCCACAAGAAAGTATCACTGCCATTCAAATCAACAGTGATAAAAGTGACTCCTTTCACAGGGTTTTTGATGACAAGCCTGTTTATGTTCCAAAAGATGAATGCCTTCCTGTGTTCGGATTTAAATTCACAACGGGAGAGCGATACTATTTCGCCTATGAGGTTCAATCTGCTAAGTCAGTTTCGCATCTAGTCACAGCTGATTTCTCTTATTACAAAGAATAAGAAGGCGGAGCGCCCGCTTTGTTGCCCAAACCGGCATGCAGCACATCTGGAATATTAATCAATGGTAAGCAGGCTAATGAAACAGCTTCCCGGCTGGACTGTCTGAAAAATCATCTATACCATTCACGAGCAAACTACATAAGGAGATGTAAGTATGAGCACCCGAAGAGAAATTAAGGATGGGGCATCCTTTGACGTACTCGACAGAGGCATAGTTTACACCGAGGTGTTGGGCTGGATTGATATGGGCCATGCCCGTGGCAATGACGTGGCTGCGTTGAGGCGTCAGTTCGCTGAAGGTGAGCGTAGCAGCAAGCCATCTTATCCAGTCATGTACCGGCAGGATATGGGCGTTTTTAAGTTCAAATCGCGGTTTGGCGTCGGGAAGTTTTCTCACTGGGAAATAAAGCGAGGCCGGAGCACTGATGAGATTAACAGAATCATGCTGGCGATGATGATGAACACCGCGTCCAGATTTGAAGGCCTGCAAAGTCTGCGGTCATTCTCATGGTATACAGACAGTGGCTTCAGTGGTGAGGATTTCGTGTCTGATCTGTTCGGGTTTTATCGGGCTATCATACCGGGTCGATATGGCTATCGTCTCAAGCCAGTCAGCTATGATTCAGCTGTTCGGCGCTGGGACTACTATGGGGCTATCGGTTCCCATAAAAATCATGGATTCCGTCCGATTCTTTTTCCCGACCCGGATGATAAATGCCTGCGACATCAGCCGTATAAAGTATATCTTCCGCATTTTATGACCTGGCTCAGGCCGTGGAACGATTTCACATCTGGAATTGTTAAGGTCGTTACCAATGATGGGACATCACTCTCATTCATGGGGACGAAGCAATGAAAAACCTGTTTAAGTGGTCCGCGCTTATGGTTGCTACCGTGCTTATTTGTGGCGGTCTGTTTGTCTGGTTTGTTGCAGCGTGCTCAAATGAGGCGACTGTTTACAAACAACACGATTTTTTTAAATACCATACACTGACAGACTCAGATATCGAAAAAGCACCACGTATAACGGACGAGTTCTATTTCGAGTCGCACCCTGGTGACGGTTATTCTCCTACAAATAGCATCGTATTTAAAGGAGCTGCAGATACTGCATCGCTGCGCGCTTATCTCGAAAAGCTGGGATACGCGAAGCAAAAGCGCAGTCTGGGTGAGAAGGAAATATGGGCAAGGCCTGATCAGTTGGATGGGGATCAGTTCTATCTATACTTTAATCCCATAACCCGTGAGGTTGAGCTGACCAAGGTTCTGAATAATTGAGTCGCCGAGGTTACGACTTTGAAAAACATTAACATAGCCGGACTGGATAGCCTTATCGCCATCTATTTTGGACAGGATTATGACCTGTTCGGTAGTGGTGAAAGTGTAGATGCTCAAATCAACGCATGGATTGCAGATTCTACTCCCGCCTCCCGGCATGGCTTGATAGGTGATATTGAACAATTTATGAGGGAGACTGACAATCTGGAGCAGGATTTCGAAAGCTGCTATGGCGCGGAATTTTCTACAGATTTATGGGAAACGACGCCTGCAGAATTCCTGAAGCTTTTGAAGCAAAAGGTGAGTGCATCTCTTTCTGAATGCTGATTTGCCATTCAGCTAAACACTTCCCTAATACAAACCCTTGCTGATGAGGTTATACCTGCATTGAGTCGCCTGAGCGGATGGAATCCACTAAATGGGAAATGGTTATGGCGATGCCGGTCTCTGCCGCTGGTCATCGCGCTGCTGCTGACAGGATGCGCCCGCTCTGACGCATTGTGGACGGTCACGCATGATCTCTGCATGAATAACTATCATTACCGTCGCGATCCGGCTCCCTGCCAGCAAGTCTATCTTCCGCAGGACGCCACACAGGGCTACAGCATCATCCAGAATCCCCGCCACAAGCTGCACTTTATTCTGGTGCCGACAATGGCGATGTCTGGCATTGAGAGTATTGCGCTGACGCGGCCTGGACGTCCCGATTATTTCGGCGACGCCTGGTTAATGCGTTATCGTCTGATGGCGGCCTATGGTGCTGAAGTGCCGGAGGATCGGCTCGGCATGGCACTGAATTCCGCTTATGGCCGCAGCCAGAATCAACTGCATATTCATCTGACCTGCCTGCGGGAGGATGTCTATCGCCAGCTTCAGGCCGAGCGCCCCTATATTGGTGATGACTGGCGACCCTTGCCCGACCGTTTGCTGAATCACACCTACTATGCCCGACGCGTTATACAGCCCACGGCGATGGGGATCTATCCTGTCTCCTCCGTGGCAGACCATTTCCATCTGTCGCCGCCGCAGCTTGCGGAGTCTGGTGTGGCGCTCATCCCCACGACGTTCTCGGGAGAAAAAGGATTTATCCTGCTAACCACCCGGCGCGGCTGGGATAAGGGCAATCGGGCATCCGTTGAGTCGCTACTGGATAAACGCTGCGCTATTCTTTCAGCGCCGCCGGCTGACGTTTCAGTCAGGGAGTAACCAATCTTCATCACCCTGAACCTTCAACCAACCCAACCGCACTGCTGTAATTAAGCCCTCTGATAGCATGAACCCGGCTGAAGAGGACGAGATCACCCGCGCAGAAAAACCAGCTCATGGCTCACGCATGAATAAAGACCAGCGGCCCCGCGCGCTGCCAGTGGCATCCTGTCATGCACACGCTGTAAACCCTCCCTTTTTTAAACAGAGTCATCGACAGCAGAAAACTTCTGGTAGAATGCCATTAAAATGAAACAGTGTTTCATTTATTGAGAATCATCGGAGGCAATATGTCCAAAAATGCAGCATTACTCCTGGCCACAGGATTTGAAGAAGCAGAAGCGTTTATTACTCTCGATATACTCAGCCGGCTGGACATCACTGTCACCACCGTTGCCTGTGAGCCTCAGCGCGAGATCGTCAGTTACCACGGTGCTGTCATTAAAACAGATACGCTGATTGAAGAATTAGCGGACGCACATTTATTCGATGCGCTGATCATGCCAGGCGGGCCTGAGGGTTCTAAGAATCTGGCCGCCAGCTCTGCTGTTACTGCTTTAATTCAGCGACATGATGACGCCGGCATGTTGATTGCCCCTATCTGCTCTGCCGCCGCCCGGGTGCTGGGTGGCAATAACCTTCTGAAAGGCCGTCGCTATACATGTTCAGGCGAGCTGGGGCTGGAGGTCAAAGATGGCGAGTATGTAATGGAGGATGTGGTGGAGGATGGCAATCTGCTCAGTGGCCGGGGGCTGGGTGTCGCCTTCGATTTTGCATTAACGCTGGCTCAGCGTCTCACCGGTAATAAAGGCGCGGTCGATTTCCAGGCTGAACACATTTATTATCGTCCGTGGCTGAAGAGGTCGCTTCGCTAAACGCCCCTGAATTTTAGTCAGCCGCACAGAGCGCTGAGTGTTGTGATAGCAGCAAAAGAGACACCGAATCCTCAGTGTCTCTTTGAATCGCAGCCGTGTTCCACTAGTCATTGGCGACTGGCTTACCGATACAGCGCCGCTTTCCCCACTGAATTAAACAGCGCCATCTTCGCCGCGACCACTTCACCTGCCGCCTGCATCGGTTTAACGAAGAGTGAATTAGGCTCGTGTCCACCCTGTTTCAGTTCCTGTTCCAGCGCCACGAAGAAGGCCTTCTTCATATCGCTGGAGATATTGATTTTACCGACGCCATAAAGAATGGATTCCGCGACCTCGCTGTCTTTGTTGCCTGACCCGCCATGCAGCACCAGCGGGATATCCACCACCTTACGGATCTGCTGCAGACGTTCGATATCCAGCTTCGGCTGCTTCCCTTTGGGATAGAGGCCATGCGAGGTGCCGATGGCGACGGCCAGCGTATCGGTGCCGGTCTCGCGCACAAAGGTCTCCGCCTGCTGCGGATCGGTATAGAGAATCTCGTTACTGCCGCCTTCACCGCTGCCTTCCGCCACACCGATGGTGCCCAGCTCCGCTTCCACGGAAACATTAATCGTGTGCGCTATCTCGACAATCTTCTTCGTCAGCGCAATGTTCTGCTCAAAAGGATGAGACGAGGCGTCAATCATTACAGAGGTAAAACCGGCGTAGATCGCTTTCATCACCTCTTCCAGCGAGCGGCCATGGTCCAGATGGATCACCACCGGCACCCGTGCCTGAATCGCCAGCGTCCGCAGATAGCCAATAAATTCCGGGCCGGTGAAGGCCATCTCCTCAGGATGGATCTCCAGAATCAGCGGTGAATCCAGCCGCTCGGCAGTCTCAACCGCCACCCGTCCAAATTCCGCGCTGGCGATGTTGAATGCACCGACACCAAACTGATGCTGTTGTGCAACGCTGAGCAAGTCTTTCATGTTGTAAAGCATAGGTTTTATCCTTGTTGTTCAGGAACGGAGATATCTTTTTTCAGAAACAGCAGGATCAGCGCTGTCAGCAGACTGCCTGCAGCGATCGCAAACAGATAAGCCATGACATGGCTGATCACGTTAGGAATGAAGATGACGAAAATGCCGCCGTGCGGGGCGCGGGAAGCGCAACCCAGCATCATCGACAGGGCGCCTGCGAGGCCGGAACCCGCCACAATGGCCGGGATGACGCGCAGTGGATCGGCGACCGCATAGGGGATCGCGCCTTCGGTAATAAACGACAGGCCGAGGATGTAAGTGACTTTGCCGGTTTCACGCTCCTGCTCTGTGAATTTGCGGCGGAAGAGGGTGGTTGCCAGCGCGATGCCCAGCGGCGGCACCATGCCCGCCGCCATACAGGCGGCAATCGGTCCATAGATGCCGCTCGACATCAGGCCAATCGCAAACATACAGACGGTTTTGTTCAGCGGGCCGCCCATATCGAAGGCCACCATCATGCCGAACAGCAGACCGAGGAGGGCGGCGTTAGCGTTACCCAGAGAACTCAGGAAGGCGGTCAGCCAGCCGAGCAGCATTTTAATCGGCTCACCAATCAACAGCGCCATCAGTGCACCGGTCAGCAGCACACTCAGCAGCGGCACAATCAAAATGGGTTTCAGGCCGGCGACCGCTTTAGGCAGATGAATATGGTTATTGATCAACAGCGTGATGTATCCGGCCAGGAATCCCGCAATCAGTGCGCCCAGGAATCCGGAGCCGGTGTGGATCGCCATCATCCCGCCCACTGCGCCCGCCACGATGCCCGCTTTGCCGCTGATAGACTGGCTGATGCCCAGTGCCAGAATCGGCAGCATCAGGGCAAAAGCCGAACCGCCGCCGATATCAGAGAGCATCTTCGCTATCGGACTGAAATTCGCGTCCCCTGGTGTGGCCGCGGTAATCCCGAATGAAAAGCTCAGGGCGATCAGAATGCCGCCCGCCACGACAAACGGAATCATCAGGTTTACACCGGTGATCAGATGCACATAAATCTCAGACATCCAGGAGCGGGAACCTGACGTTTCACGGGCACTGTTAGCCGGTTCAGACGCATTCGTCTGCGATGCTGAATCCACCAAGCGGGGAGCCAGCTCACCGTTCACGATGGCGTTTAACAGGCCTTCGGCATCTTTTGCGGCTCGGGTGACGGGCACCTCAATCACGTTTTTGTGCTGGAAGCGCGCCATCTCTACTTTCTTATCCGCGGCAATTAACACCACGTCGGCCCGATGAATATCGTCGTCGCTGAAAATATATTCACTTTCAATCGCGCCCTGGGTTTCAACTAATACATTCAGGCCCAGTTTTTTAGCCGCTTTTTTCAAATTACTTTCGGCCAGGTAGGTGTGGGCGACACCTGTAGGACAGGCGGTAATGGCAATAATGTTCATAAACGTTCTCCAGTGAAAATTTTATATTTATGTTTTTCGGTCTGAAGGAATGGCTACAACCTGGAATACCTCCTTAAGCTTTTTATCTCATTACACTCTCCGGTTTATTCAGGCTCCCGAGCGGGATAACAGCAAATGAAACATCTCTTCACGATGCGGGACAGTCAGTAACTGTTCGACGACATCTTCATCGCCCAGCGCAATAGATATTCTGGCGAGCATTTTGATATGGCCGACATCTTTATCAGACTCTTTTACCGCGAAAAGAATCACTAAACGAACACTGGTGCCATCAATGGTTTCCCATGGAATATCGCGGCGTAAACGGCCCACGGCAATCCGGGTTTTTGCGACGGCAGCAGATTTACCGTGCGGAATCGCAATATGATTTTCAAATCCGGTAGAGCCTAATTCTTCACGCAGATAAACATCCTTCAGAAACGCTGCTTTATCGGTCACCGCGCCGGTCTGGCAGAGCAGGTCAGTCAGCTGAGAAATAATCTGCTCTTTCGTCTGGCAATCGACATCGAGAATAATGCACTCTTCTTTCAGCACTTCATTAATCGCCACGGCTGTTGTCATGTTACTTCTCCATTATTAATTAATTGAATTCGATACCAGACACTCTGTGACTCTTGCGATATCTTTCGCCGAAAACAGGGCTGAAACATAAACCACCGGTTTTTCCAGCGGCTCCAGCCGGATAGTAGAGATCACCACATCACACTCATGGCGTTTCAGGGAGTCCGCGATATTTTTTCCAGGTACGATGTCGATGATCTTCCAGTCGGGAAAGGCGCGGATAATCCGCCCGTAAAGCAGCTGCGACGTGCCCAGACCGCTGGAGCAGACCAGCAGTACCCGCTTAACTTTGATGCTGTTTTCGATGGCCGCCTGGATATGCACCGTCAGGTACGCCACCTCATCGTCACTGATTTCATCCAGGCTGTACTCCTGCGTCAGTTGGTTGATCACCGCTTTGACGGCGGCAAACACTGTTCCCAGCTCGGTCTGGATATCATGCAGCAGCGGATTTTTAATCCGGATGTGATATCTCAGACGGTTCAGCATCGGCTTGATATGCGAGGACAACGACGCCTGCAGGTTCTGGTCGGTCGTGATTTCAATGTTGATGCGCTGCGCCACCCGGCGAATCAACTCCTGCGCAAAGCGGGTTTCACGTTCCGAAATTAACGACTCATCCTGCAGTGGTACTTCACCGCCCGCTTTACCGGAGGAGACAAGATATTGATAGATAGAGTGAGACTCCTCAGCCACCAGCACCGTGTTACAGGCGGTCTCGATGCGCTCTACCACCGCCAGCGAAACCTGCCAGGCGTGATGATCGCTGACCCTGTTCATGGTCACTGCGCGCGCGTCGGTCCTGGGCATCGGCGAGTGACTGCGGTGAATCAGCACCAGAATGTGGGTAAACAAATTAATGTAGTAAGGATCGCTAATCGTATAGTGCAGTTTCTGTTCAATAAAATTGATGAGTTGCAGGGTAAAATGGACAGCCTGCTGACCAAATTTCTCTGAAAGCTCCTGCAGCGTGCTTTCATCCAGGCGGCTTTCCATCATGTCCTGACGGTTATAAATCGATTTTAATACCAGCGCTTTCATCGCCATGCGAATATTCTGGTCACTGCCTTTAATACTGGTGCCGACGCGACTTTTCAATAACGTTAAATTAAACTGATGCAACCAGACTTCCAGTGTTTTTAAATCATTCACTATCGACGCACGGCTGATAAAGTATTTATCCGCGAGCTCGCTAATGGATGAACTTTTTGGTGAAAGCATTAATAAATCCGATGCTATTTTTAGCATTCTGAAGTTGCTGCTGAAATCATCCACCTCGGTTGAAAAAATCCGGCGCGCAGCTATTTCTGCCTGGGCATCAGAGAATTTAATTGTGATCCCTCTCCCACTTTTTCCGCTGATATTGATCCCCAAGTCAGCCAGTTTTTCATTAATGTCAGCGATGTCGCGGCGTAAGGTTCGGCTGGTGATGGCTGTTTTTTCAGAAATAAATTGCAGGCTCACGTAACTGTTATGAGAAATAAGCTGTCGCATAATCGTCAGTTGCCGCTCAGTCAGCGCCTTCATCATCATCAGGTTCCGCTTAATTTGTTATTCGAGGTGTCAGTTATCATCTAAACAAAGGCCCTCAGCCATGTAAATATTAAAACATGGCCACAACAGAGTGGGCAGGCTGACCACCTGAAGGGGTATTTTTGAAATAATTCGGGTGGGGTGAAAAATGTGAGGGAAGAGATTGGGAGGGTTTTGCAGGCTAATCGGCAGCCAGTCTGGGACATACCAGTTGCCAAAAAAAGCCCGGCTTACGCCGGGCCAGAGTTTATCTTTACACCATCTTCAAACGCTGTAGTCGTTTCTCGCGGCGAATCTTGCGTTCTTCCATCACCGCAACCAACGCCATCAGGCAGATACAGGCGATAGCGGCGATATCCAGTGCGGCGAACGTGCCAGCCCAGCCGGTCAGGCCAAATATCGGTGTGCCGTCAGCGATCATCCCAAGACCTAACTTAGCAAAGCTGTCACCAATCAGGTAAGCGAAAGTGCCTTTGATCCCATCCGCTGCGCCAATCGCTTTTTTCGGCACAAAGCCGACCGCGGCAACGCCGATTAACAACTGTGGGCCAAAGACCAGAAAGCCCAGTGCGAACAGCGAGGCCAGATAGACATACTGGTTGCTGGCATGCTGATAGATCCCGAGCGTGGCGATAATCAACGCCAGTGCGACGCAGGCCACCAGCGCACGACGGCCATTGGCCAGATCGGATAGCCAGCCCCACATCAGCGTACCCACCAGTGCACCCACTTCAAACAGGGTAAAGCCCTGAATCGCCACCTCTTTAGAGAGCTTCAGCTCCTGGAAGGCGTAAACCGTTGACCACTGATCGATCCCGATGCGCACCACATAGAGGAAGATGTTTGCGAAGCAGAGCAGCCAGATCACCTTGTTCTTCAGTACGTACTCGACAAAGATCTGCCATTTGGTCATCGACTCATCTTCAGCTTCTTTATCCTCATCGCTTAGCTCTTCGTCAAACAGCTCTTCGGCCTTGCCCAGGCCATAAGACTCCGGGGAATCGCTGCCGTAGCGCAGGCCGATAAAACCAACAATCAGCGCGATAATAGACGGGAAGATAAACATCCCAATCACATGGCCGTTGAACAGCACATTGGCACCAAACAGCGCCACGCTTGCCGCACCGGCACCGCCGAGGTTGTGGGAGATATTCCACATCCCCAGATAGGTGCCACGCTTGCGGCGCGGCGTCCACTTCGTGATGGTGGAGTAGCTACAGGAGCCGCCGGTACTCTGGAAGAATCCGCTTAAAGCATAAAAGGCGATCATCAGGAACAGGCTGACGGAACCTGTGCCCATGCTGGCGCTGAAACCCAGCATACAGATGGCCGAAAGAATCAGCATAAACGGCAGGAACTGCTTGGTATTTTTGCCGTCAGCATAATAAGAAACCAGGGTTTTCCCGACGCCATAGGTGATGGAGAAACCCAGACCGATCATCCCCAGCTGCGTCATGCTCAGTCCGTAGGTGGTGATCATATCGTTCTGCGCGATATTGAAGTTTTTGCGGATTAGATACATGGTCAGGTAGCCGATAAAGACCACCAGATAGGACTGCATAAACGGCTTGAACCACATCTTGCGCCGCAGTTCGATTGGCAGATCCAGCGTTGGTCTGCGCACCTGTTTGAGGAATGCCAGCATGTAAGGGGATTCTCCTGGTTGGAATAGCTGCAATGGGCAGCTAATGGCTGGCATTGTAAAAACTTGCCGCCAGACTGGCCTGAGACAGCATCCAGGCGAAACCAGGAAAATTTCTTAGTTTTGCCCCACCTTGGGCAAAAAGGAGAGGCGTATCACGCTTCAGGCAGGGATCTCGGCGCCTGAGCATTTAAAAACGGCAACAGCAGCAGGGCGGATATCCCCGCCGCCGTGGCAATCACCGCAAAGAAGCCGCTCCAGTGCCAGACGTCGATTACCCACGCCAGCGGCCAGCCGGAGAGTGACGCGCCGAGATAGGCGAAAAGACCGACGAAGCCGGTTGCCGCGCCCGCCGCCTCTTTATGCGAACACTCGGCAGCCGCCATGCCGATCAGCATCTGCGGGCCGAAGACGAAGAAACCGGTAGTAAAAAAGCAGGCAGCCTGCATCACGTAACTGGTAAAGGGCATCAGCCACAGTGAGCCGACGGAAAGCAAAATCCCGGCTGCAAAAATCAGGTTCATGGGGCCACGGTTGCCATTAAACAGCTTGTCCGAGCCCCATCCCGCGACCAGCGCGCCTATCACACCGCCCAGCTCAAACAGGGTGACTACCGAGTTGGCCGTCACCAGATCCACCCCCAGCGTGTCGGAGATGTAAAGATTCCCCCAGTCATTGAGCGCGGCGCGAACCACATAGACCAGCACGTAACACAATGACAGCAGCCAGATATAGGGATTGAAAAGCACGTAGCGGGTCAGGATCGCTTTGCGACTCAGACCTGCGCCTTCCTGCTGCTGCGCCATCTCCATCTCATCCTGTCGCCAGTCGCCTACAGTGGGCAGGCCGACAGTCTGAGGCCGGTCGCGCAGACGCCAGCAGAGAAACAGTCCGGCGAGTATCGCTAAACTGCCCGCAATCATCATCCCGGTTCGCCAGCCATAGTGCAGTGCCACCGCGCCGATAACGATCGGGATAACCGCACCGCCAACGTTGTGCGCGGTGTTCCATAATGCCCACCAGCCGCCGCGCTCGTTACGCGAATACCAGTTGGTCAGCAGGCGCGCGCAGACCGGCGCGCCCCAGCCCTGGAAAAAGGCGTTGATGGTCCACAGCAGCGCAAAAGCCCATAGCGAGGTGGAGAAGCCAAACAGGATATTGACCACGCCGGTAGCGATCAGCCCCAGTCCCATAAAATAGCGGGCATTGGAGCGGTCACTGACGATACCGGAGAAGAACTTCGACAGGCCATAAGTGATGTAAAACAGCGTCGCCAGCAGGCCGATATCGGTTCGCATCATCACACCGCTGGCGATCACTTCAGGTGCTGCCGCGTTGAAGCTTTTGCGGGTAAAGTAGAACAGGGCATAGCCGATCCAGATGGTTGACATGATGTGCCGTCGCCAGTAGCGATAGCGGCTATCAATCTCACCTTTGTCCTGCAGCGGGGCGGCGTTAGCGGGCGTTTTCAGGAAGTTAAACACGGTGATTCCTCAGGCCGAACGCAGCGGCAGATGCACGCTGACGCGGGTTCCATGGGTGCAGGAGATCGTCAGGGAGCCGCCCAGCGCACTCACGCGTTCGCGCATCCCGACCAGACCAAAGCTTTGCTGACCGGAACCTGGCGGCAGACCGCAGCCATCATCTTCAATCACCAGCAAAACGCGACAATCCTGTTGCCAGCCTTTCAGCATCACGGCGCTGGCGCTGGCGTGTTTTACAATGTTGTTCAGCCCCTCCTGACAGACGCGAAACAGCGTGACGCGCTGCGCTTCGCTCAGCAGCGTCTCATCAATACGCCACTCAAGGTGACTGACGATGCCGCAATCCTCCAGCTCCATCTCACGCATCAGGGAGCGGACTGCCTGTTCAAGTGACAGGTCATCTAACTGGCGGGGTCGCAGACGTCCCAGCAGTCGCCGCACTGAATCGTAGACACCGAGTGAGAGCTGCTCAATATGGACGCCGCTCTGGATCACCCGGCCATTATCCGGCGCAAGGCGCTGCACAATGCCCGCCTGGGTGCGGATTGCCGTAATCGTCTGGCCGATATCATCGTGCAGTTCGCGCGCCACCTCCTGGCGTACGTTCTCTTCTGTTTCGACCAGCCGTTCCGCCAGCAGCCGGTTGCGCGCCAGCTCGCTCTGCAGCGACTGATTCAACTCGCGCAGCCGCTGGATACCCGCACCCAGCAGCAGTCCGGTCAGACTTTGGGCCAGTAGTGAGAGGAGAAGATCGACCGGATGATCGTGCCAGGTCTGGCTGGCGATCAGCGCGATTGCATTCATCAGCGTCGCGATCAGCGCACCCTGCCAGCCGTAGTGCCAGGCCAGAGCAATAATCGGCAGCGCCAGACAGAATGGCGTAAAGCGCGACAGTTCAGCGGGCAGGCCAAGCTGCAACCAGAGACTGATGACAAACAGCAGCAGATACCAGATAAGATGCCGGGCGCGCCAGTTGACCGGGTGTGAGACCAGCGACGGCCCCAGCGGCTGCCAGCGGGTGCTGGTGAGATAGTGCCAGATGACCAGGCAGGTCGGGGCCAGCGTCAGACCACCGGTGAGCGTCAGTAGCAGGGCGTTCAGCATCTCCTGCTGTCCCGCCCACGCCAGAGATTGCAGCAGCGCCGCGGCGATCAGTGCCGCACCCTGGCTCAGCAGCGTGCGCCAGTCACGCTGATGGCGGTAATGGGAGATCAGCGCCACTGGCAGCAGCGTCAGTACACTGCCCGCCATTAACAGCGGCAGATGCGCCAGCGCGACCACCTTCGCCAGCCAGACCAGCATGATCCACTCAGCTGCCAGCAGCACCGGCCAGTAAGCGCGTGGACATTGCAGCATCAGCCCCAGACGCAGGCCAAACGGGAATAGCAGCACCGCCAGTTCCGGGCGTTCCACCAGATGCAGGCTGATACTCCACAGGCAGAACCAGGCCGCCGAAAAGATAAAAAAGCTGGCGACAACGGAGATCAGCCGCGAAACAAAAGGACTCATTGCCAGCCATCAAACATGCGGCGCGCCAGCTCCACATCATTGCTGACGCCGAGCTTCTCCATCAGATTCGCGCGATGGACATGTACGGTTTTCGGTGACAGCGCCAGCTCAACGGCAATTTCCTTAACCGCCATGCCCTGTGAGAGTTTTTCCGCCACCTGACGTTCACGTCGGGTAAGCGGGTCCTGCCGACCGGTGGCCAGCTTGATCGCAATCTCTGGCGTCAGATAACAGCCGCCTGTGGAGACCGTGCGCACCGCCGCGATCAGCTCATCGGGACGACAGCGTTTGGAAAGAAAGCCACGCGCACCGGCATTCAGCGCCTGCTCCACCAGTGCCGGGCTGTCATGGACAGAGAGCATGATAGTGGCTATTCCCGTGGGCAACAGGCTCAGCAGCTCCAGTCCGGAAAGGTCCGGCATTGAGATATCGCAGATGCAGACCTGCACGCTCCTGCCGGGCAGACCCGCCAGCGCCTCACGGCCTGAACCAAATTCCGCCACCACCTGGAAATCAGATTCCAGGCTCAGCAGCTGGGCAAAGCCGGAGCGGACGATGAGGTGATCGTCAATCAGCGCGATGGTGATCATGGTTATTCCTGACGGGTAAAATCGCGCTTACCTTAGCGATAAGCGTGAAGCTGTTCAAGTCGTGAGCAGTCTATTCAGGTAAGGGGATGGGTAGAGTGATGCAGGTCAAACTGTCGTGGATCGTGAGAGAAGCATGCCGGGCCAAATAGCCGCCCGGCAGATCGTGAGGCTAAGCAGTCAATCAATGCAGACAGCACTGCTTATATTTTTTGCCGCTGCCGCACGGGCAGGGATCGTTGCGGCCAGGCAGTTTCTCTGCCGCGACCGGTTTCTGAGGCACGGGAATCGCTTCCGGCTGAGAGATCCAGTGATCGTGCAGCGCCAGGGCGGCAGGGCGGATCGCCTCAATGCTGGCTTCCATTTCGTCTGGCGTCATGGCGTCGATCTTTTCGAGATTCTCTTCCACGCCGTGCAGAGCGATAGCGTCCAGCGCAGGCTGCAGATCCGCAGGCAGGGCAGACCAGTCGGTCAGCGCGACACCGCGCATGTAGCCGAAGCACCACTCTTCCACCACGGTAAATTCCAGACCTTCCATCTCGCGGATGCCAAACAGCGGTTCAAACTGCTCCGGGAACTCAGATAAACGATCAGCCACATCATTCATATGCTGGAAGCACAGCGACATAAAGCGCGTCATTTCACGCTCGTTGCTCCATTTTGGAATCTGCTTCTCGCCGCCCCAAAGGGCCACCAGCCACTGGCTGGGTTCAACGGTAGTGGGGCCGGAGAGAACGGCAGTCAGCAGACCATCCAGCTCGGAGACATCAATAATCGACGCTTCGCTGCCATATTTTTCCAGCATATCTTCCAGCCATTGCAGCTCTTTCTCGGACAGTGGGCCTTCTTTCATGCGGTTGCCTCCCGGGCATGTGAAAATTTCAGCGCGGCGTTGAGCCTTAAAACCGCAGCAGTGTACACCCTTGTGGGCGTTCAACACAGCTAACCCTGTCCGGCGCTGGCATGAGGTTAAACCGCGTTTAACACCATTTTGACCCCATTATGCAGGCGATAGCCTGCTGCACTTTGTGGTACATTTTTGCGCTACAGAGAGGCTGCTGCGTAGTAAATAAAATTAACCTGATGATTATTAAATGAAAAATGGATTCTCCGGCAGCCAGGCTTTTGCCGCATACTTCGCACGGCTGGCCGGGAGCAGCCACGGGATCGGCAGAGTCATTATGCGATTTATGCCCGTCATGATCTTCCTGCTGGCGGGCTGCGGAACGCTGTCGCAAACCTCCGCGCCGGTGGGCGACCGCGTTTATCTGACGCACGCCACCTTTCACGAAAATGTCGATGACATCGTGCAGCACTACATGCAGCAGAAGCAGGTTCCCGGCATCAGCATTGCGGTGATTCATCGCGGCGGCCCGACCCGCTATTATCCTTTCGGCGTTACTGATGGGGCGCATCGCTATCCGATCACGCCCGATACCCTGTTTGCGCTGGGCTCGCTGAGTAAAGGCGTGACGGCTGAAGTGATTATCCAGCTGGTTGAACAGGGTAAGCTGCGCTGGAGTGACACGCTGGCCGACCTGCTACCGAAAGAGGTTCATCTTAGTGCTGATGCGCAGCGCATCACCCTGCTGCAACTGGTGACGCATACCTCAGGCCTGCCGCGTCAGGATATGGATTTGCCGATGCTGCTGCAGTTCGTTCGTTATCTGGATACGGGCGAAAACTTTTATATTAATCTCGACAGCGACAAACTGCTGAGTTATCTGGCGGATTTTTCAGCACCTCCGGAACGCATGCCACACTACTCCAACCTTGGCTATGCGCTGATCGGTTTTATTGTGCGCACCCGTTTTCATCAGGACATTCAGACGCTGGCGTCACAGCTGATCTTCACGCCGTTAAAGATGGACCAGAGCAGTTTTGTGCCGGAAACACTGTCGGGCTATCCGCTGCGTGCGCTGGGCCATGCAGGCGATCAGCCGAAATTTATCCGCCGTGGCACGCTGACGCCTGACTGGCATTTTCACGGCAACATGGTGGCCGCGGCCAGTCTTTATAGCAATGCGCGCGATCTGAGTGCCTATCTGCGCGCGCACCTCAATGCCACCGATGATACGGCGCAGGGTCGGGCTTTTGCGGCGGTGAACCGGCCGTGGTATCAGCAGGGCGCGCAGGCGCAGAATATCGCCTGGGTCACCGACACCATTGAAGGACAGCAGATCACTTATCAGGTGGGCTATATTGGCGGCTATGCCAGTTTTATCGGCTACGATAAACGTCATGGCAATGCGATTGTGGTGCTGCAGAACGGCTTTAACTGGAGCAACTATTTAGGCATTGCGTTGTTGGTCGATTTGGCAACTCAGGATAAAGTGGTCGTACAGTGATCCGTTACCTGAGCTGTGCGCAGTAAAGTGAATCGCGCTGTTTTGCCTTACACATAGCATTAGCGTACCGGAACTGAAGTGCGATAAATTTTAGCCTGACTGTCAAAATTCAACGTGGAAATCATTATGCGCAGGACTCAACGTGTACTTTTATCAATGGGATTACTGGTTGGCTCACTGAGCCTGATCCCCGCTGTACAGGCTGCTGGCGAAGCAACGGATAGCGTTCCGCCACCACCGCAGATTCAGCCTGCAAACCCGGGTGCCCAGCCCGCTACGCCTGATACGGGCAGCGTTCAGCCGGACGCCGGTGCCGCACAAAACCAGCCACAGACCAGCTCACAATCTAATGATGGCATTACGCCGACGACGCCGACTTCTCCGGCACCGTCCAACGGCGCACGCCCTAATTACGAACTCAGCACCATCATCATCGACTACAAAGAGTACAAAATCGGTGACATCGTGCCAGAGAAGTACACCGATAAAACGTACACCATCACCGAGTGGCAAAAGCGTAATCTGCCCGCCCCGCAGGCAAATACCCACTGGGCCTATATCAACGCCAACTACATTCTTATTACCAATGACACCGGCAAAATCGTCATGGGTAAATCAGGCGATATCTTCTTCCGTGGCTAAATAAAATCAGCCGGTCGCAATGACCGGCTTTTTTTAGCTGAAACGCTCCGCACCAAAGCTCGCCAGCATCGGATGCTTCTCACCGCTTACGATCTCTTCCGCCAGTAATTCTCCGACAATCAGCGCCAGCGTTGCGCCCGAATGCGTGAACGCGACAAAACAGCCCGGCACCTTCTGCAGTTGGCCCAGCACCGGATCGCCATCACCGGGAATCGGCTTCAGGCCAATTTTCCAGCTCTGGACGCTGAGCGACTCGCTGCCACGTAATAGCCTGCTCGCTTCGTCCGCCAGCTTCGCCACCACCTGCTTATCAATATGGTAATCGCCTCCGGCCAGTGGCTGGATATCTTCCTCATACCAGTCATGATCCAGAGCGTAACGGTTGCCAGGGTTGGGCCGGATAGCGGCGCGTGGCGTGTTCAGCACCGCTTTGAGTTCATGTTGGCTTGGTTCAGTGATCACTAGCATTGAGACGGGCGATCCGTTGGGGATCGATACGCCCAGTGGTGCAACCACATCCGGTGTCCAGGGGCCGCAGGCGACTACCACCGCATCAGCCCGCAGTTCTCCCAGATCACTGCGGATGCCGCAGGCACGGCCATGCCCGGTGATCACACTGGTTTTACCGGCGTGCTCTATCACTTCACCCCCGCGCGCCCGGAACTGATTCACCAGATAATCGGTCAGGTGTGGCAGGCTGACCCAGCCTTCACCGGGATTGAATATCGCCTGTGACGGCAGCGCATCGGGATCGATCGTCGCATCTGCCTGCGCCACGGTATCCGCGGTTATTAGCTGTGAGTCGTAGCCGTGTGCTTTTTCATAGGCATGCCGCGCCTGCGTTCCGGCCTCATCGTCGCTAAACCAACAGACCCCGCCATCAAAACGCAGCCAGTCGAGGTCAGGATGCTGAGCAAATAAGGTGCGATAGCGATCAATGCCCGCCATACGCAGCGCGTGATAGGGCAAGGAGCGTTCACCCGCCGAGTTAAGCCACGACAGCGAGCGTCCCGATGCCCCGGAACAGAGCGCGGCTTCGGTCACCAGTGTGACGGTGGCACCGCGTTTTGTCAGCTCCAGCGCCGTCGACACACCGATGACGCCACCACCCAGTACCACCACGTTCATTTCAGTTTTTACTGCCATTATCAGGTTCCTTACTCAGTTACAGCACTTCAGAGAGAAAACGTTGCAGACGCGGTGACTGCGGTGCATCAAAAATGGCGCCCGGCGGCCCGGCTTCAACAATCTCGCCTTCATCCATAAACACCACCTGATCCGCCACTTTGCGCGCAAAGCCCATTTCATGTGTCACCACTACCATCGTCATGCCGCGACGACAGAGATCCGCCATCAGCGTCAGGACACCTTTCACCAGTTCGGGATCGAGCGCGGAGGTCGCCTCGTCAAACAGCATGACTTCGGGATCCATCGCCAGCGCACGGGCAATCGCGACACGCTGCTGCTGGCCGCCGGAGAGATCGCGTGGCCGGTGGTCTGCGCGCTGACCCAGCCCGACCTCTTCCAGCCGCTGACGCGCTATCGCCATCGCCTGCGCTTTGGGCAGGCCTTTGACCCGCCACGGGGCCAGCGCCACGTTCTCCAGCGCGCTGTGATCGGGGAAGAGATTGAAGTGTTGAAACACCATGCCAATCCGCAGCCGCAGCGTATCGGGCTTGTCGTGCAGCACGGATCGGTCAGCCAGCAGGACATCTCCCGATTGCGGCTCATGCAGTCGGTTGATGCCGCGCAGCAGTGTCGATTTACCTGAGCCGGATGGCCCGATGATGCAGGTGGTGCTGCCAGGCGCAACCCGCAGCGAGACCTTACGCAGCACCTCAATCGGGCCATAGGCCAGCGTCAGCTCGCGCAGCTCCAGGCTGGCACCGTGCCAGGTCGCGTCCGTTGTGCTGCTCAGGTTATTCATGGTTGCCTCCGATGCGGGGATGCGTGATCAGTGCGCCGCTGGGCGGCCTGACTTCATCCACCTCTTTTAAGCCGCTTTGCGGAACCGTCAGGCGACGGCGACCAGTGCGATAACGCACATCGACATAGTTGACCATGTGCGTCAGCGGTACGGTGATGATCAGATAGAACAGTCCGGCCAGCATCAGGGGCGAGAGATTGCCGGTGAGTACCGCCGCATCCTGACCCACGCGGAACAGCTCGCGCTGCTGGGTCATCAGGCCCAGTAGATAGACCAGCGAGGAATCTTTGATGATGGCGATAAACTGGTTAACGATGGCGGGCAGCACGCGGCGGATCCCCTGCGGGATCACCACCAGTCGCATTGCCCGTCCATAACTCATCCCCAGCGCGCGGCAGGCTTCCATCTGGCCGCGTTCAACACTCTGAATACCGGCGCGGAAAATCTCGCCCATATAGGCGCTGGCGATCAGGCTAAGCGCGAAGATCCCCAGTGGGTAGGGTGTCGGACCGAACAGCTGATAGCTGAATCGCGCCAGGCCCTGACCAATCAGAAGAATAGTTAGAATAGAGGGCAGACCTCGAAACAGATCGGTATAGAGCCGGGCAGGCAGTCGCAGCCAGCGTGAAGGCGAGATGCCCATCAGCGCCAGCAGAAGACCAAACAGCGTGCCGAGCAGCGTTGCCGCCAGCGAGATAATCACCGTGTTGACCAGTCCGGTGGCCAGCATCTGCGGCAGCACTTCCATCATGGATGGAAAATCAAAGAAGGTGCGGGAAAGAATGGTGAGCAAGTCCATCGCCGTCTCCATGCAGGGCGGGGGTTCCCCCGGTTAACTCAGGACGCGAACGTCCGCCTCTTTACTGGCCGCCAGGCAGATACTGTTTTGGCATCGGCGATCCGGGAAACCATTTCTCATAGAGCCGTTGCCAGGTGCCATCCTGCATGGCGGCTTTGATGGCCTTGTCCAGTGCGGCCTTGAAGGCGGGCTTGCCTTTGGCAATGGCAATGCCGGCCGGTGCATCAAACGAGGGGATGTCGGCGGCAGAGACCAGCCTGAAGCGTTCGGCATAGCTTTTTGCCGCCTCATAGTCGAGGAAGATGGCGTCTAACGTGCCGTTGTTGAGTGCGGAAACGGCGCTGTTGTTATCCGGGAAGCGGACAAGATCGGTCTGGGTGAAGTGTTCGACGGCATAGCTCTCCTGCAGCGTGCCCTGAACGACGCCAAGCCGGTGTTTCGCCAGGCCGGCGACATTCTTCACGCCGCTGTCAGCGCGGGTGAGAACGGTGAGAAATCCCGCCAGATAGCCGGTTGAAAAGTCGACCGTCTTTTCCCGCGCCGGGGTGATGCCGATAGCCGCCACCGCCGCGTCATACTGACCATTGGCCACTGCTGGCATAATCGCCGAGAAGTCTTGACCAATAAAATCGACCTTATCGATTCCGATTCGGTGGGCGACATTTCTGAAGAATTCGACGTCGAAGCCGGTGAACTGACCGCTGGCATCCGTGAAGGTATAGGGTTTGGAGTCGCCGACGCTGGCGATGCGTAGCTGGTCGGGTTCGATCAGCCCATAAGGATTGTTATCGCTGGCAGCCAGCGTACAGAACGAAAGTGAACAGAGTGCGAGCAGTGTGCCCAGCAGTTTGCCCCGGGGGGTTTGCGATTTCATAGCTCATCCGTTTTTGCAGGTTTAAACATCAGAGACTGTTGAGCCAGCGATTATAATTGAGACCGGTCTCAACACAGGTGGCACCTTAAGACATGGGCATTGTGAGACCGGTCTCAAGGGGTTACAATGAGTTTAAGCACAGCCTTTTTTCGGCGTCAATATTCCTGTCATCAACCTGTGATTCAAAATAATTATGACGAGTCAGAAACGGCAATCGAAAGCGCCTACCGTGGCGGATGTGGCACGCGCAGCAAAAGTCTCTAAAGCTCAGGCGGCGCGCGCGCTGGGAGGCTATGGGGCAGTCAGTGATGAAGTGCAGGAGCGGGTCAACAGCGCCGCCACCGCGCTGGGCTACCGTCTGAATGCTCTGGCCCGCAGCATGAACACAGGACGTTCCAATACCATTGGAGTGATTGTCGGCGATATCGAAAATCCCCACTTTGGCCTGGCGCTGCGCGGCATGGCCGATGTGGCGCGCACGGCCGGTTACCATCTGCTGCTCAGTAACAGCGATGAAAAGCTGCAGGCTGAGCAGGATGCGGTGCGGGTGATGCTGGAAAAGCGGGTTGACGGCATTATCGTTGCGCCCTGCTGTTCAGAGCACCATCTCAACAGTCACCTGACTCAGGTTCTGGAGGAGGGCAGAGCAGTGAAATTGTTTGATCGCGCTGTGAATGGCCTTAAAGTAGAGGCGATCTGCTGCGAATTTACTGATGTCGCCGCAGACGCCACCGCCCGGTTACTGGAGGCAGGCCACCGTTATATCGCCTATATCACCAGCATGGCATTGGCAACCGACTACAGCACGCCAGGCGATTTTGGCCTGACGCCAGTCGCCCAGCGCGTCGGCGGCATGATGCAGGCCTTTGCCGCCGCGGGTGTGGAATTTGATCCGACGCTGGTGAAAGTGAACGCGCTGGATGAAGTGGAAATCGCCCGTATCGTGGCCGAGCTGTGGCAGCGTCCGCAGCCGCCCACGGCGCTGGTG
Organism: Pantoea sp. ANP04; assembly: GCF_041982285.1. Classification (NCBI taxonomy): domain Bacteria; kingdom Pseudomonadati; phylum Pseudomonadota; class Gammaproteobacteria; order Enterobacterales; family Erwiniaceae; genus Pantoea; species Pantoea sp. ANP04. The sequence continues at coordinate 249,911 of NZ_JAUTYS010000003.1, read as the reverse complement.
GCCTCTGACAGCGTGGTCGCGATGTGGCTGCTGCGTGAAGTGACGCAGCGCGGACTGCGAATCCCTGCCGATCTCTCATTTGTTATGTATGACAATTTTCCGTGGAGTGAGATTGTCACCCCGCCGCTGACGGTGGTGGCACAGCCAGTCTATGAGATGGGCCGTGAAGCGGCACGACGCCTGATTGCAGAGATACGCGGCGAAGCCGTCGGGCCGATGCCGCGCTTTGATGCCCGTCTGATGATTCGCCAGTCGATTGCCGCACCGGCCAGCCTCATCAGCGCGAAATGATCACGTTAGCCGGGCCAGCCAAGTAATCGACTTAGCTGGCCTGTGGCTGCGGTAATCTGTGTGTCTCTGCAGTTACCATATCCAATAACCAGCCCCTGCTGCACCGGTTCAGTCAGATAGAAAGTCGAAAGAGCACCAGGCGCGTAGCCAGCCTGGTGCAGCTTGCGGGTAATGGCGACGTCATCCCGATGAGGCTCGAGTGGCAGCACCAGATGCATACCGCTGTTACCGCCCAGCAACGAAATCGCCTGACCCGCAGCGCGCTGTAGTCCGGTTCGCAGCAATGCCTGTCGCTGACGATAGAGACGACGCATTTTGCCCAGATGGCGACGATAATCACCATTGAGAATAAAACGGGTCAGCGCCTGCTGCTCCAGACGGTTTCCGCCGCGCAGGATCTGATGCAGTGCCGGTCGAAGACGCTTGACCAGCGGCGCGGGCAGCACCATAAAACCGATACGCAGCGCAGGGAACAGGGTCTTGCTGAATGAGCCGAGGTAGATAACCGGGGCATTATCTGTCATGCCCTGCATCGCCATAATAGGCTCACCGTGGTAATGGAAGTCGCCATCATAATCATCTTCAATAATCCACGCCTGATGCTGTTGCGCAGCAGCAATCAGCGCCAAACGACGGGACGCACTCATTACTGCTCCGGTGGGATACTGATGGGTGGGCGTCGTGTAGATCAGACGGGGCGGGGTCTGTTCCCAGTGTATCGGCTGAGGGGCCAGCCCCTGGTGATCGGTGGAGATGGGGATCACGTTAAGTTCCCCGCCCTGCAGAGCCGCTTTGGCACCGCGATAACCCGGATCTTCAATCCAGCCATGGTCGCCCGGATTGCTTAGCAGTGCGACGCACAGCGTAAGCGCCTGCTGCACACCTTCGGTAATCACAATCTGTCCGGCATCACAACGTACACCGCGTGTGATCCGCAACTGTTGCGCCAGTACAGCACGCAGTTCGGGATCGCCGAGCGGATCGCCATAGCCGAGTAGCTGCGGTGGTGTGTGGTGCGTTACCTGACTCAGCGCTCGTCGCCATGCCGCCATCGGGAAATGGTTCAGGGCGGGTATGCCGGGACGCAGGGGTAGTGAGCCGGTGTCGGCCCACTGACTTAGATAAAAGGGATCCATCCGTTTTGCCAGCGGCCAGCTGGCTAACGTGTCGTCATCCGCCTGCCGGGCCGGCAAAGCCAGTGAGCTGATACGGCTGCCTTGCCTATCGCTCATCAGATAGCCCTCTGCCTGAAGCTGTGTCCAGACGTTAAGCACCGTATTACGTGAAACCTGTAGCTCAAGTGCCAGCTGACGTGTGGAAGGTAACCCTGTTCCTGCAGCAAGCTGACCCTGCAAAATACCCTGTTTTATCCGCTGATAGAGTTGCTGTTGCAGCGTCGTACCGCCGGCTGGTATCAATGGAGCCAGCAGCAAAGGGGGGATCTGTGGCTTCATCGTCTGCTCCCGTGGATCTATCATTTTTCATGATTGTGGTACTTTTTAACCCACCATGATAGTGGCAATCTGCAGATATCATCTGTAGCCGGGAGGCAGCATGTCACAACATACTAATCAATATGGTCAGCCGGTCGGTCAGCCTTTACCAGACTGGCGAACCCGTCCATTACCGCAGCATCAGATTTTCACTGGGCAGGCGTGCCGGCTGGAGCCTTACAGCGTGGCACGGCATAGCGATGCCCTGTTTGAGGCGTGGTCGCTGGCGGAGGATGAGCGTGACTGGACTTATCTGTTTATGGGGCCGTTTAGTGACCGGCAGGCATTTCAGGATTATGCAATGCAAATGGAGGCCAGCCGCGACCCGCTGCATTTCGCTGTGATCGATCTCGCTACAGAGCAGGCAGTGGGCACCCTGTCGTTAATGCGCATTCAGCCTGAACATGGCGTGATGGAGGTCGGGCATGTCACCTTTTCGCCCCGGCTGAAGCAGACCCGCATGGCAACGGAAGCGCACTTTTTGCTAATGCGTTACGCGTTTGAAACGCTGGGTTATCGCCGTTATGAATGGAAGTGCGACAGCTGTAATGCCCCTTCACGAAAAGCGGCGGCACGGCTTGGTTTCCGTTTTGAAGGCGAGTTCCGTCAGGCCATCGTCTATAAAGGGCGTTCGCGTGACACCCGCTGGTTCTCGATTATCGACAGCGAATGGCCACAGGTGAAAAAGGGGATGCAGCGCTGGCTGGCCGCGGATAACTTTACCGCCGACGGTCAGCAGCGCGAGAAGCTGGAAGCGCTGCGCGACAGGCCCTGAGCAGGGAGCTGACCCGGTTAAGTCAGACAGGATTTGAGGTGATGGGCCTCTGCGGTAATCCGCAGAGGCGTGACCAGAAAAACGGGCGTTAAGGCTGTGGTACGATTTTAATTTCAACCATACCAATGCCTAATTTGCGCGGATCCTGACCGGTGATATTGCCGGTGTTACTCAGTTGTGGCTCCGGTGGTGCAATCACCAGACGATGGCTGGCAGTTGGATTGTCAAAATGCAGGGTATGCGTCGATATCTCTTCACCCAGCGACAGCAACTGCTGCTGGTCGCCGACCCGAACCGGAATGGCGCGGTGTGCATTGGGGCCATATGCGCGCGCGGTGATCACCAGATCGAACTTTGCGGGCAGCGCATCGACATAGTCGATATGCACTTCTGGTGCGAGATTGGCGTTAGACCAGCGTCCCCAGATCTCTGGTCGTGAGATGCCGCTAAAGCTTTTAACACTCTCCGGTGCGCCGGGCACGTCGAGCCGGAAGCTGTCGGCGATGTAGCGAATATTGTTATCTTCAATACGAAGCTGCGCCAGGTTCTGCTGGTAACGCGCATCGCTGACGGCGCCGTCCGGGAACTTCACGTTGCCTTTCCACTGCGCTTTATCGACGTGCGTCACCGACGGCGTGCCACCGAGCTGCCCCATCGCCACACAGAGATCGCCGGAGAGGGCCAGCGAAGGCTGCCAGAGCCGCGCCATTTTAAAACAGCGATCGACCCAGAGGAATTTATCAGCGGCGGCAAAATCGGCCAGCTGATAGCGCAGCGGAGCCGAATATTCTCCTTCCGGCATCGGCTCTACATGCTTGTCACTGATACGGAACAGAATCGGCAATTTAAAGGTGGTACCTGAGAAGCTGAAGGTATTCTTCGCCTGATCCACCGTGAAGTCGTCTATTTTTTTCGGGAAGTTCCACAACTGGATGATGTCGGGTTTCCAGCTCGTCACCTTACTTTTCATATCGTCGAACTGGGTGGAGAGCGAAATCGAGGAGAGGCTGCTGCGGCCCAGACCAATCGCATTGTCACCACCAAGAATATCCAGCAGCGTGGCGCCATTATCCAGCGTGCTGCGCTTCGCCTCCATCAGCTCCGCCTGCGGTTTATCGCCGCGAATCACCATGAACAGATTGCGACGAGGCTGTTTAACCAGCCATGCATGCGCCGTGTTGTTCATCGCCAGATGATCGGAACTCACCACAATCACGGTATTTTTGAACCACGGTGATGCCTGTATGCGCGAAATCAGACGCGCAACATGCTCCTGCGAACAGGCGACTGCACTGAATGACTGGTTTGGTTTGCCCTCAATGCTATAACTCCGGCGATCGCAGCTGCGCGAGATAAACCCGTCAGGATGATGGGTGTCGACGGTCAGGGTAAACAGCGCAAAAGGTTTACCGGCCTGTGAGAGTTCCTGATATTTCTCAAAGACTTCATCCAGCACGGTGTCGTCGTAATAACCCCAGTTATTGCGGTAGGTGGGATCGGCAACGCGGCTTTTCAGTTCCTGCGAACCATACAGGTTTTCGGGATCGAAACCGTGCGATTTCAGGAAGATATCTTTACCGGCAAAGCGCAGATCGGCGCCCTGAATAAACCAGTTCTGGTAGCCGGAGTTTTTCAGGATGTCGCCCAGACAGACGTTCTGGGGATAGAAACTGGAGAGTGACGCCGATGCATTGCCGTCAAACGGCGCAAACAGCGGAATGCCACACTGTGAGGCAACCATGCCCGCGATAGTGTAATCGGTGCCAGGCAGCTGTTCGGTTTCGCTGAAGTCGATGCTCTGCTCTTTCTGCCGGCTTAACTCCGGCGCTAAGCCAGGAAAAGCGATCGGGTTAAAATAGGTGCGCTCTAAGCTTTCACCATAGATGTAAACCACGTTGAGGTGCGGCTGCTCAATGCGATTACGCGGCACTCTGTAGAAGTTGTCGAAGTCAGAATCCGCCAGTTGGGTATGCGACACAATCAGCGTCGCGACCTGGCGAAAAGCCGGGGTGGTCTGCACGGAGCCGAGCGCGCAGACAGCCGCAAGCAGCGACCAGCCCATGTGATGGGGACGCTTACGCCGACGCAGAATCCACGACAGCAGGCAGAACAGCAGAAACAGTACGATGATCAGGCCAATCGCCGGCACCACATATTTACTGACGCCCGCGCCGGTCAGGCTATTGGTCAGGGTATAGAGCACCGCATCGTTGATGCCGTCACCCGTAAAATAGTTGCTGGCATAAAGGGTGGCGTTCAGCACAACGAAAAGCACCAGCAGAATCAGAACAACAATAAACCAGAATTTGTTACGCCCGGCTTTACAGGAATAAATGGCAATAGCGGCCAGAAACAAGGCGACGGACACCAATTCGGACAATGGGAAATCCTCTTTTCAGGGTTACGCGAGGCTTCACGCAACCAGCCATCTTCGGGGGATGGTTTTTCGACAATCTATATTGGCTGTCATCCGGCTGCAACATATCCGGCCCGAATTGTGCGGTGGAGAGCAGATTGGTTAATTGTCATTCCAGAAGGGAGGTTATCAGGCGTGACGGTGGCTGGCGCGCACCGTCGGCAGAGCAGAGGTCAGGACGTTTTTCAGAGTTTGCCGGTGAGATATTGTGCTTCGCCGTCGGCAAAACTCCAGTCACCTTTGTCGTTGGTGATAAAGCTGATCATTAAATCGTTGCCCTGCACACCACAATGTTCGCGCAGCTCACGTGCCAGCTCCGCCATAAAATGCTGTTTCTGTTCGCTGCTGCGTGGGCTGGTATAGACCCGCACCATCACCAGATTATCGCTGCGTGTAAATCCCAGCCCGGTATCCTGAAACACCATCTGATAGCGCTTGTTTTCCTGAACAATCTGGTAGCGATCGCGTTCTGGCACGTTAAAAGCCGTAAGCACAGCGCGGTGTGCTGCATCCAGCAGTGTACGCAGTTCGGATTCTGAACGACCCTGAATAACATCAAATTGCAGCAGTGGCATAGCGAATTCCTCATCATGATTAATAACGCTATGGTGACCGCTTTATCCGGCGGGAAAAAGCGCGTAGCCTGAAATGATTATTCACTATAGTGAACAATCACAATGAAAGAGATGAAAACGGATGCGCTGTGGGATCATCTGCACTGGCTGACCGTACTGGCAGAGCAGGGCAGTTTTACCCGCGCGGCAGAGCGGCTCGACGTCAGCAAAGCGGCGATGAGTCAGAAAATCAAAGAGCTGGAAGAGATGGCGGGTGTGTTGCTGGTACAGCGCACCACGCGCAGTGTGCGACTGACGTCAGCAGGCGAGAAGCTGGTGGAGGAGCTCCGCGAACCGTTTTCCCGCATCGAGCAGAGTTTTTTCAGCGTGAGGGATACCGCCGGACCTGTGCGGGGTCTGGTGCGGATGACCGCGCCAGTGGCGTTTGCCCGTCAGCAACTGGTGCCAATCATTGGCGAGTTTCTGCGTGACTATCCGCAGGTGCGTCTGCAGCTGGATGTGACCGACCGCATCGTGTCACTGAGCAGCGAAGGCTTTGATCTGGCAATTCGACACAGTGACACGCTACCGGAAACCCATGTCGCGTTGCCGCTATGCGATACCCGGACGTTGCTGGTGGCCTCACCCGCCTATCTCAGCCTGCAGGGTGTACCGCTGTCGCCACAGGATCTGGAGCAGCACAACTGTCTTTACTACCCACGTGGCATCGAATCACCGCGCTGGCGGTTTGAGACGACAACGGATAGCGAACAGGTGCAGGTGCGGATTCAGGGCAGCTTTGCCACCAACAACAGCGAGTCGATACGCGATGCCGCGCTGCAGGGACTGGGGATTGCGATGCTGCCCGATTTCAGCGCCCGTGAGGCGCTGGCAGCCGGTACATTGCGGCAGGTGCTGCCGGCGTGGCAGCCTGTTGAGGCCTTTGCCGCCCGCCTGTGGATCGTCCGGCCCTGGGCGGCGCAGGTCCCCCGCGCGGTCACCACGTTCACGCAGTGGCTACGCGCGCGCTTTGACCGCTGAGGGCAATGCCAGCGCAGGTGGCGTGGTCTGCATCATCTCGCCGATCAAACTGCTGCGGTTATACAAACCCAGCCGCAGATTGAAATCGAGATGTAGCCGCTCGTTGCCGGTTAATTTGATAATCGGCGGTGGCGTCTGTGGCCGCTGATGAAACATCACGGACTGCGCAAAGGCGCTGCTGCTGTCGGCATGTAAACGCTGATAGTACCAGGCGCTGGCTTCGCCTTTACGCAGATAGAGATTGGCCCGCCGGTATTCACGCATTGCAACCTGCTGTGCCAGCGACAGGAGCTGGCGCGAGGGATTATCAATATTCTGCACAATCAGCGGAAAATCATCGCGCTTCTTCAGTTCATGGAAATAGTTGCGGATACCGACGTTTTTAACCGGCGCCAGTTGTTTCAGCCATTCGCGAATAAACGGGTTTTGCGGTGGCGCGGCCAGAAACCAGCTCTCAGTAACCGGCGCCAGCAGGTTCATCGTTGACTGCTCGCGGTAGTAACCGATGAGATCCATTGGCCGTGCCTCGTGCGCGCGATGCACCCAGGCGAGGTTCTCAAACAGCAGGGTGCTGCAGTCGATGCCGATGCCACCATAACGGTGAATCAGCTCAAGCCGGATAATTTCACTTTTATGTGCCAGCGTCAGATCCGAAGAGATAAAGCTGAGTTCGGGCAGCCACTGCGACAGCGTGCGCTGTGTAATCAGATACACCTGGTGATCGGGATTATCCCGCTGGATTTTACTGATGTTCAGCGCCATTGAGGTGGGCAGGTGATCGTTATGCCAGACCATCCAGACAATTTTTGGAATCTCCGGCAGATCTTTCTGCTGCGAGACCAATACGACATTATCTTCCTGTCCCGGATCATATTCCGGTGCCTGACAGAGTCTCTGCTGTTTCTTATTCCATAACATCTGGCTACTGAACGATATTCTTTTCCAGTTACGCCAGATTTTATGCGCTGGACGTTGGCGATGTGAAGTCATGGTGCACCTGTTATTTTTATTTTCCCGTCACAGTACAGGCTCTGCCCGTTCCGCGTGCGGCGGCAACGGCTGGCATTGCATACTGGCTGCAATTCCGATGAGTGCGGGAATGAATGAATGGTTTTCCCTGGTGGCGACGCAGTGGTTTAGCGCGCGGAAGTTTCCTCACGGCTGTTTAATTGCACTGCACCTTTTTAATAAAACATTATTTACACATTAGCTATGTCTTTTTTTGATTTTAGGATAATACGGAAATAATCCGGTCACCTTAGCGAAATAATAATATTGTCGCTGTTAATCATTTATTTAAATATGACGAAATCTTTAATTAAGGAATATCTTAATATCATGCTTTATTATCGGGCTGACATAAGGCCTGGTCACCGCAGTCGTGAATATTGCACTTAATAGGTGGGGTAAGCCCGGCTCATCAATCCGCAGCATCAGACAGGCTGAAGAGGATTGTCTACGCTTAAGAAGAACTTACTGAGAAAGGAGTGCGCATGCAGAGTGAAGCTTACGGTTTACTGGCGGTCGATAAGCAGGGTAATCGCGTCCTGTTTCTTAATCCGGAAACCTTCGCGGTCGAGCGGGAACTGAACGCTTTTCCACCGCGGCCGCATGAACTCCTGATGCTGGCCCCCTGGGGTAAGGCCTATGTCCCTATTTATGGCGACGGCGTTCATGGTAATAACCCGCATCCGGGTCATAAAGTGGCGGTCATTGATTTACAGCGTCGCGAGATCAGTGGCTTTATCGATCTGTCGCCGCTGCGGGCACCCCACAGCGGACAGCTGGGGCGCGATGGCAAAGTCTATCTCTGCTGTGAGCAGAGTGCCGCCGTGGCGGTGATCGATCCGCAGACTGACAAAGTAGAAAAAATTATCCCGATTCCTTCTCACAATGCGCATCGCCTGACACTGTCACCCAGCGGCCGCAAGCTGTTCACCGATAACGAAGAGGATGCGACCATCACCGTTGTGGATCTCTGTGAAGCGGAAGGACGAGTGATCGATACCATCCTGCTTCCTGGCCCGATTGCGGGCATTGCCGCATCACCGAAACACCCTTATCTGGTCGCCAGTGCCGCTGACGCGCCGCTGCTCTATCTGATCGATCGGCAGAGCCACCGTATTCGCCAGCGCATTACGTTGCCGGGTCATCAGCAGCCTTGTCAGGTGGTTCGCTTCAGCGCCGATGGCGAACAGCTGGTGGCAATAGGGGATCAGGAACCGCGGGTGACACTGTTTGACGATCTGCTGAATCCGCTGGGCGATATCAGCGTGGGTAACATGCCGATGGATGGCTGCTTCACGCCCGACAGGCAACAGCTGCTGATTGCCAATCAGGATGATGGCACGCTGAGTGTGATCGATCTGGCACAGCGTAAAGTCATTGCCACGCCGCGTGTTGGCACGGGCTGTGAGGTACTGGGCTATTTTCCGCTCGGTCAGATAAACGGACGATGATAGATCGCAGTGCTCCAGTGCCGGCTGCTGGCATGCTTCTCTGCCTGCCAGCCGCGTTTTCGTAACTCACGCGCAATCATTTTGTTCATGATGCCGTGGCCCAGCAGCAGTACCGTGCCTTGCTGTGAATGATCGATCAGTTTTTCTGCCGCCGCCGAAGCGCGGCTGCGTGCATGTTGCAGCGACTCCGCGTCGCCTGCATAACCGCAAAACCACAAAAGCCGCAGCAGGGCCAGCCAGCACACGGTCGGTAATTGTACCTCACCGGTTTTCACCAGCGGCACGGCGACTTCGCTGAACAGCGCATCAACCTCATGGGGTTCCAGACCGAGCTGGCTCAGTGAGGATTGCGCGCGGGGCAGGGGACTGCAGACGATAAACGTAGCCTGACGGGCAATTTCGATGCTGCGCGGCGGCGGTCCGTCACTGACCTGTGACAGATCGTACGCTTCGCACCAGTCAGCCAGTGCCTGCACACTCTGGCGACCCGCCGCCTGGTGGTCAGGTTTACCGTGTCGCATCAGAATAATTTTCATCGTATCTCTGTCCGGCCTTTTGGTCAGGGTAACGCATTGCCTGTGTTTACGGTGATTTTTCAGAATAAACAGCCAGTGTCATTTGCAGGTAATCTGCGCGTGCGATAACTGAAAATGATGAAGGGAACGTTGCCCCTTTTATCGTGCTTAATGATTAGTGAATCAGATAACTTACAGGCGCTGATGACTTTTTTTGTGCAATAAGAAGGCGGTTAACTCGCTGAATTTGCGCAAAAAATGGGTGATGACGGAATGTTATAATGAAGTTTTTCTAACAAATATCGTCAGGATCTATTGATTTATCTACGCGCGTAGATACACTAAGTCCCCAGTGATTGCTCACGGTGCCCGATGCACAGTAGGCTCCATCGATTGTTAAGTTATATTCGCTCAGTTTAAGCGACCGGTGAAAAATACACCGGCGAAAGGGGGCGATGAATACGATTCCAACACCAGGGAATCCTTTAACCTTTCATCATGGTTCGCCCACTGAACGTCGTCACCGGGGGATTCCGCTTTCATCAGGGAATCGACCCATGGACGGGCGTTTATCGATCTGCATACTCATTCAGGGATAGGGTTATGACGGCACACAATTCCGTTAAGCAGCAGGCATCACTGTCATCCACTTCAGCCGCCGATGAGCGGTTTGACACCCCTTCAGGCCGCAAAGATTTCTGGCGAGCCACTTTCTCATGCTGGCTCGGAACGGCAATGGAGTACGCGGATTTCGCGCTCTATGGCCTGGCTGCCGGTATCATCTTTGGCGACGTCTTCTTTCCCGAATCAACCCCAGCCATGGCGCTGCTCTCCAGCTTCGCGACCTGGTCAGTCGGCTTTGTTGCCCGGCCCATCGGCGCGTTGTTTTTTGGCTGGCTCGGCGATCGCAAAGGCCGAAAGGTCGTCATGATCTCCACCATTATTCTGATGGGTGCTTCCACAACCTTTATCGGCTTAATCCCGGGCTACGCCTCTATTGGCGTATGGGCGCCTGCCTGCCTGGTTCTGCTCCGCTTTACACAGGGATTCGGCGCGGGTGCGGAGTTATCGGGCGGCACGGTGATGCTGGGCGAATATGCGCCGACAGAGCGCCGCGGACTGGTCTCTTCTGTGATCGCGCTGGGTTCCAATAGTGGCACGCTGCTGGCTTCGCTGGTCTGGCTGCTGGTGGTGCAGATGGATCAGCAGAGCCTGCTGGAGTGGGGCTGGCGTATTCCTTTCCTCAGCAGTGCGCTGATTGCACTGGTTGCATTGTGGATTCGCCGTCATTTGCGAGAGACGCCGGTGTTTGAGCGCAGAAAAGCGGAGATGGAAGCGGAACGTGCTGGCATGAAGGCAGCGTCGGTGGTCGATCAGCGGCCTTTCTTCCAGCGTACCCGCGCTTTCTGGACCATGGTTGGCCTGCGCATCGGCGAAAACGGCCCTTCCTATCTGGCGCAAGGCTTCATCGTGGGTTACGTCGCAAAAGTGCTGATGGTGGATAAGTCTGTACCGACCACCGCCGTGTTTCTCGCGTCGCTGCTGGGCTTCCTGATCATTCCTTTAGCGGGCTGGCTTTCTGACCGCTTTGGTCGCCGGATCGTGTATCGCGTTTTCTGTCTGTTGCTGATGTTTTACGCCTGGCCTGCTTTTACGCTGCTGGATACCCGTGAACCGATGCTGGTGATTCCGGTAATCGTGGTCGGTATGGCGCTGGCGTCACTGGGTATTTTTGGCGTGCAGGCGGCCTGGGGTGTCGAGATGTTCGGTGTTCATCATCGCTATACCAAAATGGCGGTGGCTAAAGAACTGGGCTCGATTTTGTCCGGCGGCACCGCACCGCTTGTTGCCGCTGCTATGCTTTCTTATACCGGTCACTGGTGGCCGATTGCAGTCTATTTCTCGGCAATGGCCGCCATTGGATTCTTTACTACCTTTGTCGCGCCTGAGACGCGAGGGCGAAATCTGAATCTGCCTGAAGATGCCATCTAGCAGTACCTGAGGATCTCATCTGCCAGAAGAGAGCGACAACCAGCAGGCCGTGTAAAGCGGCCTGTTTTTATGGAGGGACATGATGTGCCTAAGTCATTAACGGGAAAAGTGACCCGCAGAGAAGTTGCGAAAGCGGCAGGCACCTCAGTGGCAGTCGTCAGTTATGTCATTAACAACGGGCCGCGTCCGGTCGCTGAGGCCACCCGTCAGCGGGTACTTGAAGCGATTAAAGCGACGGGTTACCGGCCAAATGCCGCAGCACGCGCACTGGCATCCGGTAATACCAAGACCTTTGGATTGGTGGTGCCTAATATCGGCAATCCTTTTGTCGCCTCCATGGCGCACATGTTGCTGCAGGAGTCGATGAACCACGGTCACGTTATGCTGCTGGGAGATGCCGGTGATGACCGCAGGCGAGAACTGGAGTTAATTCAGGGACTGCTTAACCGTCAGGTGGATGGGCTGTTTTACAACAGCGTCGATCGCCATCCTTACATTGATTTGATTAAAGCCAGCGGTACGCCGCTGGTGATGCTGGAGCGGGTTGAGCCACAGCCGGGCGTTAACATGCTGCGGGTGAATGAACGTCAGGCCGCCTGGCAGGTAACGGCGCATCTGTTAAGTCACGGCTATCAGCAGGTCGGCATTATCAGCGGTCCGGTCGATATGCTCAATGCACAGGATCGCATCCAGGGCTGGCGTGATGCAATGCAGGATCGTGGCCTGCCCATTGATGAGTCGCTGATGTTTCCCGCCAGCTACACCCCTCAGGGTGGCTACGAGGCAGCGCAGGCTATGATCGCGCGGGGTTGTGTGCCGCGTGCACTGTTTACCAGTAACGAAGGTCAGGCGATTGGTGCGCTTCGCGCCTTTTCCGAACATCAGATTCGGGTGCCACAGGATGTGGCGCTGGTCTGCTTTAACGGAACCAATCACTCGTCATTTCATGTCCCGACATTAACGACTGTGCGCCAGCCACTGCGTGACATGGCCCGCTCTGCGATTCAGATGCTGAAAGAGGGAGAGAGCGAAGCGCAATTGAAGGAGTTTCCACACTATCTTGAAATCGGTGAATCCTGCGGTTGCCAGCCGCAAAGTCAGAGTTAATGTATAAAAAATATGAAAAGAATCATTATTGATTGCGATCCCGGCAACGGTATCGCGGGTGCCAACACCGATGATGGGCTGGCGATTGCGCTGGCATTAGCTTCACCTGCACTGTCGCTGGAATTAATCACTACCGTGGCGGGCAATACACCCAGCGACGTGGGCGCGCGCGTCGCCAAAGATCTGATTGTCCGGCTGGGATCGTCTGTTCCGGTCATCCAGGGTGCGACGCAGGCGTTACAGGAAGATCCTGCGCCGTGGCGTGAAACGCTGGATAATCGGGTCAATCAGCTTGCGCTGAGTGAGCTGTGGAAGGGCGTGCGTCAACCAGCAGATATTGCAGCGGATGCGTATGATGCCGCTGACGCGATGGGCAAACTGATTTGCGACAATCCGGGCGAAATTACCCTGGTGGCGATTGGTCCGCTGACGAATGTGGCGCTGGCAATGCAGCGCTATCCTGCCATGGCAGACTCTGTGGCAGAAATTGTCATCATGGGTGGCGTGTTTACGCTGGATGATTATATCAAAGACACCAATTTTGGCCTGGATCCGGAGGCTGCGCATCAGGTATTGCACAGCGGTGCCGCCGTGACGCTGGTGCCAATGGATGTCACCACGCAGACGCTGCTGACCCAGCAGGATCTCACCCGTCTTACTGCTGTCGATCATCCGCTGGCCGATTTTGTGCGAGACACGCTGCGTCCATGGATCAACTATTCCATGGAAACGCGTCAACTGGCGGGATGCTGGATCCACGATGCACTGGTTGTGGCCTGGCTGCTGAACCAGCGGGTCGCGTCTGGCATCGATTACCGTGTCGATATCGAGCTACGTCCCGGTGCAACGCGCGGTAAAAGCTGGCGTTATCGTCAGCCGCTACGGCTTGCTGTCGGCGTACCTGAGCACTGCGGCGCATGGGTTCATGTGCTGCACCGCGTCGATAACACGATGCTGTTGTCGATCATCGAAGAAGCCTTTAAGCGGCTGACTGCGATGGGCGATTAACTCACCCGCTTACTGGCGCGCCTGATAGGTTTGCATGATGCGGCAATGACCCTCAAAGGCTGATAAACGCTGTCAGGAGGTGTGCAGCATCAGGGCTGGATCAAGAGATGCAAAGCATTACATCGCTTCGCACACGTCGATCCAGCGGGCGTTGGTCAGCTCAGCCATCTGCTGTGGCGAGATGCGGACGGCACTGTGGATAGCGCCAGCGGCGGGTAACACTTCGTCGAAACTGCGCAGTGAGACATCACAGTAAACGGTCAGCGGATTCTCCAGACCGAACGGACAGACGCCGCCAACCGGATGGCCGGTCCAGTTAATAACCTCATCAACGCTCAGCATCCGCGCTTTTGCGCCTAGCGCGGCTTTCAGCTTGCGATTGTCCAGCCGGGCATCGCCGCGTGTCACAATCAGCACGACGTCGTTTTTCACTTTCAGTGACAGGGTTTTCGCAATCTCTCCTGGCGTCACGCCATGGGCGCGCGCAGCCATTCCGACCGTTGCAGTGCTTTCTGCCAGCTCGATAATTTCAATTTCAGGGGCGTGTTCGGCAAAGAACTGGCGCACGGACTCCAGACTCATCTTTCTCTCCAGGCTGATCGAAGGCGTAAAAATTGCCACAAGCCTCAGTGCCTGTAAACGAGATAAACGGAGAATTCGTGGTAATTACGTCTGTTTAGCTGCCGCTCAGGGTGCAATTGCCGCATTGTTCGACATCAGGAATGCGATACCGCTGGCAACAGCTGCGACGGACCAGTTCGCCATTACGCATGATCATGGTGCGGTAGAGCGGATTTTCGCTGCCATCCAGCAGTTTCTGGTTAAAGAATAGCGCCTGCTCCAGTTGCAGCACCAGCGTCTCATCGATCTGACTTTTCAGCTCACCCAGAAACCACTGCAATGAGTAGCCCATGTTGTTCCAGATGAGTCGGGCGTTGATATCACCATGCTGAGTAATACCATTAACCACCGGGATCAGATGCTGCTGAATCAGCCGATCAATGCGCTGCTGAGGGTTAAGATAGCGGGCTTCTTCATCCTCCTGCACATCAATCCAGAACGTGGCCGGATGACCATTCTCATGAAAACCGACACGAATATGCTCTGGTGAGCAGTCCAGCGCGCGCGACTCCTGTAACAACGCCATGATCATCGGGGGCAGCAGCAGGCCAAAATACCATTGCGCCCACAGAGAGAGCACCGGCTTTGCTTCACGAACCGCATCAGGATGATCGCGATAGAGATAATCGCTGTAGCGCTGGATAAGCTGGGCAAAAGCCTCTGATTGTGACCAGGCAACGAGTGTCTGCGTGTCGTGCGGAGCGGGCTGGCTGAATTTAACAGAATCAAGAAGATAACTACGCTGTTGCTGCAGCTGCTCGTGCAGACTTTCCGCCAGTGGACGGTCATTCTGCCGAAAGATCATCGACTGAGCGTTGAAACGCTGTTCCTGAGCTGAAACGGTTGCCATGACGACTCGCGAAAAGTGTAGATAAGAAAGCAAATGATAATCGTTATTGATTAACTCTACAAGTCGCGTAAAAAAACGTCGCTGCCATCGGGGATTGGGTGGGGAATGCGATCAGCGAACAAACCCGTCTGCGCAGTGCAGAACCGGCCATAGCGCGGCAATGTCAGGGTTATTACCAGCCGAGTTGTGCTTAATCAGGCAGGTTCAGTTAAGGTCTCATGCTGTTTTCGCGGAAGATCTTCCCAGGCAAGAATGGTATTCCGGCCCTGATTCTTAGCCACATATAATGCGCTGTCAGCATTGGCTACCGCCTGATCAAAATCATTATCGTAGATAGGCGCAATGCCGGCGCTGATGGTGACGTGGGTTGAAACAGTCTCATTAAAAAGATGGGGTATTTCTAAATCCAGCACATACTGACGGATGCGCTCTGCCAGTTTCATGGCGATGGAGCTGTTCACATTGGTCATTAACACCAGAAACTCTTCGCCGCCATAGCGGGTGACGACATCGCGTGAACGGACTGCATCCCGAATAGCCACAGAGACCCGCGCCAGTGCCTGATCACCCATCGCATGCCCATAATTATCGTTGTAGGCTTTGAAGTGATCGATATCCAGCAGCAGCACATAGTGGCTGCCAGCATGGTTTTCCAGAATATTGTCCAGTCGGTTCTTCAGGCCACGACGGTTATACAGTCCGGTCAGTGGGTCGAGCATGCTGAGGTCACTGAAGGTCTCTTTCTCTTCATAGAGTTGGTGCATCAGCCGCAGGGTAAAGTTGTCGGCACGGCGACGCATAAGATGCTGGAGTGAGAAACCAATCAGCGGCAGCATAATGGTCAGCAGAATCAGCGGCAGATGCTGCCCATTATCAAGCAGTAATACGGTGAGCACCGGTGGCGCGACATGAAGACAAAAAGCCCCCAGATAATCGCTCAGGGCGATGGCACTAATAAATAACACACTGATCAAACTGATAATAAGAAAGCCGCCATCAAAATAGAATACCTGATGAAAACGATAATTAATGTGCCAGGCCCAGAGCGCGCCCAGCACCAGCGCGACAGGATTTAAAAGGGGAAGTTTTACTTTAGACCATATTAAATGGGTAATTAACATTATGCCGCTAAAAGACGCGACACAAATTACCGGCAACGTGGTATCGATTTTCTCATTGCTCATTATTGGCAGCAGATAAAATAGCGAAACGGCGATATTTAAAAACAGAAAAAGCATCACTGAAAGCCGGTATTTACTCTGTTTCAGTTCTTCATATGATTGTAATTTCATTATAAATACTCGTGACGACCCTGAAATACCAAAGCGCAAGCCGGCATAAACAGGTTGTGCCAGACAGTGAGCAAATTATTGCTGGTGCTGTTATTAAAGGTGTTATCGGTCGCAATCTAGCATTTTCCAACTGGTCTGTCATCTTCGTTGCCAGGCGTGACAAAAACAGGCTGCAAGCAAAGCAAAACTGACATATGATAATGGGAATGCTTATCATTTGAGGTTTGCGTCATGGGAATAGCGATTATTGCGGCCTGCGGTTTGTGGGGCGTCAGTTGGGCGCTGGGTAAAAAACTGGATAGTGCGTGGGGCGTATTGTTGCCCTGCATCGCGCTGCCGCTGTTCGCATTATGGGAACCCAGCTTCAGCCAGTGGCGACTGGTGATGACAGTTGCGCTGCTGCTGACTGTCGTCATGCTATTTAACCAGCGTCTGCGTCACTATCTGTTATTGCCTTCGTGCCTGGCGTTAGCGGGCGGACTGGCGGCAGTCTCTGTGAATTTTCATCTGAGTTAATACAGGCGTAAAGCGGGTGTTCAGGGTGTCGCGACCGGGAAAGTGAATGCCACGCGAAAAAAACAAAACAGGAAAGGGATAAAGCGACGCTGCAACAATGCAGCTGAGACCAGCAGGAAAGCCAGAGGATGACAACGTTGGTGCGAAGAGAGGGACTTGAACCCTCACGTCCGTTAAGACACTAACACCTGAAGCTAGCGCGTCTACCAATTCCGCCACCTTCGCATCGAGTTGTCTGTTCATATCACCGCAATGGTGCGAAGAGAGGGACTTGAACCCTCACGTCCGTTAAGACACTAACACCTGAAGCTAGCGCGTCTACCAATTCCGCCACCTTCGCGCAGTGCTCGCGATATGAAACATGTGATTTTGGTGCGAAGAGAGGGACTTGAACCCTCACGTCCGTTAGGACACTAACACCTGAAGCTAGCGCGTCTACCAATTCCGCCACCTTCGCATACCCGTAACATCCTGAGAATGTTACAACCACGGAGGCGCATTCTAGAGATTTTACTCTTTGCGTCAACAACTATTTCGTCGGGCTGAAACGATCGCTGTAAAAAGCAACGTTTTCAGCCCGGCAACGCGATTAATGACGTTAAAAGCCCTTATCGTGTTTTGGCACCACGACCATAGACGGCGCGATAAACTTTAAAGCGGCCGGTCTGTGCGATGACTTCGTGGCTGCCGAAAGCTTCATCCAGCACCTGCGGATAAGGCAGGAACGTGTTCGCAACAATACGCAGTTCGCCACCGGTGTTCAGGTGCTTTACTGCTCCCCGGATCAGCGCCTGTGCGGCGTCGAGGCTGGTCTGGGTGCCTTCATGGAACGGCGGGTTAGAGATAATCATGTCGAAACGGCCGGTCACGTCAGAGAAGACGTTGCTGGCGAAAACTTCGCCCTCGATGCCATTGGCGGCCAGCGTCAATTTACTCGCTTCAATGGCTGCGGCATGCACGTCGCACAGCCACAGGCGTACTTTAGGCGAACGGGCAGGCAGTGAGGCGGCAATTACGCCTGCGCCACAGCCCATATCCAGCACTTTACCTTTAGTGTGCGGGGTAAAGGTCGACAGCAGCAGGGCGCTGCCGCTATCCAGACCGTCACGGCTGAAGACGCCAGGCAGAGTGTGAATGGTCAGACCTTCCAGCTGATACTGATGACCAAAGGTGCTGGCATCGAATGCAGGCTGTTTGTCGAGGCGACCATGATAGAGACCACAGCGACGCGCGCTGTCGATCTTCTCCAGCTTCACCCACGACTCCAGCATGCCTTCGGCACTGCGGACGCCGCTGCGGTTTTCACCCACCACGAACACGTCGCAGCCCACTGGCAGCATCGAGAGCAGGTTCTCCAGCTGGAACTGTACTTCCGGCTTATTTTTGGTCCAGAAGTAGACCAGGGTATCGCATCCCTGCACATCTTCCGGCTGCGCAACCATTCCGTAACGCGCCTGCTCGCCCATACGGCGGCTCAGGTTTTGCCAGTGATGATATTGCTGGGTGTGAACGCGGGATGAGGCGGTTTCCAGCTGAGCGGGCAGGTCATCCTGCAGATCGCCAGCAAATAAAACATGGCGGGCGGTAAATTCATCACTGTGGCGCAGAATGACTTCGCTGGCCGGGGTAAAAGCAGACATGTAGGGCTCCTGTAAGATCTGAGCGGGGATTATAGTGGTTTGTTGGCGCATGTTCGATGGGTTTGCTAGCATAGCGTCGCATTCAGCTAGCAGAACAGGTAACACCATGACGTCCAGGCGCGACTGGCTTTTACAGCAAATGGGAATTACGCAGTATCAGCTGCGCCGCCCGCGCGTGCTTCAGGGCGAAATTGCCGTCACGCTGGCACCGGACACGCAGTTAATTATTGTCGCTGACGCGCCACCCGGTCTGCATGAACCGCTGATGCGCGATGTGCTGCATACCCTCAATCTGCAACCCGCTCAGGTAATGACCGTGACGCCGGATCAGCTGCAGATGCTGCCGGAAACGCTGAACTGCGCGGGCTGGCTGCTCGGCGTAGAGAGCGAACAGACTTTTAATGGCGTGGCATTAACCAGCGCCTCTTTCAATGAACTGATCAGCAGCGGCGTCGCCAAACGCGCGCTCTGGCAACAGATGTGTAACCATGACAGCCATCTCTTTACTCACCCCTGACGACCTGGCGCAGGCCTTTGCCATTGAGCGTCGTAGCCACGCGTTTCCCTGGAGTGAAAAGACGTTTGCCAGCAATCAGGGCGAGCGCTTTATTAATTTACGTCTCGACGCCGACGGCAAAATGGTCGCCTTTGCCATTACTCAGGTGGTGCTGGACGAAGCCTCGCTGTTTAACATCGCGGTCGATCCTGACTTTCAGCGCCGGGGATATGGCCGCCAGCTGTTGCAGCATCTGATCGATGAGCTGATCAAACGCAACGTGCTGACGCTGTGGCTGGAAGTGCGGGCCTCGAACCTGCCCGCCATTGCGCTCTATGAGCAGCTTGGATTCAATCAGGTCAGTCGTCGCCCCAACTATTATCCCACCGCCAGCGGTCGTGAAGATGCCATTCTCATGGCCCTGACGCCGTAGTGGTGTTAAGGAGTTTTAATGATAGATAACTGGGACTGCATCCTGTTTGATGCGGATGATACCCTTTTCCATTTCGACGCCTATGCCGGTTTGCAGCGCCTGTTCGCCGGCTATGACGTGCAGTTCACCGACCAGGATTACAGCGATTATCAGGCGATCAACAAGCCGCTGTGGGTCGATTATCAGAACGGCGCCATCTCAGCGTTACAGTTGCAGACTCAGCGTTTCAACCACTGGAGCGAAAAGCTCAGCGTGGCACCAGAGACCCTCAACAGCGGCTTCCTCAGCGCGATGGGCGAGATCTGCACGCCGCTGCCGGGCGCGGTCAGCCTGATGAACCTGCTGCATGGCAAGGTAAAGATGGGGATCATCACCAACGGCTTTACCGCGCTGCAGCAGACGCGTCTGGAGCGCACCGGCTTCCGTGATTACTTCTCGGCGCTGGTAATCTCTGAGCAGGTTGGCGTGCCAAAACCGGCGGCCGCGATTTTTGACTACGCGCTGGAGCTGATGGGCAATCCGGATCGTGAGCGGGTGCTGATGGTGGGGGATACGCCAGAGTCAGACATTCTGGGCGGGATGAACGCGGGAGTGAAAACCTGCTGGCTCGATCATGGCACCCGACCGCTGCCAGAACATATTAAACCCACCTGGCAGGTTAAATCGCTGGGTGAGCTGGAAGCGTTGTTGATTGGCTAACGGAACACGCCTCGCAAATCCACATTTTTCCACTAAAAAGGCCCGCATTGCGTGCTTTCAGACTGCTGAAAAATTCAAATCAAGGCACATCTGGCAACGATGGATTAGCTCAATACGCAGGGAACCGGGTCAGGGGAGGAAAGCGTCCCGCGCCATGGAGGGCGCGGGCCGAGCGGGCCAGGGATTGGCGTAAGCGACTTTCCGATCTGACCCGCTTTCCTGCGCAGGCTCGGTCTCACAGCGATCAGGCCAGGGTTTGTCAGCAGTCTGAGGCCCACACAGCGGGCCTTTCTCGTTTTATCTTTACCGCAGCGCAGAACACTACTCTTTCTTCTCGTCGTCCTCATCCCGGTCCTCTTTCACCGGGGTGCTGGCGGTAAGCAGGAACGGCGACTGCTGCCAGCGGGTGCGGCGATGGCGCAGCAGGGTGCGGGAGAGAATAATGCCGATCGCCAGTGCCAGCAGCATCATCAGACGCAGAATATTGGTGGTGTTATCGACCTGATGCGAGTCGGTGACCAGCACGTGGGTATCCAGCGTCACGCGCAGGAAGCCCAGCGGGCCATCGCTCCCGGCCAGCGGCTGCACAATCTGATGGTTGAAATAGCTGCCTGCGCGCTGACCATCGAGCGCCAGCCGATCACGCACATTAATATTTTCACCGCTGTGCGCCACCAGACTGCCGTCGCCGTCATACACCGACGCATCCAGAATACGACTGTTAGCCGTCATCTGGTTAAGAATGGCTTCTATCTGAGTGCGGTTATTTTCACTGTTGTCCATCAACGGCTTAAGACTAAACGCCACCTGGCTGGTCAGTGTATGTGCCAGCTCCTCGACCTGTTCAGAACGCGCCGCCTGATGACCAAGACTGAACCATGATGCGCCCTGCATCAGCACAACCAGCAGCGCCATGGAGATCAGAACGATCACGGTCCGATGTAAGCGAAATTTCAGTGCGGTTTTAGCCATTACTCATCCGGGTCATATCACAACAGAAAGCCTGGAGATTATGTTGCCAGAAGCGGCGCAGACAAGGTAGCCTCTTGCGTGGTTTTGTTGTCCCTACAGGAGCTCTGATGCCAAATCGTTTAACCTGGTGCGATCTTCCCGCCGATGTTTCCCTCTGGCCGGGTTTGCCCCTTTCTCTTAGCGGTGATGAAGTGATGCCGCTGGATTATCGCGCTGGCCGCACCGGCTGGCTGCTGTATGGCCGCGGGCTGGACAAGCAACGGCTCACCGATTACCAGCACCAGCTGGGTGCCGCGATGGTGATCGTCAGTGCCTGGAATGTCGATGAGTATCAGGTGATTCGTCTGGCAGGATCGCTGACGCCGTTTGCCAGCAAGCTGGCGCACGATGCCGGGCTGGATGTTGCGCCGCTGGGCAAAATCCCGCATCTCAAGACGCCAGGCCTGCTGGTGATGGATATGGACTCGACCGCGATTCAGATCGAGTGCATCGATGAGATTGCAAAACTGGCGGGCTGCGGCGAGCAGGTGGCGGAAGTCACGGAGCGTGCGATGCGCGGCGAACTCGACTTCACCGCCAGCCTGCGTCAGCGCGTCGCCACGCTGCAGGGCGCAGATGCCAATATCCTGAAACAGGTGCGTGATGCTCTGCCATTAATGCCAGGCTTAACGACGCTGACGCAGAAGCTGCAGGCGCTGGGCTGGCAGATTGCTATCGCTTCTGGCGGCTTTACCTATTACGCTGAATACCTGCGCGACAAGCTGCATCTGTCGGCGGTGGTGGCCAATGAACTCGAAATTCGCGACGGCAAACTGACCGGCAACGTGCTGGGTCCGATTGTCGACGCACAATACAAAGCCGATACCCTGAAGAAGCTGGCGGAGCGTTTTAATATCGCGCCGGAACAGACGGTGGCGATCGGCGATGGTGCCAATGACCTGCTGATGATCAAAGCCTCAGCGCTGGGCATTGCGTTCCATGCTAAACCTAAGGTGAATGAGCAGACCGCGGTCACCATTCGCCATGCCGATTTAATGGGGGTGTTCTGCATCCTTACCGGCAGCCTGATCCACGAAGAGCGTTAACTGAGGTATTGATTTGGCCAAAGCGGCAAAACGCGCATTTGTCTGTAACGAATGTGGCGCAGATTACCCACGCTGGCAGGGCCAATGCAGCGCCTGTCACGCCTGGAACACCATCACCGAGGTGCGCATTGCTGCCTCGCCTGCTGCTGCGCGTAACGAGCGCCTGAGTGGCTATGCCGGCAGCGCCGGAACCAGCCGGGTGCAGAAGCTCTCTGAAATCAGCCTGGAGGCGTTACCGCGCTTCTCGACCAGCTTCAAAGAGTTTGACCGGGTGCTGGGCGGCGGGGTGGTGCCGGGCAGCGCCATTCTGATTGGCGGCAGTCCTGGTGCGGGGAAATCCACGCTGCTGCTGCAGGTGATGTGCCGGTTGTCTGAGGGGATGAAAACCCTGTACGTCACCGGTGAAGAGTCACTGCAACAGGTTGCGATGCGCGCCCATCGTCTGGGATTACCCACCGAAAATGTCAATATGCTGTCGGAAACCAGCATTGAGCAGATCTGCCTCATCGCCGAACAGGAGCAGCCGCAACTGATGGTGATCGACTCGATCCAGGTGATGCACATGGCGGAGATCCAGTCATCACCCGGCAGCGTCGCGCAGGTGCGCGAAACCGCCGCTTACCTGACGCGCTTCGCTAAAACGCGCGGCGTCGCGATCATCATGGTCGGTCACGTGACTAAAGATGGCTCACTGGCCGGGCCGAAAGTGCTGGAGCACTGTATCGACTGTTCGGTGCTGCTGGATGGCGATGCCGACTCCCGTTTCCGCACCCTTCGCAGCCATAAAAACCGCTTCGGTGCGGTCAATGAGCTGGGGGTGTTTGCCATGACAGAGCAGGGCATGCGTGAAGTCAGCAACCCGTCCGCTATCTTCCTGTCACGGGGCGAAGAGGTTACCTCTGGCAGCTCGGTGATGGTGCTGTGGGAAGGCACGCGTCCACTGCTGGTGGAGATTCAGGCGCTGGTCGATCACTCTATGATGGGCAACCCACGCCGCGTTGCGGTGGGTCTGGAGCAGAACCGCCTGGCGATACTGCTGGCCGTTTTACATCGTCATGGCGGATTGCAGATGGCGGATCAGGATGTATTCGTCAACGTGGTTGGTGGTGTTAAAGTCACCGAAACCAGTGCGGACCTGGCGCTGATGCTGTCGATGGTGTCGAGCCTGCGCGATCGTCCGTTGCCGCAGGATCTGGTGATCTTCGGCGAAGTGGGACTGGCCGGTGAGATCCGTCCGGTGCCCAGCGGTCAGGAGCGCATCTCTGAAGCGGCGAAGCATGGGTTCAAACGCGCCATTGTACCGGCAGGGAATGCACCGAAAAAACCGATTGCCGGGATGCAGGTTTTCAGCGCGAAGAAGCTGGCCGATGCGCTGGCGATTCTGGACGATCTGTAATGCGCCTGCGGCCTGCCAGCCGGCGTCGCGGGCAGGCCGCTCCCACCTTAACCGCATTGATGCAGGAGGCACGACATGTCGTCGTTTGATTATCTGAAAACGGCTATTCGCCAGCAGGGCCATACGCTGCAACAGGTCGCTGATGCCAGCGGCATGACCAAAGGCTATCTGAGCCAGTTGCTCAATGCCAAAATCAAAAGCCCCAGCGCGCAAAAACTGGAGGCGCTTCACCGATTCCTGGGCCTTGAATTTCCGCGCCGCGATAAAACGGTGGGCGTGGTATTTGGTAAGTTTTATCCGCTGCACACCGGCCATATCTATCTGATTCAGCGCGCCTGCAGTCAGGTGGATGAGCTGCATATCATTATGGGTTATGACGAGCCGCGTGACCGTGAACTGTTTGAGAACAGCGCGATGTCACAGCAGCCTACGGTCAGCGATCGCCTGCGCTGGCTGCTGCAGACCTTTAAGTATCAGAAAAATATCCGCATCCACGCCTTTGATGAGGAGGGGATTGAACCCTATCCGCATGGCTGGGATGTCTGGAGCAAGGGCGTCAGCGCGTTTCTGAGCGAGCACGGCATTGCACCTGATTGCATCTACACCAGTGAAGCGCCCGATGCGGAGATGTATCAGCAGCACCTTGGCATTCAGACCGTGCTGGTCGATCCCAACCGATCCTTTATGAGCATCAGTGGCGCGCAGATTCGTCAGGATCCGTTCCGCTTCTGGGATTACATTCCTACGGAAGTGAAGCCGTTCTTTGTGCGCACCGTGGCGATTCTCGGCGGCGAGTCGAGCGGTAAATCGACGCTGGTGAATAAGCTCGCCAACATCTTTAACACCACCAGCGCCTGGGAATATGGCCGCGACTATGTCTTCTCCCATCTGGGCGGTGACGAAATGGCGCTGCAATATTCCGATTACGACAAGATCGCGCTGGGTCAGGCACAGTACATCGATTTTGCCGTTAAATACGCCAACAAAGTGGCGTTTATCGACACCGATTTTGTGACCACGCAGGCATTCTGTCTGAAGTATGAAGGGCGCGAACATCCCTTTGTGCAGGCACTGATCGATGAATACCGTTTTGATCTGGTGATTCTGTTAGAGAATAACGTGCCCTGGGTCGCAGATGGACTGCGCAGTCTGGGCAGTTCCGTGGATCGGCGGGAGTTTCAGTCGATGCTGGTGACAATGTTGCGTGAAAACAACATCGAATTCCTGCACGTGCAGGAAGATGATTATGACGCGCGGTTCCTGCGCTGCATTGAGCTGGTCAAAGCGATGCTGGGCGAGAAAAACGCCCAGCCGTAACGCCAGCTGTGACCCGGTCTGCCGCACGGCAGCCGGGTCAGCGCATTAATAGACCATGACCACTTTGCCGCGCATGTGGCCTTCCAGCACGCGCTGATGGGCGGCAGTTAACGTCTCAACGCTTAAGCCGTGCAGCGTTTCGCTCAGCGTGGTTTGCAGTTTACCTTCATCCAGCAATGCCGATACCGCATCCAGAATCTCGCCCTGACGCGCCATATCCGGGGTATTAAACATGCTGCGAGTGTACATCAGCTCGAAATGCAGTGCCGCACTCTTCAGCTTCAGTTGATCCATCGACAGCGGATGTTCGTTTTCCACGATGGTGCAGATATGACCCTGTGGTGCGATCAGCTTCGCCATCGTCTCCCAGTGACCGTCGGTATCGTTCAGGCAGAAAATATAATCAACCTGCTTAATGCCCTGTTTCTCCAGCTCACCGATCATATCTTTGTAATTGATCACCACATCGGCTCCGCGATCGCGGCACCACTGGGCGGAATCTTCACGCGAGGCAGTCGCAATGATCTTCACTTTGCTGCGCAGCTTCGCCAGGGGGATCGCCAGTGATCCAACACCACCTGCGCCGCCAACGATCAGCAGAGTCTGATCTTCCGATGCCGTCTCCAGGTTCAGTCGTTCAAATAAACCTTCCCATGCGGTCAGGGCCGTCAGTGGGATCGCGGCAGACTGTGCCCAGTCCAGACTCTCTGGCTTATGGCCGGTGATGCGTGAGTCCACCAGCTGCTCAGTGCTGTTGCTGCCTGGACGGGTCAGATCGCCGGCGTAGAAGACTTCATCGCCAGGCTTAAAGTTGCTGACTGAGCTGCCCACTTCCAGCACAACGCCGCTGGCATCCCAGCCCAGGATACGTGGCTGCTGTAAGCCGTTCTTCTTCGCCCCTTTGTGCACCTTGGTATCAACCGGGTTGACCGAGGCGGCTTTGACCTCGACACGCAGGTCATACTCGCCTGGCGTGGGGGTTTCAGGGAAAATTTCAGTAAAGTGTTCAGGATTTTCGGGATTAATTGCGATAGCGCGAATAGACATAACGTTTTCCTGTGTAGTTAAGCAAAGAGTCTGGCTCTTTTCTCTGACAGCCTGGTCGGGAGCCGGTGTACATACTCTTTATGGCAAGACCAGCTGTAATGATGAAGACAGGCCTTAAGTGTAGAACCTGATTTTAACGGTGATAAGATGGACAATCTTTCATAGAGTGTTCGTCTGAGGTGAACAATGGCATTTCGTCAGTGGCAGGACATGGCGCTGTTTGCGCTGGTGGCGGAGTGCGGCAGCTTTACCGGCGCGGCAGAACGCGCAGGCCTGCCTAAATCCAGTGTCAGTCAGCGTATCAGCCAGCTGGAGCAGCGGCTGGGGATTCGTTTGCTGAATCGCACCACCCGCCAGCTCAATCTGACTTTTGCCGGTGAGCGCTATCTGCTGCATTGTCAGGAGATGATGCAGGCCAGTGAACGCGCCGATCAGGCTATCGCCAGCCTGCGTGAAAACCCCAGCGGGCGTCTGCGCATCACCAGTCCGGCGGGCATTGGGGCCACACTGCTGGCGCGCTGTAATGCAGCGTTTTTGCGTCTCTATCCTGATGTGACGCTGGATGTCTCGATTTCCGATGAGATGCGGGATCTGGTACAGGAGGGCTTTGATGTGGCGCTGCGCACCGGTCAGCCGCAGGAGTCCTCGCTGATTGGCCGCCGGATAGGCAACTGCCCACGACTGCTGGTGGCTTCGCAGCACTATCTTAATCAGCACCCGCCGCTGCTTCACCCGCAGCAGCTGTCAGCTCACCGCTGTATCGCGCATCGCGCATGGAATGAATGGGTATTGCAGCGTGATGGCGCGTTCTACCGCTGGCTGCTGCCGCCTGGCCATCTCACCGACAATTTACTCTATGCGCGCGAATCGGCGCTGGGCGATGCAGGCATTACGCTGCTGCCGCACTTTCTGACCGATGGGGCGATGGCGGATCCCCGGCTGGTGCCGGTGCTGCCGGAATGGGAAGTCGAGGGAAATGAGCTGTGGCTGGTCTATCCGGGCCGTAAACTGAATTCGCCTGCGCTGGCGCGCTTTATTGAGTTTGCGCTGCAGTCACCGGTGTTCAGAGAGTTTTATCGCTGAGTGAACCATCAAAAAGGGCGGCATCGCTGCCGCCCGTTTATTCGATTACTTCGTCATACGCTTGTACTTGATGCGCTTCGGCTCCAGTGCGTCGGCGCCGAGAGTACGCTTCTTGTACTCTTCATATTCGGTAAAGTTACCTTCGAAGAATTCGATATTACCCTCATCCTGGTAATCCAGGATGTGCGTCGCGATACGGTCCAGGAACCAGCGGTCATGCGAGATGACCATGGCACAGCCCGGGAACTCCAGCAGGGCGTTTTCCAGCGCGCGCAGGGTTTCGATATCCAGGTCGTTGGTCGGTTCATCGAGCAGCAACATGTTGCCGCCAACCTGCAGCAGTTTCGCGAGGTGCAGACGACCACGCTCACCACCCGACAGTTCGCCAACGCGTTTGCCCTGATCGACGCCTTTAAAGTTAAAGCGGCCAACATAGGCGCGGCTTGGCATCTCGGTGTTACCGATACGCATGATGTCCTGACCACCGGAAACTTCTTCCCAGACGGTTTTGGAGTTATCCATGCTGTCGCGGAACTGATCGACGGACGCCAGTTTCACCGTCTCGCCCAGCACAATGCTGCCGGAATCAGGCTGTTCCTGACCGGACATCATGCGGAACAGCGTCGATTTACCCGCGCCGTTAGGACCGATAATCCCGACAATTGCCCCTTTCGGTACTGAGAACGAGAGATCGTCAATCAGCACACGGTCGCCATATGACTTACGCAGATTGCTGACTTCCAGCACTTTGTCACCCAGACGGGCACCTGGCGGAATAAACAGTTCGTTGGTTTCGTTACGCTTCTGGTAGTCCGTGTTGTTCAGCTCTTCAAAGCGAGCCAGACGGGCTTTGCCTTTAGACTGCTGGCCTTTTGGCCCTTTGCGCACCCACTCCAGCTCTTTCTCAATCGACTTACGACGCGCGGCTTCAGAAGAAGCTTCCTGAGCCAGACGCGCATCTTTCTGCTCCAGCCAGGAGGAGTAGTTGCCTTCCCACGGAATACCTTCACCGCGGTCAAGTTCCAGAATCCAGCCTGCCACGTTATCCAGGAAGTAACGGTCATGCGTAATCGCGACCACAGTGCCTTCGAAGTCATGCAGGAAGCGCTCCAGCCAGGCGACAGATTCGGCGTCCAGGTGGTTCGTCGGTTCGTCCAGCAGCAGCATGTCTGGTTTTTCCAGCAGCAGGCGGCAGAGGGCGACGCGGCGACGTTCACCACCGGAAAGGGTGGCGATCTTCGCGTCCCAGTCTGGCAGGCGCAGCGCATCGGCAGCACGTTCCAGTTGGGTATTCAGGTTGTGACCATCGTGCGCCTGGATGATCTCTTCAAGACGGCCCTGCTCAGCGGCCAGCTTGTCGAAGTCTGCATCCTCTTCGGCATAGAGCGCATAAACTTCGTCGAGACGTTTCAGTGCGCCAACTACTTCTGACAGCGCTTCTTCAACCGACTCGCGCACGGTGTGTTCAAGGTTAAGCTGCGGCTCCTGCGGCAGGTAGCCAATCTTGATGCCTGGCTGCGGACGCGCTTCCCCTTCGATATCTTTATCGATGCCGGCCATGATGCGCAGCAGGGTAGATTTACCCGCGCCATTCAGGCCGAGTACGCCGATTTTTGCGCCGGGGAAGAAGCTGAGCGAGATGTTTTTCAGGATATGTCGCTTCGGCGGAACCACTTTGCCGACGCGATGCATGCTATAGACGAATTGAGCCACGTTGGATTGAGCCTCTGGGTCTGTTGGTCGTTGGAATGATGTCGAAGTTTAGCCTTTTTCACCGTTTAATCCCAGCCGGGGGGCGGCGAATAATGCCCTGAGGGCGGTGATGCCGGACAACGTATGAAATAACTGTCTGATTTCCGCGCGTAATCGCTGAAATGACGGCAGAGGCAGGCTCAGGGCAGGCGAAGCGGTATCGCCTGCTGCGCCAGCCAGTTCTGTAACGCCTGATCGGGTGCGCTGTCACTCACCAGCAGGTCAAAACGCTGCAGCCCGGCAATGCGGGCAGGCAGCACCTTGCCATATTTACTGCTGTCAGCCACCAGTACCGACGTTCGGGCACGCAGCATGGCGTGATGTTTCATCATCAGTTCATTGGTGTTGTAGCAGGTCGCCCCCTGATCTTTGTCGATACCCGCCGCAGAGATCAAAGCCAGCGTCGGACAAAGATCGTCCAGGATGGTGTGTACGCCAATCGGTGTAAACAGAGCGTTGTCAGCATGAAATTCACCGCCGCTGAGAATAACGTTACAGCCAGGTTTCTCTTTCAGCGTCAGAAAGGTGTTCATAGCACAGCAGATGGCAGTGAACGACAGCGTGTCGGGAATCGCATCAACGATATAGGGCAGGGTAGTGCCGCAATCGAAAAAGACCGTATCGTTTTCGTTAATCAGGCTGGCCGCCGCCTGCGCCAGTCGCTGCTTTCTGGCCGCATTCTGCCCATGCTGATCGCTGACAAAATAGTGGCCGGTATGACTTTTTGGGTCGCTGACAATGTAGCCGCCCAGTAACACCACGCTGGAGCCCGGTTCGGTTAAATCGCGGCGAACCGTCATCTCTGAGACACCCAGCAGCTGGGCCGCGTCTTTGAGATGCAGTTTATCGGTGCGTTTAAGCGCCTGTGTCAGCTTGTGAATGCGTTCGTCGCGCCGGGTTTCCATGGTCATCTCTGTTTACCTATCCTGCAATGCGGAGGAAAGACGCCGGAACCGACGTCAATACGCGACAAACCTCACAGATTTTAATGAGTTGCGTCTCATCCGCCAGGCTGGCAACCAATCTTACCCGCATTCTGAAAGGCCCGCAAACCTCCGCTGTGCGGTGACTACCGCTCATCGCCGCAGGCGTTCACATTGCTCAGCCAGCAGGCTCAATGATGTTATTTTGTTATAATAGTAACACTTAAAATCCCGCTCCCTGTCGCATATTGTCGATTTTGCGCACTCATGTTGTGGTTTTTGTCACATATTTAACTTTTAAGAAAGGTTATTGTGACTTTAATAACATTTGAAGTTTGCAAAATATCCAGGAGAAATGGTCATGACAATTGCGGTCATCGGCTCAAACATGGTCGATTTGATTACCTATACCAACAGCCTGCCGAAAGCGGGCGAAACCCTTGAAGCGCCTGACTTTGCGATTGGCTGCGGCGGTAAGGGCGCTAACCAGGCGGTTGCGGCGGCGAAAATGGGCGGCAGCGTGATGATGGTCAGCAAAGTTGGCGACGATCTCTTTGCGCCCAACACCGTCGCGAACCTGCAGCAGCAGGGCGTGGACACGCGATTTGTCACCACTGCACCAGGCACCTCCAGCGGTGTGGCACCGATTTTTGTCGATGACCAGTCGCAAAACCGCATTCTGATTATCAAAGGTGCCAACCAGCAGCTGAAACCGGCTGATATCGACGACGCGGCAGAGGCGCTGAAAGCCTGTGAGCTGATCATCCTGCAGCTGGAGATCCCGCTGGAGACGGTCTATTACGCCATCGATTTTGCCCGCCAGCATCAGATCAACGTGATCCTGAATCCGGCACCGGCCGTCGCTTCGCTGGATATTCACTACGCCTGCAAATGCGACTTCTTTATGCCGAACGAAACCGAACTGGAGATCCTCACCGGCCTGCCCGTCAGCACCGATGACGAGGTGATCCTGGCGGGGCAGTCGCTGCTGAAGCGCGGCCTTAAAAATCTGATCATTACTCTGGGCAGCCGGGGCTCGGTCTGGATGAGCGGCGACAAGGTGCATCGCGTGGCCGCGACGCCGGTTCAGGCGGTCGATACCAGCGGCGCAGGTGATGCCTTTATCGGCTGCTTTGCCTATCTGCTGGTGAAAACCGGCGATGTGGCCGCCGCCATGACACAGGCGTCGGCCTATGCCGCCTGCAGCGTCACCGGGCGCGGCACGCAGCGCGCTTATCCCGACGCAGAGACTTTCCAGCGTTTTCTCAACCGTAACTGAGGTTCTGCTATGCAACAGAAAATTGTTCAGCAATCTGATGGCTATCTGAATAAAACGCCGCTGTTCCAGTTCATTCTGCTGTCGTGCCTCTTCCCGCTCTGGGGCTGTGCAGCGAGTCTCAACGATATCCTGATTACCCAGTTTAAAAGTGTGTTTGCCCTGAGCGACTTCGCCAGTGCGCTGGTGCAGAGCGCCTTTTATGGCGGCTATTTTCTGATTGCGATCCCCGCCTCGCTGGTGATCCGCAAAACCAGTTACAAGATGGCGATTATGATCGGTCTGGCGCTCTACATTGCCGGCTGTATCGCCTTTTATCCTGCTTCGCACATGGCGACCTACACCATATTCCTCGCGGCGATCTTTGCGATTGCCATTGGCCTGAGTTTCCTGGAAACGGCGGCCAACACCTACAGCTCGATGATTGGTCATCGTGATCATGCGACGCTGCGCCTCAACGTCAGCCAGACCTTCTATCCGATCGGTGCGCTGATGGGGATTGTGCTGGGTAAATATCTGGTGTTCCAGGATGGCGACAGTCTGGAGAGTCAGATGGCAGCCATGACGGCAGAGCAGGCGCATGCTTTCCGCCTGACAATGCTGGAGCACACGCTGGAGCCTTACAAATATCTGGTGATGGTGCTGGTGGTCGTGATGCTGCTGTTTATGTTCACCCGCTATCCGCGCTGCAAACCAGAGAGTAATGAGACATCCCGGCCGTCACTGGGCGAGACCTTCCGCTATCTGGCGGCTAACCGTCACTTTAAACGCGGCATTGTGACCCAGTTCCTGTATGTCGGCATGCAGGTGGCGGTCTGGTCATTTACCATTCGTCTGGCGCTGACGCTGGGGGCGGCCAATGAACGTCACGCCTCTAACTTTATGATCTACAGCTTCGTCTGCTTCTTTATCGGCAAGTTCGTGGCGAACTTCCTGATGACCCGCTTCCGTGCCGAGAAAGTGCTGATCGCCTATTCGGTGCTGGGCGTGCTGACGCTGGCTTATGTGATGCTGGTGCCGAACTTTACCGCCGTCTACGCCGCCGTTTTTGTCAGCGTGCTGTTTGGGCCCTGCTGGGCAACGATCTACGCCGGTACGCTGGCGACGGTCGATAATAAATACACTGAAGTGGCAGGCGCGTTTATCGTGATGGCGATTGTTGGCGCGGCCTTTGTCCCGGCGCTGCAGGGCCTGGTGTCTGACACGCTGGGTTCAATGCAGCTGGCGTTTGGTGTCTCGCTGCTCTGCTTCGCCTGGGTCGGATTTTACTTCTACGGCGAACTGCGCCATAAAAAACAGCCGGTTGCGGCCGGTCGTCTGGTGGAGGAGTTACCATGAGAACCCGTTTACCCTTAGCGCGTGACCAGTTTCACACCACGCCCTCGCTGCTGCTGGAAAGCGATGACTTCCGGGTTGAGCTGTTTCGCTATCCGGCGGGCATCGAGGCGGTGCGGATTCACAACCGGCGCGGCAGCGTGACCGTGCTGCCATTTCTCGGACAGATGATCTGGGACGTGCAGTTCGACGATCACAACCTGACCATGGGCCACAGTTTTAAACAGCCGCTGCCCGCACATTCCATCATCGATACCTATGGCTGTTTTGCGTTTCATTCGGGGCTGCTGGCGAACGGTTGCCCCGCGCCAGAGGACGATCATCCGCTGCACGGTGAGATGGCCTGCGCCCGCATGGATAGTGCCTGGCTGGTGCTGGACGATCAGACACTGTCGCTGGAAGGGGAGTGTGAATATGTTAAAGGCTTCGGCCATCATTATGTTGCGGCACCCGCCGTTCGCATTCAGGCCGACAGGCCCCGTCTGACGATAGAGATGACGGTGACCAATCTGGCGGGTGCACCGATGCCGTTGCAATACATGTGTCACCTCAACAGCGCATGGATCGATCAGGGGCGCTTCCGGCAGTCGATCCCCGAAGGGGCATTCCAGCTGCGTCGCTCGATCCCGGCGCACCTGCGACCAACGCCCGCCTGGCGGGATTACACGGATCAACTGGCGCGCGATCCGCAGGCGTTACAGCAGCTCGATCAACCGCAGCTCTGCGATCCCGAGATCGTCTTCTTTGCGGACGATCTGCCGCAGTATGGTGATGAGGTACAGTTTGAGTTGCATGCGCCGCAGGGCTACGCGCTGATGACGCGCTTCTCTACCGCGCAGTTCCCGCACGCGACCCGCTGGCTGCTGCACAACCATGACCAGCAGGTGGCGGCCTATATTCTGCCCGCCACCTGTCGGCCAGAGGGTTTTCTTGCCGCGCAGCAGGCCGGCACGCTGATCACCCTGGCGAGCGGCGAGCAGCGTCACTTCTCTGTGGAGACCGGCCTGCTCTGAGTCGGGTTTAAATCGCCACCAGGCCGCGCACACCTTCTGCTTCCATGGTGTCGCCGCGGCCACGCTGCACAATTTCACCGCGCGACATCACCAGATAGCTGTCCGCCAGTTCTGCCGCGAAGTCATAAAACTGCTCAACCAGCAGGATCGCCATATCTCCCCGTTGCGTCAGCTGGCGGATTACCGCGCCGATCTCTTTGATCACCGAGGGCTGGATCCCTTCGGTCGGCTCATCAAGGATCAGCAGCTGTGGCCGACAGGCCAGCGCCCGGCCGATCGCCAGCTGCTGCTGCTGACCGCCCGAGAGATCGCCGCCCCGGCGTGACTTCATCGCCAGCAGCACCGGAAAGAGCTGATAAATCTCCTCCGGCACCTCACGCGCCTGCGCCGCCGGAAAGCGCGACAGGCCCATCAGCAGGTTCTCTTCGACCGTCAGACGCGGAAAGATTTCCCGTCCCTGCGGCACATAGGCGATGCCCGCCTGCACCCGCTGGTGCGGCTTGCGTCCATTCATCCGCTGCTGCTGCCACTGAATCTCGCCTGACTTCGCCGGGATCAGCCCCATCAGGCACTTCAGCAGTGTGGTTTTTCCCACGCCATTGCGGCCAAGCAGACAGGTAATTTCACCAATTTTTACCTCAAACGACAGGCCACGCAGAATGTGGCTGCCGCCATAATATTGATTCAGTTCAGTAACCTGTAACATTTTAGCGCCCCAGATAAACGTCGATAACCTGCTCACTGGCCTGAACCTCGCGCAGCGAACCCTCGGCCAGCACCTGCCCCTGATGCAGCACCGTGACATGGTCGGCGATGGTCTCGACAAAGCCCATGTCATGCTCCACCACCATCAGGGAGTGTTTGCCCGCCAGGCTGCGGAACAACTCGGCGGTGTAGGCCGTCTCTGCGTCAGTCATGCCTGCCGCCGGTTCATCCAGCAGCAGCAGATGCGGCTCCTGAACCAGCAGCATGCCAATCTCCAGAAATTGCTTCTGGCCGTGCGATAGCAGGCCCGCACGGCGCTGGCGTTCGCCACCCAGCCGCAGCAGTTTCAGCACCTCATCAATTCTGTCGCGCTGTTCGCTGCTGAGACGAGCGCGCAGGCTGGCCCAGACCGATTTATTGGCTTTAAGCGCGATCTCAAGATTCTCAAATACGGTTAATGCCTCAAACACAGTAGGCTTCTGGAACTTACGGCCAATGCCGGCGCGGGCGATCTCTACCGGCGACAGACGGGTCAGATCGCTGTCCTGGTCGTAGATCACCCGGCCGGCGTCGGGGCGGGTTTTGCCGGTGATCACATCCATCAGCGTAGTTTTGCCTGCGCCGTTGGGGCCGATCACGCAGCGCAGTTCCCCGATGCCGATCTGCAGCGAAAGATCGGTCAGCGCCCGGAAGCCGTC
The DNA here is from genome assembly GCF_041982285.1 of Pantoea sp. ANP04. NCBI lineage: Bacteria > Pseudomonadati > Pseudomonadota > Gammaproteobacteria > Enterobacterales > Erwiniaceae > Pantoea > Pantoea sp. ANP04. The sequence continues at coordinate 215,111 of NZ_JAUTYS010000003.1, read as the reverse complement.
AAACGAGACGCTGATCTTCTCCAGTTGCAGGACGGGATCGCGCTGCGCCCGATGGCGATCCGCGAGCTGAGGCTGGGTAAACAGGGCATCACTCATTTTTTCCTCCGGCGCAGCAGGCCAATCACGCCGTGCGGCAGAAACAGTGTCACCAGGATGAACATCAGTCCCAGGAAAAACAGCCAGTATTCAGGGAAGGCGACGGTGAAGAAGCTGCGTGCGCCGTTAACAATTGCTGCGCCCAGCAGCGGGCCAATCAGCGTACCGCGTCCACCCAGCGCCACCCAGATCGCGGCTTCTATTGAGTTGGCTGGTGACATCTCTCCCGGATTGATAATGCCGACCTGCGGCACATAGAGCGCCCCGGCAAGACCGCACAGCACGGCGGAGAGCGTCCAGACTAATAGCTTGAAGCCGCGCGGATCGTAACCACAAAACATCAGACGGTTTTCGGCATCCCGCACCGCGGTCAGTACCCGGCCAAACTTGCTGCGCGCCAGGGTGAAGCCAATCACCAGGCTCAGCAGCAGCAGCAGTACCGTGGCGATAAATAGCCCGATGCGGGTTCCGGTCGCCGTCACCGAAAAGCCGAGCAGGGTAGTAAAGCCGGTGAAGCCGTTGTTGCCGCCAAATCCGGTTTCATTACGGAAGAACAGCAGCATACCGGCGTAGGTCAGCGCCTGGGTCATGATGGAGAAGTAGACGCCTTTGATCTTTGAGCGAAAGGCGAAGAAGCCAAACAGCAGCGCCAGCAGGCCCGGCACCAGCATGCTCAGGCAGAGCGCCCAGGCGAAGTATTCGGTGCCGGTCCAGAACCAGGGCAGCTCTCGCCAGGAGAGAAAGGACATAAAGGCGGGCAAGCCTTCGCCTGCGGCCTGGCGCATCAGGTACATGCCCATGGCATAACCGCCGAGGGCAAAGAACAGCCCGTGGCCCAGCGACAGCAGTCCGGCGTAACCCCACACCAGATCCAGCGCCACGGCGACCACCGCATAGCAGAGGATTTTGCCGACCAGCGTCAGGGTATAAGTGGAGATCGCCAGCGGATGGGCGGCGGGCAGCAGCGCCAGAAACGGCATCACCAGTAACGCCAGAGTGATCGCCACGCCGATGCTGATCGCCAGGCGCGGCGCGGTGCGCGCCATGCGAAGTGTGATGGGTTGCGTCATCAGTCAGTCACCCTTCCTTTAACCGCAAACAGTCCCTGCGGACGTTTCTGAATAAACAGCACGATAATCACCAGAATCAGGATCTTACCCAGCACCGCGCCAATCTGCGGCTCCAGCACTTTGTTCAGAATGCCCAGGCTGAACGCGGCAACCACGGTGCCTGCCAGCTGGCCGACGCCACCCAGCACCACCACCAGGAACGAGTCAATGATATAGCCCTGACCCAGCTCCGGTCCGACGTTACCAAGCTGCGACAGCGCCACGCCTCCCAACCCGGCAATGCCCGAACCAAGGCCAAACGCCAGCATATCGACGCGACCCGTTGGCACGCCGCAGCACTCCGCCATGGCGCGGTTCTGGGTCACGGCGCGCACGTTCATGCCAAGGCGGGTCCGGTTCAGCAGCAGCCAGGTGAGCGCCAGCACAAACACCACAAACAGGATCACCGCGATGCGGTTCCACGGCAGCACCAGGTTGGGCAGCAGCTGCAGGCCACCTGAGAGCCACGACGGATTCGCCACTTCCAGGTTTTGCGCCCCGAACAGCACCCGTACCAGCTGGATCAGCATCAGGCTGATTCCCCAGGTAGCGAGCAGCGTCTCAAGCGGACGGCCATAGAGATGGCGGATGATGGTGCGTTCCAGCGCCATGCCGATGGCGGCGGTGACCATAAAGGCGACCGGCAACGCCAGCAGTGGATACCAGGCTAAATAGTCCGGTGCAAACTGCTGAAACAGGCTCTGCACCCACCAGGTGGCGTACGCGCCGAGCATCAGCATTTCACCGTGCGCCATGTTGATCACCCCCAGCAGCCCGTAGGTGATCGCCAGGCCCAGCGCGGCCAGCAGCAGGATGGAGCCCAGCGACAGGCCGCTGAAGGCCTGCCCCAGCAGATCGCCCCACATTAGCCGTTTCTGAATCTGTTGCAGGCTTTCGGCCGCTGCCGCCCGTACCGTGACATCTGGCTCATTCGCGGGCTGGGTCAGGCGTTGCAGGCTGGCCTGCGTATTGGGATCGCTGGACTCACCCAGCAGTTTCACCGCCCGCAGGCGCACCATCGGTTCGCCATCCGCCAGTTGCAGATTCGCCAGTGCCAGCGCTAATGCAGCATGTACCCGGCTGTCCTGTTCAGCGGCCAGCCGCTGTTCCAGCAGCGGCAACTGGTCTGCGGCACCCTCATTTTGCAGCTGCTGCGCTGCGCGCAGACGCAGGGCCGCATCACTGCTCACCAGCTGGTGCGCAGCCAGCGCGTTGTTTACCAGCACGCGCAGGCGATTGTTCATAAACAGCTTTTTCAGGTTACCCGTGGGCTGTGCCACCGCATCCAGCGGCTGCAGCGTCGATCCCTGCTGGCTGAATGGCTGTTTGTTCTGGTCGATGACCACGGTTTCTGCTTTTAACGCTTCCAGCAGCGGCAGACGCTGACTGTCCGGCGCGGCAGCCCATTGTTGCAGCAGCGTGGCCTGCTGGCTGCGGCTGGCGGCGGCAAAGTCAGCCGCCGGTCCGGCGCTGGCAAACAGCGGCAGCAACAGAAGCAGGCTGAAAAAACAGCGACATAGATTCATAAAAGGAGCCTCGTTTGGGGAGGTCAGCACGGCAGTCGAATGACCACTGCCGTGCTGCCGCTTTACAGCGGGTGACGCTTTCTTATCAGCAACGAAAATTACTGCGCAGTCTTCACCGGGTAATCGGGCTTCTTGTCGTTACCGGCAATGTACGGGCTCCAGGGCTGGGCACGCACGGGTTTATCGGTCTGCCACACCACGCTGAACTGGCCGTTCTCTTCCACTTCACCAATCATGACGGGCTTATGCAGATGGTGGTTGGTCTGGTCCATGGTCAGGGTAAAGCCATCCGGCGCTTTAAAGGTCTGACCGGCCATTGCCGCCCGCACTTTGTCCGGGTCCGTCGTGCCCGCTTTTTCCACCGCCTGCGCCCACATATGGATGCCGACATAAGTCGCTTCCATCGGGTCGTTGGTCACCACGGTGGCGGCGTTCGGCAGGTTATGTGCTTTGGCGTAAGCGCGGTAATCGGCAACAAATTTCGCGTTGGTCGGATTATCGATCGACTCGAAATAGTTCCAGGCCGCTAACTGACCCACCAGCGGTTTGGTGTCGATGCCGCGGAGCTCTTCCTCTCCCACTGAGAAGGCGACCACCGGAATGTCAGTGGCTTTGATGCCCTGGTTAGCCAGCTCTTTGTAGAACGGCACATTGGAGTCGCCGTTGATGGTGGAGACCACCGCCGTTTTACCGCCTGCCGCGAATTTTTTAATGTTGGAGACAATGGTCTGATAGTCGCTGTAACCAAACGGCGTGTAGACCTCTTCGATATCTTTATCTGCCACGCCTTTGCTGTGCAGGAAGGCACGCAGGATCTTGTTGGTGGTGCGCGGATAGACGTAGTCGGTGCCCAGCAGGAAGAAGCGTTTTGCACTGCCGCCATCTTCGCTCATCAGGTATTCCACTGCCGGAATCGCCTGCTGGTTAGGCGCCGCGCCGGTGTAGAAGACGTTAGGTGACATCTCTTCCCCTTCATACTGCACCGGATAGAAGAGCAGGCCGTTCAGCTCTTCAAACACCGGCAGCACCGATTTGCGTGATACCGAGGTCCAGCAGCCAAACACCACCGCCGCTTTATCCTGAGTCAGCAACTGCCGCGCTTTCTCGGCAAACAGCGGCCAGTTAGAGGCGGGATCGACCACCACCGGCTCCAGCTTTTTCCCCAGCACGCCCCCTTTGGCGTTGATCTCATCAATGGTCATCAGCGCCACATCTTTCAGCGGCGTTTCAGAGATCGCCATGGTGCCGGAGAGCGAATGCATGATCCCCACTTTGATGGTGTCAGCCGCCTGCGCACTCCAGGCGAAACCCATACTGACAACGGTAGCGGAGAGGGCGAAAGCCTTGATCAACGAACGTCTTTTCATCATTTAAACCCCTGAGTGGTTGTTATGTTATTCGGTGAGCTGGAGCCGGGCCTGCTGGAGGCGGTGCAGTGTGATCTTCCTGACTTCCGCCTTACTGACAGCGATGTGATCGGTCAGGATGCGTTGCGCCTCGCCTGTCTGCTGCGCAAAAATCGCCTGTAAAATCTGAGCATGTTCCTGATAAGTCGCACAGATGCGATCATCGCGGGTGAAGTCGAGCCGACGGATGATGCGGATCTTCTCGGTGAGTTCGGCGTGTATGCGCGCCATCTCCGGGTTACCCGCGGCCGCGACCAGCGCCATGTGAAACGCTTCGTCATGCTGCGACACCACCAGACCTTCGGTGAGCGCCTCCGCTTCACACCAGAACTGGTTGAGTTCGTGTAACAGCGCGGCACACTGAGGCGCGGGCAGGGCGCAGAGGCGTTTTACCGCCTCGCACTCCAGCACGGTGCGCAGGTCATACAGCGATTCGAACCAGGCAAAATCGAAGTTTTTGATCTGCCAGCCGCTGCGGAACCAGACTTCGACAAAGCCTTCGCGCTCCAGCCGGAATAGCGCCTGGCGAACCGGCGTGCGGCTGACCGCCATCCGGCCGGCGATTTCGCTTTCGCTGAAGCGATCACCCGGCATCAGGCGAAAGGCGAAAATATCGGCCTTCAGCGCCTGATAGACCCGTTCGGCCAGCGCTTCAGGGCGCGCTTTAGGGGATTGAGGTTGGGTTGTCATCGGCGCTCCTTATTCCAGCCACAGCAGGGTATCGCCAGGGCTGACCGGGCGGCCCGCCTGGCAGGCGATCCGCGTCACCCGACCGGCCTGCGGCGCGACTATCGCCAGCTCCATCTTCATCGCCTCGACGATAATCAGCGTCTGTCCGGCGCTGACCTCGTCGCCCGGCTGCACCAGCACTTTCCAGATGTTGCCATTGAGGTCGGCCTGCACCGCGAGTCCGCCTTCATCCACTTCACCCACGCTGTCAGGCACTTCATCTGCCGCCGGTGCGTTCTGTTCTTCCTGCGCCCATAACTGCACTTCCTGTTCAAAGGCGGTCGCCTGGCGCTGACGGAAGTCCGCAATCTCAGCGGCATGGTCGGCGAGGAACTGCTGGTGCGCGGCAAAATCAAACTGCGTCTCTTCGATGCGCAGGCTGGCGCGGCCTTCACGGAAATCTTCGCGCAGCTGGTTGAGCTCGGTTTCACTCACCGGATAGAAGCGCACCTGATCGAAGAAGCGCAGCAGCCACGGCGCATCGGCTGTGAACTGCGGATTCTTCAGGAAGGTGTTCCAGATGGGCAGCGTGCGGCCTACCAGCTGATAGCCGCCGGGCGAATCCATGCCGTAGATGCACATGTACATGCCGCCAATGCCGACCGTGCCTTCGGCGGTAAAGGTACGTGCCGGACTGTATTTGGAACTCAGCAGGCGATGGCGCGGATCGATCGGCACGGCGCAGGGCGCGCCGAGGTAAACATCGCCCAGCCCCAGCACCAGATAGCTGCCGTTGAACAGGGTGTCGCGCACCTCATCGCGGCTGCTTAAGCCATTAATGCGCTGGATAAAGTCCACGTTGTTGGGCAGCCAGGGCGCACTGGCACGCACCGTCTCCTGATAGCGGCTGACCGCACCCAGCGTGGCGCTGTCTTCAAACGCCATCGGCATCCACACCACGCGCGACGGGACTTTCAGCGTGCTGACATCGCCCAGCGTCGCTTCCAGCGCCAGCAGCAGCGACATCAGGGCGGACTGTGAAATAATGCGGCTGTCGTAGCGTACCTGCAGTGAGCGCACGCCTGGCGATAGCTCCTCAACGCCTGGCTCCGCCTGCGCCGTCAGCGCATTCATCAGCAGGTGCACGCGCAGACGCAGCGCCAGATCCAGCACGTTGTCGCCATACTCAATCAACACATATTTGTCGCCGGCCTGACGATAGACCACTTTCGGCGTGCTGCCGGTGGCCTCGATGGCGGACAGAATCGTGGCGGAGCCGTGGGCGGTTTCAGCCAGCGACGGCACGGCAAAGGTCGGGGGATGATCCGGCCGCAGGGTATCGATCAGGTGCATCTGCGCTTTTTCCCGCGCCAGTGCATCGTCTGCGGTAATCGGGTGGAAGCGGATGGTGTCGCCCGGTTTGACCTGGCCCACTTTCCACAGCTCGGCTTTGGCGATGGTCACCGGACAGACGAAGCCGCCCAGGCTCGGGCCGTCGTGTGTCAGGATCACCGGGAAGTCGCCGGTGAAATTGACCGCGCCGATGGCATATTCACAGTCGTGAACGTTGGAGGGATGCAGGCCTGCTTCGCCACCGTTGGCGCGGGTCCAGGTTGGTTTCGGACCCACCAGCCGTACGCCGAGGCGGTTGGAGTTGTAGTGCACCTGCCAGTCGCTGGCAAAGAATTCGTCGATGGCGGCCTGGGTGAAGAAGTCCGGTGCGCCGTGCGGGCCATAAAGCACGCCGATGCGCCATTCGCTGCCGTAGTGGGGAATCAGCGTCGCATCAAGCGGCTGCGGATCGCTGACCGGGGCCGGTGTAGTGCAGGCTGCCCGTTCAGGCCGGGAGATTGCCAGCATATCGGCCACCCGCAGGGTGCGTCCGGCGTGACCGCCAAACTGGCCCAGTGAAAAGGTGCTGCGGCTGCCCAGATATTCCGGCACGTCGAAGCCGTTGCGCACCGCCAGATAGCTGCGGCAGCCCTGCCGGGCGCGTCCCAGTGCCAGGGTCTGTCCCGCTTTCACCGCCAGCGGCTGCCAGGCGCTGACCGGTTCGCCATCAAGCCGGGCGTCGCAGTCCGCGCCGGTCAGCGCCAGAATGGCATCACAGTGGAAACGCAGCGTCGGCCCCTGCAGGGTAAACTCCAGGCCTGCTGCTGCCTCGTGGTTACCCACGATTCGGTTTGCCAGACGGAACGCGAAATCATCCATCGGGCCGGAAGGCGGCACGCCGATATCCCAGTAGCCGAGGCGGCCGGGATAGTCCTGCACCGAACTGAAGGTGCCGGGTTGCAGCACTTCCACCACGGAGGCGGCAGGCACAACGCTGTCGAGATAGCGCGTCCAGACGTTGCCGCTGCGAAACGCGTCGCTGCGGGTGATCTGGCGCAGATAGTCGAGGTTGGTGGCGATGCCATGCAGCTGAGTCGCATCCAGCGCATGATGAAGTTTTTCCAGTGCCGCCTCGCGCGTGTCGGCATGCACAATCAGCTTGGCGATCATCGGGTCGTAGAAGCTGGAGACCTCGCTGCCGGTTTCGATGCCGCTGTCGACCCGCACGCCGTCAGGAAAGGTGACACCGGTTAACAGGCCGGGGCTGGGCTGAAAGTTCTTCAGCGGATCTTCCGCGTAGAGCCGCACTTCAATCGCTGCGCCCTGCGGCGCCTGCTGCAGACGTGACCAGTCCACTGCATCGCCCGCCGCCACCTGCAACATGCACTCCACAAGATCGAGGCCGGTGACGCATTCGGTGACCGGATGCTCCACCTGCAGGCGGGTGTTCACTTCAAGAAAGTAAAAGGCCTGCTGGCTGACGTCGTAGATATACTCCACGGTGCCTGCGCTGCGGTAGTTGACCTGCTCGCCAAGCCGCACCGCCGAGGCGAGCAGGGCGTCACGCGTGGCCTGCGACAGGCCGGGCGCCGGTGTCTCTTCCACCACCTTCTGGTTGCGGCGCTGCAGTGAGCAGTCGCGTTCGCCCAGCGCCACCACGTTGCCTTTGCCGTCTCCAAAAATCTGAACTTCAACGTGGCGGGCGCGATCGATACAGCGTTCCAGAAATACGCCTGCATCACTGAAAAACTGCTCACCAAGACGGCGCACGCTCTCCCAGGCGCTGGCGAGCGCATCGGCGTCGGCGCAGCGCGTCAGGCCAATGCCGCCGCCGCCCGCCGTGCTTTTCAGCATCACCGGATAGCCAATCTTATCAGCTGCCTGCATTGCCTCTTCCAGCGAGGCGAGCAGGGGTGTGCCGGGCGTCATCGGCACACCCGCGCTGGCGGCCAGTTCACGAGCGCGGTGCTTCAGGCCGAACTCACCAATCTGCTGCGCGGTGGGGCCGACAAAGGCGATACCTGCCGCATTGCAGGCGTCGGCAAACGCCTGGCTTTCAGAAAGAAATCCGTAGCCGGGCCAGATAGCCTGCGCGCCGCTCTGCTGCGCTGCTGCCAGAATTTTGTCGATGCGCAGATAGCTGTCGCTGGCCTTCTCGCCGCCCAGGGCGATGGCGATATCCGCCTGCTTAACGTGCTGCGCATTACGGTCAGCGTCTGAATAGACCGCGACGCTTTTCACGCCGAGGCGCTTCAGGGTCCGAATGGCGCGGCAGGCAATTTCGCCGCGGTTGGCAATCAGTACGGTAGTGAACATGATCAGTGACTCCCCTGTGATGCCAGCCAGTTGCGCCAGCCGCCCGTCTCAGTGATTTCCAGCGCACTCTTCAGCGCTGAGCCTTCGCAGATAAAGCCTTTAACAACGCGGCCATCGGCCAGCGTCAGGCTGCCGATCCCCAGTGGGGCCGGAATCTCCGCCACAAACTCGCCGAAACGGGCCAGTGGGATATCCCACAGCTCAACGGTGATCGCCGCTCCCTGTTCGTCACGCATCAGGCCCGGTTTTTTGATTGCACCTTCCAGCAGGGCAAAGAGGCGGTAGTGTGGCGCGGTCTTCGTCTCTTCCACCCAGACGGCATTGCGTTCGGTGAGCTGGAAATTGAGCGGCATGCCGGTGAGATGCGCGCCCACTACCGCCAGCCGGACGTGGTCAGGTGAGACAGGTAAGGTTGTGGATCGGGTCGGCCACGGCTGACCGGTCGCGCCCAGCGGCAGGGCGAGCTGCTGCTGCCAGCGAAGGCCGAATTCCGCCAGCGCCCGATCGTGCCAGGCGGGTGCAATCAGCGTGATGCCTGCCGGAAGATCGTCGTTGCGGAACGGTGCGGGCAGCGCCAGGGCAGAGAGGTCGGCGAGATTGGTGAAGTTGGTGTAGGTGCCGAACTGTGAGTTGAAGTAAATCGGCTCCTGTTTCATCTCCTCCAGGGTGTGAATGGTGGGTGAGGTCGGCACCACCAGCGCATCAAACTGTGCCAGCGTCTCCTGAATCTGACGCGTCAGTTCGGCCCGCAGATACTCCGCCTTGTAGGCGTCCACCGCGCTGTATTTCAGGCCGCTGGTGACGATCTCATGCACTACCGGGTCCATCTCCGCCGGACGGTCAAGCATCTCACCCACCGCCGCTGTGCGTTCGGCAACCCAGGGACCGTAGTAGAGCTGTTCAGCGAGCGTCCGGAACGGCGTGAAGTCGATGGGGTGCAGCGTCGCGCCGCCCGCCTGCAACGCTTCCAGTGCCTGATCCCAGGCCGCTTCAGCGGCAGCATCATCAAAAAACGCCGGGTGCGCCGGAATAGCGAAACGGGGATGACGCGGCAGGCTGGCTGGGGCGGTGCGCGGATTAATACGCGAATAGGCATCACCGGCATCGTAGCCACCCATGATACTGGCGACGCTAAACGCATCTTCTGCCGTCAGCGCAAATACCGAAATGGTGTCGTTAAGGCGACAGGCGGGCACCACGCCGCGTGCAGAGAACCAGCCCTTGGTCGGCTTGAGTCCGACGATATTATTAAAGCCCGCCGGCACGCGGCCCGATCCTGCGGTATCGGTGCCCAGTGAAAAAGCGACCAGTCCGCGCGCCAGCACCGATGCCGAGCCAGAGCTGGAGCCACCGCTGACGTAATCAGCGTCAAAGGTATTACTGACCGCGCCATAGGGCGAGCGGGTGCCGACCAGGCCGGTTGCGAACTGATCGAGGTTGGTTTTACCGATGACGACTGCGCCAGCGGCTTTCAGCCGGGCGACGGCGACCGCATCTTCGCTGGCGGTATAGGTAAACGCAGGGCAGGCGGCGCTGGTCGGCCAGCCTGCGACATCAATGTTATCTTTTACGGCGAAGGGCACACCAAACAGCGGCAGCGACGCGGGATCGCGTTCATAGTCTGCCAGCAGCGGTTCAATCTGTGCCGCTAACTGGTCAGGTGTCGCCAGATAGATCCAGGCATTATCGTGTGTGTCGAGCGCTGCCAGGTGCGCACTCAGCAGCGAACGGATCTGTTGTGGTGCCTGCTGAGTGCGCTGCTGCCAGGCGGGAAGCGTCAGGCCGAAGGTAGAAGTCATACGAAGAATTCCAGCTGGTATACAAGATGGAATTCAACAGAGCAAAGCGTGTGCCAGTTTTTAACGCAATGATTCAACAGTTTAAATCGCTGGGTAATAAGATTTACTGATGATAATTTGCACAATCACGGCGCGTACGCTGAGCGATGACGGTGCGTTAACTGTCTGTATGCGTAAATTTTGTGAAGAACATGGCAAGAGTGCGGTGGCCCGGTTAGCATGAAGACTGTCTGGCAAGTTGCCGGCCCCAGCAACAGAGGAGATTTACGTGGTGAAGTGGCGTAACTGGATGATAGGGATCTGCCTGGTCGGTTCGGCCAGCAGCGCATGGGCCGATTCGCTTGATCAACAACGGCAACGTTATCAACAAATTAAACAGGCCTGGGACAGTAACCAGATGGCCACCGTGGATCAGCTGTTGCCTACGCTACAGGACTATCCGCTCTATCCTTATCTGCAATATCGCCTGCTGGCTCAGGATCTCGATCAGGAGACCACCCTGGCCGTGCAGAACTTTATTCGCCAGTACCCGACATTGCCTCCAGCGCGATCGCTCAGCACCCGCTTTATCAACGTGCTGGCTTACCGACAGGACTGGCAGGGCGTGCTGAACTTCAGCCCGACCGAACCCAAGCCGGTGCAGGCGCGTTGTAACTGGTATTACGCCAAATGGGCCACCGGGCAGCAGCAGGCCGCGTTTGATGGCGCGAAGCAGATCTGGCTGCGTGGCACGGCGCTGCCTGCGGATTGCGATAAGCTCTTCTCGGTCTGGCAGGCGTCCGGTCAGATTTCGCCGATTACTATCCTGGAACGTATCCGGCTGGCGATGAAAGCCGGTAATGACAACCTGGTGAGCTATCTGGCGAAGACGCTGCCTGCCGATTATCAGACCATGTCTGACGCGATACAGGCCCTGCAAAAGGATCCGTTAACCGTCAGCACCTTCGCCAGTGCCGTGGGGCCAACCGACTTTACCCGTCAGGCCACCATTTACGCCTTTACGCGTGTGGCGCGGCAGGACATGGAAAATGCCCGCAGCCTGATTCCGATTCTGGTCCGGGCCCAGAAAATGGGGCCGGAAGATGAGCAGGCGCTGAAGGAGATTGTGGTCTGGCGCATGATGGGCAGCGATCTCACCTCTGAGCAGGCACGCTGGCGCGATGCAGTAGTGATGAACAGCGAGTCTACCGCGCTGGTGGAACGCCGGGTGCGGCTGGCGCTCTCTCAGCATGACCGACGCGGCCTGAACACCTGGATTGCTCGTCTGCCGCTGGAAGCCAAAGAGAAAGATGAGTGGCAGTACTGGCAGGCCGATCTGCTGTTTGAGAAAGATCGTAAAGAGGAAGCGGAAGAGATCCTGCGCAAGCTGATGAAAGAACGCGGCTTCTATCCGATGGTGGCTGCTCAGCGGCTGGGCGTAGACTATCCGTTGCAGATTGATGAAGCGCCGAAGCCTGACAGCGCCACCCTCCAGGGACCCGAGCTGGCCCGCGTCCGCGAGCTGATGTACTGGGGGCTGGATAACCTGGCCCGTAGCGAATGGAGCAATCTGATCGGCAGCCGGACGCATACGCAGCAGCAGATGCTGGCGCGCTACGCCAACGAGCAGGACTGGTGGGATCTCAGCGTGCAGGCGACTATCACCGCCAAAATGTGGGACAGCCTGAAAGAGCGTTTCCCGCTGGCGTGGCGGAGTGTCTATGAGCGAAATACCGAGGTGAAGCAGATCCCACCGAGCTATGCGATGGCGATTTCGCGTCAGGAGAGCGCCTGGAACCCGAAAGCGCGTTCGCCGGTCGGCGCCAGTGGTCTGATGCAGATTATGCCTGCCACGGCGGCGCATACTGTGAAGATGTACGATATACCTGGCTACAGCAACACCAGCCAGCTGCTTGATCCGGAAACCAATATCCAGATTGGTACGCAGTATCTGGAGTATGTCTATCAGCAGTTCGACCAGAACCGGATTTTCGCCTCAGCGGCCTATAACGCCGGGCCGGGCCGGGTGCGAAGCTGGCTGAAAACCAGCGCGGGCAATCTCGACGCCGTAGCATTTATTGAGACCATTCCGTTCTCTGAAACGCGCGGCTACGTGAAGAGTGTGCTGGCGTATGACGCCTACTATCGTTACTTCATGGGCAAGCCTGACAAGATCCTGTCAGATGCTGAGTGGAATCGCCGTTACTAGCTGTGCTAAGCTTCCGTACTCTTTAGCGAGTACGGAAGCCTCTTCATGACCCATTCTGATTCCCTCTCTACCGATGCACATCCGGCAGAAGATAGCTGGCAGCGCTTTGTCGTGCTGATGCAGCAGGCCTTTGCTGATGGCCATGCACTGCCTCTGATGCAACTGATGATGACGCCCGATGAGCGGGAAGCGTTCGGCACCCGTCTGCGGATTATCGAAGAGTTAATGAATGGCGAGATGAGCCAGCGCGAGCTGAAAAATGAGCTCGGCGTCGGCATCGCGACGATTACCCGTGGGTCTAATAGCCTGAAAGAGGCGCCGCCCGAGCTGAAACGCTGGCTGGAAGCGCGTCTGGGACGCGCCTGATTACTGTTGATAGAGCGGATGAACGAACGGGCAGAGCGCCAGAATCAGTGCCTGATGATAGACACTGGATCGGCTGAGCAGGCCGTTCGTAAACGCCCCGATTGCGCCACCCTTGTGTTTGATATTGTCGATGCCGGTTAATCGCGCCATCTCTTCGCCGAGTTCACGGCCTTCACGCAGACCCGCCAGCACCACCGGAGGCAGGGTGAAACTGGCCGAGCGCGACTCGCCACGCTGTTTCTGATTTTCCACCACCATCCAGGCAAATGCGCTGTCATCTTCGATGCCCGCCTCAATGGCGACCCAGAATGCCGCTTCTGGTCGGACCTGCCGGGCATTCATCACGCGCTGACGTGCGCCAGTTCGCGTTTCGAGATGGGTTAACGGTTGTGCAGCAACGCCGCTATCGACCTCGACCCCTTCAATATGGCAGGATCCCTCGCCGAAAACGTCGCTGAAAGCCTGAGCAATCGCGTGAATCTTCGCTGGGTTGGTTGTGGCTGCGACAACATGGTACATAATTGATTAAACCCTCAGATGATTAAGCGCCTGACCCATCCGGCTGTTTTCGTTGTCATTCTGAACCCGGGCTGTGCTGACAACCCTCACGTACTGCGTGTACGCCGGATTGTTCCGCGCTGCCTGTGTCTGGAATGTCTGCAACAATGACGTTTGATGGAACAGGGTCTAAAGCGATTTTTGTCGCAGTATAACGGAAACTAACATGCTACAGGTCTATCTTGTTCGTCACGGTGAAACGGTATGGAATGCGGAACGCCGTATTCAGGGTCAGTCCGACAGTCCGCTGACGGAAAAAGGTGAGCAACAAGCCTGGCAGGTGGGTGAGCGCGTGAAGCATTTGGGCATCACGCACATTATTGCCAGCGATCTGGGGCGCACGCGTCGCACCGCCGAGATTATCGCAGATGCCTGCGGTTGCTCAGTGACGCTTGATGCGCGCTTGCGTGAACTGAATATGGGTGTGCTGGAGAAGCGTCCGCTGGATGGCTTAACGACGGAAGAGGAGCAGTGGCGCGCTGCACTGGTCAACGGGACCGAAGGTGGCCGTATCCCTGAAGGAGAGTCGATGACGGAGATGGCGACGCGCATGCACGCCGCGCTGAATGCCTGTCTCGATCTGCCTGCCGGAAGCCGTCCGCTGCTGGTCAGCCACGGTATGGCGCTCGGGTCTCTGGTCAGTACAATTCTGGGGCTGCCCGCCTATGCGGAACGTCGCCTGCGCCTGCGTAACTGCTCTATTTCACGTGTGGATTATCAGCAGAGCGCCTGGCTGGCAGAAGGCTGGATTGTAGAGACGGCGGGGGATATTTCCCATCTGGATGCGCCTGCGCTCGACGAGCTGCAACGCTGATTGCTTAAGGCTGCCGTCACGATGACGACAGCCTTAAACTTAGCTGGCTTCAGCCTGCTGGCGGCGAATCGGAATCAGATATTCGCACCGAATCTCAGTCGGTGGCTCACTGCGCTTTTTACCGCCATGGGTATAAAAGCGTTCGATATCCTGCCCTTCACGGCGGGTCAGCCCCAGCGTTGGCATGCAGGTACCGTAGAGCAGCAGGATAAATTCCTGCAAATTGACACGCGGACCGTTAAAGGTGAACTGCACATAGTCGCCACCTTCCAGAATAACCTTCTGACCAGAATGCAGGTTCACCGCGCTGTCAGCAGGCACCGCAGTGGTATAAAGAATCTCCTGCTCGTCATCTTTGTCCTGGCTGGCACGCACCTGATGCAGGCCATACAGCACAGGCGGAATCGTGTCCGTTTCCAGCAGGAACTGCTTCCAGAAGTGCATTCGCATTTCATCGCGGTAGCTGGAAATCTGCTCCAGAATACAGGTGTAGTTCTGGGTTTGTCCCACCAGCACCGTTTCCGGCAGGCTGACGAAAGCCGGTTCCGGCTGCGTCTCATCATCCAGGCGAATCGGGGGACGGATACCGAATGAATTCCATTCGGAAGAGCGACGATACCAGGCCGGTGTCTGTGCAAACTGTTTTTTGAATGCACGCGTAAAAGTCTGTTGTGAATCAAAACGATACTGCAGTGCGATGTCCAGGATCGGGCGACTGGTCAGGCGCAGCGCCACGGCGGCTTTAGACAAACGACGGGCACGGATATAGGCGCCGATTGCGTGCCCGGTCACGTCTTTGAACATCCTTTGCAGATGCCACTTAGAGTAACCCGCTTTCTGGGCAACATTGTCCAGTGAAAGGGGTTGATCCAGATGGCTCTCCAGCCAGACAAGCAAATCGCGAATGATACCGGCTTGGTCCATAAAACATCCTCTACTCTGGTGGTGCAGCTAAACGCATTCGAAGAATATTAGCACTCATTGCTCAAAAGACGTGGGACGTTTCTCGGGGAAGGTTGTGCTAAATCAGTACGGGCTAAAACCCGTTTTGGTTTGGTCATTGTATCGATTAACAGTACATTACATTCTCATCTATTCCATTTGCAATGGTAACTCCATGACAATATCCCGACTTATGATCGCTGCACTGACTACGCTGACCTTTTCCAGCCCGCTTTTTGCCGAACAGATTGGCTCTGTTGATACGGTCTTCAAGATATTCGGGCCTGACCACAAGATTATTGTTGAAGCTTTCGATGACCCGGACGTTAAAAATGTAACCTGCTATATCAGCCGGGCAAAAACCGGGGGAATCAAAGGCGGATTGGGGCTGGCAGAGGATACCTCTGATGCCGCCATTTCCTGTCAGCAGGTCGGTCCGGTTGAAGTGAGTGATAAAATTGCACAGGGCAAAGCAGAGGGGGAAGTAGTATTCCGCCAGCGTACCTCTTTAATCTTTAAGAAGCTGCAGGTTGTCCGCTTCTACGACAAAAAGCGCAATGCGCTGGTCTATCTGACCTATTCCGATAAAGTGGTTGATGGCTCACCGAAAAATGCGCTCAGCGCCGTGCCGATTATGCCGTGGCACTGATAATGTTGTGGCATTCATAATGCCGTGGCACTGAACATAAAAAAACGCCCCAGGAGGCGTTTTTTTATTTGCTGAATCAAACAAGCACTTATTCGTGCAGGTCGCCGCAGAAGCGATAACCTTCACCATGAATGGTGGCGATGATCTCTGGCGTATCCGGCGTGGATTCGAAATGCTTACGGATGCGACGAATGGTGACATCGACGGTGCGATCGTGCGGCTTGAGGTCGCGGCCGGTCATTTTCTTCAGCAGGTCGGCACGGGTCTGAATTTTGCCCGGATTTTCGCAGAAGTGCAGCATGGCGCGAAACTCACTACGTGGCAGTTTATACTGCTCGCCGTTTGGATTGATCAGAGAGCGGCTGTTAATATCCAGCTCCCAGCCATTGAATTTATAGCTTTCTACCTGACGGCGCTCTTCCCCTGGCATAGCCAGATTCATGGTGCGCGACAGCAGGTTACGGGCACGAATAGTCAGCTCACGCGGGTTAAACGGTTTGGTGATGTAATCATCAGCGCCAATTTCCAGACCGAGGATTTTATCGACTTCGTTGTCACGGCCGGTCAGAAACATCAGGGCGACATTGGCCTGCTCACGCAGTTCACGGGCCAGCAACAGACCGTTTTTGCCAGGCAGGTTGATGTCCATGATGACCAGGTTAACGTCATTGTCGGTCAGCACCTGATGCATTTCAGCACCATCAGTCGCCTCATACACCACATAACCTTCCGCCTCAAAAATACTCTTGAGGGTATTA
The DNA here is from genome assembly GCF_041982285.1 of Pantoea sp. ANP04. Lineage (NCBI taxonomy): Bacteria > Pseudomonadati > Pseudomonadota > Gammaproteobacteria > Enterobacterales > Erwiniaceae > Pantoea > Pantoea sp. ANP04. The sequence continues at coordinate 198,583 of NZ_JAUTYS010000003.1, read as the reverse complement.
CGCGTGACCAGTTCGTCTTCAACGATAAGAATGTGCGGGGTCTGCATGTTTAGCTACCTAAAATTTGCCAACAAATTGAAAACAGGGCGTACAGCGGTATGGCGTTCTCCATCATCGAGAGCGGCGGGCCGCGCAGAACCGTTGTACGAAATCATATTTTGATAAGCCATCTATCAACGTCAACAACAGTATTAGCTCAGCCAGTCAGGATGAAAATTGCATGCCCCGGGCGTTAATGATAATGGCGCATATCCTAACTGTATTAACAGCAACCTAACAGCACCAACTACAACCGATAAGCATAAAAACAACGCTTCGTTGACTTATATCAAATGCAATTGTAGCACGTTAACACTTTTGTTAAAAACTTCTCGCAGAATGCCTGTTTAGCTCACAAAAAGCATCATTTTCGTTACATTTTTAACTCATACGGGCCAGAATTGAACCGGCCGGAAATCACATTTTATCTTATTGAATTTAAATGGATAAATAACGTTTTTTTTTAATAAAGCGCCTTCTGCCCATAAAAAGGTTCAGGCCATCAGTTTTAACCAGTTTTAACATCATTAATCCACAATTTTCTTATTACCTTCTGGCACCTGAATCTTTAAGAGCCATGTTAATATGACGTTAGATAAATTGACCAATGGATTAAATATGCTTTTCCCACTGATTCTCGTCTCGCCTGCGCGGCCAGAAAACATCGGCGCTGCGGCGCGTGCCATGAAAACCATGGGGTTCAGCCAGCTGCGCATCGTGGCCAGCGACGCCTGGCAGGATCCTGCTGCGCGGCGTGTGGCACATGGTGCTGGCGACATTCTTGATAACATTCAGACCTTTGCTACCCTGGCTGACGCGTTAGCGGATATCGATTTCTCGGTCGCGACGACCGCACGCAGCCGGGCAAAGTTTCGCTACTACGCCACACCGGAGCAGGTTGAAACACAACTGCTGGAGAAGCGTCAGTGGGTCAACAGTATGGCGCTGGTGTTTGGACGCGAAGATAGCGGGCTGACAAATGAGGAGCTGGAGCAGGTCGACCTGCTGACCGGCATCCCGATGGCGAATGACTATCCCTCTCTGAATCTCGGTCAGGCGGTGATGGTTTACTGCTACCAGCTGTCTAAGCTGAATCAGGTTGAGGCACCGGTTGCGTCTGCTGCCGATGGGCAGCAGTTGCAGGCGCTGCGTCAGCGTTTTCATCAGTTACTGGCGCAACTCGACGTCAGTGATGATGAGAAGCTGTCAGACTGGATCGATCAGCGGGTGGGTCTACTGGAACAGCGCGACAGTGCGATGCTGCATCGTCTGCTGCACGATATTGAAAAAAAACTCACAGATAAATCCTCGGCAAAAAGCTGATTTTGCAGCAACAGATCGCAGAGGATTTCTGCATGGCAAACGATCGCATAGCGTTTTACGATTTCAGCGGTGGCTGTGCGCAGTGGTTGAAATCTGTCCACCGGACAAATCGGGTTGACTTAACGTGCGCTTTGCTTTACTTCTGGACGCAAGACGGACAGACAAAAACAGACAGACAATAAATCTAAATGCGTAAAATCAGCCTGAACACCACAATTATTACCACCACCATTACCACAGGTAACGGTGCGGGCTGACGCATACAGGAAAAACAGAAAAAAAGCCCGCACCTAACCAGTGCGGGCTTTTTTTTCGGCTTAAATTCAGGAGAGTTTATATCATGCGAGTGCTGAAATTCGGCGGGACCTCGGTAGCGAATGCGGAACGTTTTCTTCGCGTCGCTGACATTCTGGAAAGTAATGCGCAACAAGGACAGGTTGCAACCGTGCTCTCTGCGCCAGCAAAGATCACTAACCATCTGGTGGCGATGATTGAAAAAACCATCAGTGGTCAGGACGCTCTGCCGAATATCAGCGACGCCGAACGCATTTTCAGCGAGCTGCTGCAGGGACTGGCTGATGCACAGCCGGGCTTTGAGTTTGATCGACTCAAAACCCGCGTTGACCTTGAGTTTGCGCAGTTAAAACAGGTTCTGCACGGTATCAGCCTGCTGGGACAGTGCCCGGACAGCGTGAACGCAGCGATTATCTGTCGCGGAGAAAAACTCTCGATTGCGATCATGGAAGCGCTGCTGCAGGCACGCGGCCATGAGGTCAGCGTGATCGACCCGGTGGAGAAATTGCTGGCAATTGGCCACTACCTGGAATCCACAGTTGATATTGCCGAGTCGACCCGCCGCATCGAAGCCAGTCAAATTCCACCGCAGAACATGATTCTGATGGCGGGTTTTACGGCCGGTAATGAGCGTGGCGAGCTGGTGGTGCTGGGCCGCAACGGTTCAGACTATTCAGCCGCTGTGCTGGCCGCCTGTCTGCGCGCCGACTGCTGTGAAATCTGGACCGATGTAGATGGCGTTTATACCTGCGATCCACGTCAGGTGCCGGATGCGCGTCTGCTGAAGTCGATGTCCTATCAGGAGGCGATGGAGCTCTCCTACTTCGGTGCCAAAGTGCTGCATCCCCGCACCATCGCGCCGATTGCCCAGTTCCAGATCCCTTGCCTGATCAAAAATACCGCCAATCCACAGGCACCCGGCACCCTGATTGGTGCTGAAGGCGAGCCGGATGAAAGCCCGGTAAAAGGCATCACTAACCTGAATAATATGGCGATGGTGAACGTCTCCGGTCCCGGCATGAAAGGGATGGTCGGAATGGCGGCCAGAGTCTTTGCGGCCATGTCGCGTACCGGCATCTCTGTCGTGCTGATCACCCAATCCTCTTCCGAATACAGCATCAGTTTCTGCGTGCCGCAGAGCGAGCTGGCGCGGGCGCGTCATGTGCTGGAAGAGGAGTTCTATCTGGAGCTGAAAGATGGCCTGCTCGATCCGCTGGATATTATTGAAAACCTGGCGGTGATCTCGGTAGTGGGTGATGGCATGCGCACCCTGCGCGGCATCTCAGCAAAATTTTTCTCGGCACTGGCACGCGCCAACATCAATATCGTGGCGATTGCGCAGGGCTCCTCTGAGCGTTCTATCTCGGTCGTGGTGAACAATGACGAAGTGATCACCGGCGTGCGCGTGGTGCATCAGATGCTGTTCGCCACTGATCAGGTAATCGAAGTGTTTGTGGTGGGTGTCGGCGGAGTCGGTGGTGCGCTGCTGGATCAGTTGCATCGCCAGCAGGCGTGGCTGAAGAAAAAGCATATCGACCTGCGTGTGTGCGGTATCGCTAACTCGCAGGCGTTGTTAACCCACGTTCACGGTATTGATTTAAGCAACTGGCAGTCGGCATTAGCCGAAGCCAAAGAGCCCTTTAACCTGGGCCGTCTGACCCGTCTGGTAAAAGAGTATCATCTGCTCAATCCGGTGATTGTGGATTGCACCTCCAGCCAGGCCGTTGCCGATCAGTATGCTGACTTCCTCAGCGAAGGCTTCCATGTGGTGACGCCGAACAAAAAGGCCAACACGTCATCCTGGAATTACTATCAGCAGATGCGTGCCGCCGCCGCCAAATCGCGTCGAAAATTCCTTTACGATACCAACGTCGGTGCCGGACTGCCGGTGATCGAAAACCTGCAGAACCTGATGAACGCGGGTGATGAACTGCTGCGTTTCTCCGGCATCCTGTCTGGCTCACTGTCGTTTATCTTCGGCAAGCTGGATGAAGGCGTTTCGCTGTCGCAGGCGACAAACATGGCGCGTGAGATGGGCTTCACCGAGCCCGATCCGCGTGACGATCTGGCTGGCACTGATGTGGCGCGTAAGCTGCTGATCCTGGCGCGTGAAGCGGGTCATCAGCTTGAGATGAGTGATATTGAGATCGAGCCGCTGCTGCCCGCCAGTCTGACCGAAATTCAGGATGTTGAGCAGTTTATGCAGCGTCTGCCCGAGCTGGATAACGCCTTTGCCGATCGCGTTGCACAAGCGCAGAATGAGGGCAAAGTCCTGCGCTACGTGGGCGTGATCGAAGAGGGTGGCGTCTGTAAAGTGAAGGTCGACGCCGTTGACGGCAACGATCCGCTCTATAAAGTGAAAAACGGCGAGAATGCCCTGGCGTTTTACAGCCGTTACTATCAACCGATTCCGCTGGTGCTGCGTGGATACGGTGCAGGAAATGATGTCACAGCGGCCGGTGTTTTTGCCGATCTGCTGCGTACGCTGTCATGGAAGTTGGGAGTTTAATCATGGTAAAAATTTACGCACCGGCCTCGATTGGCAACGTCAGCGTCGGCTTCGATGTGCTGGGCGCGGCGGTGTCGCCGGTCGATGGCTCCCTGCTGGGTGACTGTGTCTCTGTGGAAGCAGCTGAGCAGTTTTCTCTGACCAACGCCGGACGTTTTGTCAGCAAGCTGCCCGCCGATCCGAAAGAGAATATTGTCTATCAGTGCTGGCAGCTTTTCTGCGAGACGGTGGGCAAAGCGATCCCGGTGGCGATGACTCTGGAGAAGAATATGCCCATCGGCTCCGGTCTGGGTTCCAGCGCCTGCTCGGTGGTGGCCGGATTAATGGCGATGAACGAATTCTGCGGCAAGCCACTCAGCGACAGCACATTGCTGACGCTGATGGGCGAGCTGGAAGGGCGGATCTCCGGCAGCGTGCATTATGATAATGTCGCTCCCTGCTTCCTCGGTGGCATTCAGCTGATGCTGCAGGAAAATGAGATCATCAGCCAGGCGGTGCCGGGCTTTGACGACTGGCTGTGGGTGATGGCCTATCCGGGCATCAAAGTTTCAACCGCAGAAGCGCGCGCTATTTTACCGGCGCAGTACCGCAAAGAGGACTGTATCAAACATGGCCGTTTGCTGGCCGGCTTCATTCACGCCTGTCATACGCGTCAGCCGCAGCTGGCCGCTAAACTGATGCAGGATGTGATTGCAGAACCCTACCGGACCCGACTGCTGCCTGGCTTCGCCGAGGCGCGGCAGGCCGCGAAAGATATTGGCGCACTGGCGTGCGGTATCTCAGGCTCTGGTCCGACACTTTTCGCCGTTTGCAATCAGATGGAAACGGCACAGCGGATGGCTGACTGGCTGAGCCAGCACTATCTGCAGAATGATGAAGGCTTCGTCCATATCTGCCGTCTCGACACGGCTGGCGCACGACAATTGGGATAACGCATGAAACTCTACAATCTTAAGGATCACAACGAGCAGGTCAGCTTCGCCCAGGCGGTGAAACAGGGTCTGGGTTCGCAGCAGGGTCTGTTCTTTCCGCTGGAACTGCCAGAGTTTGAACTGACCGACATCGACGCGATGCTGGAGATGGATTTTGTCAGCCGCAGCAGCAAAATTCTCTCGGCTTTCATTGGTGACGAGATTCCGGCCCAGCAGCTGCAGGAGCGTGTTAAAGCCGCTTTTGCCTTCCCGGCCCCGGTAAAAGCTGTCAGCGAAGATATCGCCTGTCTGGAGCTGTTCCACGGCCCGACGCTGGCATTTAAAGATTTCGGCGGCCGTTTTATGGCGCAGATGCTGTCGTATGTTTCAGGCTCTGATGAGCAGATCACGATTCTGACCGCCACCTCTGGTGATACCGGTGCGGCTGTGGCGCACGCGTTCTACGGCATGAAGAACGTGCGTGTGGTGATCCTCTATCCGCAGGGCAAAATCAGTCCGCTGCAGGAGAAACTCTTCTGTACGCTGGGCGGCAACATTGAAACCATCGCTATCGACGGCGACTTTGATGCCTGCCAGTCGCTGGTCAAACAGGCGTTCGATGATGAAGTGCTGAAGCGGACGATTGGCCTGAACTCGGCTAACTCCATCAACATCAGCCGCCTGCTGGCGCAGATTTGCTACTACTTTGAGGCGGTCGCACAGCTGCCACAGGAAAAACGCAATCAGCTGGTGGTCTCTGTACCGAGCGGCAACTTTGGTGATTTGACGGCCGGTCTGCTGGCGAAATCACTGGGCCTGCCCATCAAACGCTTTATCGCTGCCACGAATGCTAACGATACGGTGCCGCGCTTCCTCGGCAACGGCGAGTGGCAGCCTAACCAGACGGTCTCTACGCTGTCGAACGCCATGGATGTCAGCCAGCCTAACAACTGGCCGCGTGTGGAAGAGCTGTTCCGCCGTAAAACCTGGCGCTTAACCGATCTCGCCTGTGGTGCGGTTTCTGATGAGACCACGCGCGCTGCCATGCGTGAACTGGCGGAAATTGGCTACGTTTCCGAGCCACATGCTGCCATCGCCTGGCGTCTGCTGCGCGATCAGCTGCAGGAAGGCGAATACGGTCTGTTCCTCGGCACTGCGCATCCGGCGAAATTCCGCGAAAGCGTGGAAGCGATTCTTGAGCAGACCCTGACGCTGCCGCTGGAGTTAGCGGAGCGCGCCGATCTGCCGCTGCTGTCGCATCAGATGAAGGGTGACTTCGCCTCGCTGCGGGCGTTCCTGCTGAAGTAATGCGGTGAAAGGCTTCCCGGATTACGGGAAGCCTGTTTATGGCAGGTAGAGTGCGTGGGCGTTACTGCTCCGCGCGCTTGTTACTGCTCCGCGCGCTTAAAGACCAGCTCGCTCTCGCTGCTGCTGATCGCATCAAAACGATAGCCATCCACATCAAACGCCTTAAGCTGTTCCGGCGTTGTCAGACGCTGCTGAATCACATAGCGACTCATCAATCCACGCGCCTTTTTGGCATAGAAGCTAATGACTTTATAGCTGCCGTTCTTCTCATCAAGGAACACCGGCTTAATCAGCTGTGCCTGCAGTTTCTTCGGCTTAACCGCCCTGAAATATTCGTCTGACGCGAGGTTGATCAGCACCTCATCACCCTGTTTTGCCAGTGCGGCATTCAATGTTTCAGTGATGAGATCGCCCCAGAAGGTGTAGAGATCTTTACCCGCCGGATTCGCCAGACGAATGCCCATCTCCAGCCGGTAAGGCTGCATGAGATCGAGCGGACGCAGCACGCCATACAGGCCCGACAACATGCGCAGATGCTGCTGAGCAAAATCGAAATCCTGTTCGCTGAAGGTGTCGGCCTGCAAACCGGTATAGACATCACCTTTAAACGCCAGGATAGCCTGACGGGCATTCTGAGGTGAGAAGTCGGGGTGCCAGCTGTTAAAGCGATCGGCATTGAGGTGCGCCAGTTTGTCACTGATGCCCATTAACGAGGCGATGCTGGCGGGTGACAGATCGCGCGCAATCTCAATCAGCTGTTGTGACTTTTCTAACAGCGCAGGCTGGGTGAAACGCGTTGTCGCCAGCGGGCTTTCATAATCCAGCGTCTTGGCAGGAGAGATCACCATCAACATAGTTGCTTCCTCGGTTAATGCCTGGTTTAACAGGGCATTGGCGGCTTATCAGGCTTCGCAGTGTACCAAAAAAGCCGCAAAGAATGACGAATCACTCCTATTTGTTCGCGCTATCGTAAACGGCATTCCCTGACCTTGCGCCACCGTTGACGCGTGATATTATCGCAACAGCTTTTTTCACACTGACAGTTAACTAAGAGAAAAGAACATGACGGACAAACTTACCTCCCTGCGTCAGCTTACTACCGTAGTCGCCGACACCGGTGACATTGCAGCCATGAAGCTGTATCAGCCACAAGACGCCACCACCAACCCTTCTCTGATTCTCAACGCCGCACAAATCCCTGAATACCGTAAACTGATCGATGAAGCGATTAGCTGGGCGCGTGAGCAGAGCAGCAACAAAGAAGAGCAGCTGCAGCTGGTTTCTGACAAGCTGGCCGTTAACATTGGTCTGGAAATTCTGAAACTGATCCCAGGCCGCATCTCGACTGAAGTCGATGCGCGTCTCTCTTACGACACAGAAGGCAGCATCGCGAAAGCCCGCAGCCTGATCAAACTCTACAATGATGCCGGTATCAGCAATGACCGCATCCTGATCAAACTGGCGTCTACCTGGCAGGGCATCCGTGCTGCAGAGCAGCTGGAAAAAGAAGGTATCAACTGTAACCTGACTCTGCTGTTCTCCTTTGCTCAGGCGCGTGCCTGTGCCGAAGCGGGCGTGTTCCTGATCTCTCCGTTTGTTGGCCGTATCCTCGACTGGTATAAAGCGAACACCGATAAGAAAGAGTATGCCGCGCACGAAGATCCAGGCGTGGTTTCAGTTTCTGAAATCTACAACTACTACAAGCAGCACGGCTATGAAACCGTCGTGATGGGCGCGAGCTTCCGTAACGTCGGCGAAATCATCGAGCTGGCTGGCTGTGACCGTCTGACCATTTCTCCTGCGCTGCTGAAAGAGCTGGCAGAGAGCGAAGGCACCCTGGAGCGTAAACTGAGCTACAGCGGCGAAGTGAAAGCGCGTCCGGCCCGCATGACCGAGTCTGAGTTCCTGTGGCAGCACAACCAGGATCCTATGGCCGTTGCGAAGCTGGCAGAAGGTATCCGCAACTTTGCCGTTGATCAGGGCAAACTTGAGAAGATGCTGGCAGAACTGCTGTAACCGGCTGACCGTGGCGGCGCAGGCTGCCACGGTTTTCCCTTTTCCGACCCTTTCACTTTATATTATCCTCTCTGCTATTCCCCTTTTACTCCACCGCACCGCGGTAAATCACAGCGAAGCTAATCATGAATACATTACGCATTGGCCTGATCTCGGTCTCCGATCGCGCCGCGAACGGCATCTATCAGGATGAGGGGATTCCCGCGCTGGAGAGCTGGCTGAGTCGCGCACTCAGCAGCCCGTTTGAGATTGAGTCCCGCCTGGTGCCTGACGAGCAGCCGATGATTGAGCACGCGATCTGCGAGCTGGTCGATGAGCGCTTTTGCCACCTGGTATTAACCACTGGCGGCACCGGTCCGGCCCGGCGCGATGTGACGCCGGATGCCACCTTAGCCGTTGCCGATCGGGAAATGCCGGGTTTTGGTGAGCAGATGCGCCAGATCAGCCTGCAGTTTGTGCCGACCGCGATTCTGTCGCGTCAGGTTGGGGTAATCCGCAAACAGTCGCTGATACTCAACCTTCCGGGTCAGCCGAAGGCGATCAAAGAGACGCTGGAAGGGCTGAAGGATGAGCAGGGCAACGTAAAAGTGCACGGCATTTTTGCTTCCGTACCCTATTGTTTACAGCTGCTGGACGGGCCTTATGTCGAAACACATCGCGAGGTCGTAGCATCTTTTCGGCCTAAAAGCGCGATACGTGAGATAAATAACTAAATATTCCCCATTTCAGGCATAAGCTATAGCCTGGCTGGTGTGGCAAAAGATTGACGGTATAGTAAGGCTATCTTTACAACGTTCTCTCTTTGCCTCTGGAATATTATGAATCCGACTCACACACAGCGTCTGACCGGTAAGGATTATAAAACCCTGGCGCTGGCCGCGCTGGGCGGCGCGCTGGAATTCTACGACTTCATCATTTTTGTCTTCTTCGCCACGGTGATTGGCGAACTCTTCTTCCCCGCAGATATTCCGGAGTGGCTGCGACAGCTGCAGACGTTTGCCATTTTTGCCGCAGGCTATCTGGCACGTCCGCTGGGCGGCATTGTGATGGCGCATTTTGGCGATAAACTCGGGCGCAAGAAGATGTTCAGCCTGAGTATTCTGCTGATGGCGCTGCCAACCTTAATGATGGGCGCTTTACCCACCTGGCAGACGATTGGGATTGCAGCGCCACTGCTGATGTTGCTGATGCGAATGTTACAGGGCGCGGCGATTGGCGGAGAGGTGCCCGGCGCGTGGGTGTTTGTCGCTGAACACGTGCCTTATAAACGTATCGGCATCGCCTGTGGCACACTGACGGCCGGGCTGACCATCGGCATTTTACTGGGGTCGCTGGTGGCGACACTGATCAATACCTCGATGTCGCAGCAGGCGATTCATGACGGCGGCTGGCGTATTCCGTTCTTCCTGGGCGGCGTGTTTGGGTTGCTCGCGATGTTCCTGCGCCGCTGGCTGCATGAAACACCGGTCTTCATTGAGATGCAGCAGCGCAAAGCGCTGGCTGAAACCCTGCCGCTGAAAACCGTGCTGGCGGAGCATAAAAAGTCGATTGTGATCTCCATGCTGCTGACCTGGCTGCTCTCCGCCTGCATCGTCGTGGTGATCCTGATGTCGCCGGTCTGGCTGCAGAAGCAGCAGGGCATCGCGCCCGCACTGACTCTGCAGGCCAACAGCATTGCCACCGTAATGCTCTGCATTGGCTGCATTATTGCCGGACTCGCTGCGGATCGCTTTGGTGCCAGTCGTACCCTGTGTGTCGGCAGCCTGCTGCTGGCGATCTGTAGCTGGCAGTTTTATCACCTGAGCGCCCTCTATCCGCAGCAGCTCTTCCTGCTCTATGGCGTGGCGGGGCTCAGCGTCGGTATCGTCGGCGTGGTGCCGTTTGTGATGGTGCGCGCCTTTCCGGCAGAGGTGCGTTTTACCGGACTCTCATTCTCCTACAATCTTTCCTACGCGATCTTTGGCGGCCTGACACCGATCCTGGTGTCGCTGCTGATGAATGTCTCCGTGATGGCACCGTGCTGGTATGTGATGGCGCTGGCGCTGGTGGGATTGCTGACAGGGATCTGGCTGCGGCGTGATGTCAGCCATGAGCCGGGACTGAATCAGGGGATTAAGTCGTTGTAAAGTAAGAACGCGGAGCCAGGCTCCGCGTTTTTTTATGGCTGAAAATATGCTTAACGTATTTTTGCGCCAATCGGCAAAAGGGTGCGGCCAAAGGTTTCATTCAGCACCTCGCCCATCGCCAGATAGCAGGCGCTGGCACCACAGATGATCCCGACCCAGCCCGCAGAGACCACCAGCGCAGGCAGGTGCATGAGATGAGCCACGGCCAGCAGCAGAAACAGCAGCGTAAGCGAGCCGAAAACAAACTGCAGCATCCGCGTACCTTTTAGTGTGCCGATAAACATGAACAGCGTGAAGATGCCCCACAGTGCCAGCCAGACACCCAGGAAGCGTTCATCAGGCGCGTTTGCCAGACCCATTTGCGGTAACAGCAGGATCGCCACGAAGCTTAACCAGAACATGCCGTATGAGGTAAAAGCCGTCAGCCCAAAGGTATTGTTCTTCTTAAACTCCAGCAGACCGGCCAGCACCTGCGCGATCCCGCCATAAAAAATCCCCATCGCTAAAATTGCGACATCCAGGGCAAACAGGCCCGTGTTGTGCAGGTTCAGCAAAATGGTTGTCATGCCAAAACCCATCAATCCCAGCGGGGCAGGGTTAGCCAGCGTTGAATTCGCCATAATTCCTCGGCAGTGAAAGAGTGTTGATTACATAAACGGATTCCATCCTGCTCCCCGGGAGGAGCAAGGGGACGCATCATATTCAGCGTTGTGTCAGCGTTCTTTGATCCCGGCAGGGCCAGCGATAAAAAATTTTTTTTGGTTTAACCCTTGATGCGCATCGAAGCGGCCCCATTTACTTGTCATCGAGCGTTGTGAACGTTGGAAAAAAAGCATGTGCTGGCAGGTTGAATGCAAACAACTCGCCCACATAAAAGGTTCACAACCCAAATTGGCAACGAATTTAAGTGGGAGATGTTTAGATGGGTAAGATTATTGGTATTGACCTGGGTACAACCAACTCTTGTGTTGCGATCATGGATGGCACCAAAGCACGCGTGCTGGAAAATGCCGAGGGCGATCGCACCACGCCTTCAATTATTGCGTATACACAGGATGGCGAAATTCTGGTCGGTCAACCGGCTAAACGTCAGGCAGTGACCAACCCGCAGAATACCCTGTTCGCAATTAAGCGTCTGATCGGTCGTCGCTTCCAGGACGAAGAAGTACAGCGTGACATTAAAATCATGCCGTACAAAATCACCGGCGCTGACAACGGCGACGCATGGCTGGAAGTAAAAGGTCAGAGAATGGCACCTCCGCAGATCTCTGCTGAAGTGCTGAAGAAAATGAAAAAGACCGCCGAAGATTACCTCGGTGAGCCAGTGACTGAAGCGGTTATTACCGTACCGGCCTACTTCAACGATGCGCAGCGTCAGGCGACCAAAGATGCCGGCCGTATCGCAGGTCTGGAAGTCAAACGTATCATTAACGAACCGACTGCAGCAGCACTGGCATACGGTCTGGATAAAGGCCAGGGCAACCGCACCATCGCGGTTTATGACCTGGGTGGCGGTACCTTCGATATCTCAATCATCGAGATCGACGAAGTTGACGGCGAAAAAACCTTTGAAGTTCTGGCGACCAACGGTGATACCCACCTGGGTGGTGAAGACTTCGATAGCCGCCTGATTAACTATCTGGTTGCTGAATTCAAAAAAGACCAGGGTATCGATCTGCACAACGATCCACTGGCGATGCAGCGTCTGAAAGAAGCCGCAGAGAAAGCAAAAATCGAGCTTTCTTCTGCACAGCAGACCGACGTTAACCTGCCATACATCACGGCAGATGCGACCGGTCCTAAGCACCTGAACATCAAAGTGACCCGTTCTAAACTGGAATCACTGGTTGAAGATCTGGTTGCACGCTCAATCGCGCCTCTGAAAGTTGCGCTGCAGGATGCCGGCCTGTCTGTTTCAGACATCAACGACGTTATCCTGGTCGGTGGTCAGACACGTATGCCACTGGTTCAGGCCAAAGTGACTGAGTTCTTCGGTAAAGAGCCACGTAAAGACGTGAACCCGGACGAAGCGGTTGCTGTGGGTGCTGCGGTTCAGGGTGGTGTACTGGGTGGCGACGTGAAAGACGTGCTGCTGCTGGACGTTACCCCGCTGTCACTGGGTATCGAAACGATGGGTGGCGTGATGACCTCGCTGATCAGCAAGAACACCACCATCCCAACCAAGCACAGCCAGGTCTTCTCGACGGCTGAAGATAACCAGTCAGCCGTGACCATTCACGTGCTGCAGGGTGAGCGTAAGCGTGCCAATGACAACAAGTCACTGGGCCAGTTCAACCTCGACGGTATCCAGAATGCGCCACGCGGTATGCCGCAGATCGAAGTGACTTTCGACATCGATGCCGACGGTATCCTGCACGTATCAGCGAAAGACAAGAACAGCGGTAAAGAGCAGAAAATCACCATCAAAGCCTCTTCAGGTCTGAGCGATGATGAGATCCAGAAAATGGTGCGTGATGCGGAAGCGAATGCTGAATCTGACCGTAAGTTCGAAGAGCTGGTTCAGACGCGTAACCAGGGTGACCAGATTGCCCACAGCACGCGTAAGCAGCTGGAAGAAGCAGGCGACAAACTGTCAGCTGATGACAAAGCGCCAATCGAAGCCGCACTGGCCGCGCTGGAAACTGCGCTGAAAGGCGAAGACAAAGCGGAAATCGACGCCAAAATGCAGGCGCTGATGGAAGTGTCTGGCAAACTGATGGAAGCAGCACAGCAGTCTCAGGCGGGTGCAGCAGATGCCGGTGACGCGTCAGCGAAGAAAGATGACGACGTTGTCGATGCTGAATTCGAAGAAGTGAAAGACAACAAGAAATAATTGCCCCTGACCGGGCGCGACGGTTGGCCTGACAGCCGTTGAAACCAGCACGGGCGTAGGAGATCTCTCCACGCCCGTGCGATCATGTTAAGGGCTAAATAAACATGGCGAAGAGTGATTACTACGAGATTTTAGGCGTCGCCAAATCCGCGGACGAGCGTGAAATCAAAAAGGCTTACAAACGCCTGGCAATGAAATTTCACCCGGACCGCAATCCAGGTGATAAAGAAGCCGAAGCTAAATTCAAAGAGGTCAAGGAAGCGTACGAAATCCTGACCGATGCGCAGAAGCGTGCGGCTTACGATCAGTATGGTCATGCAGCCTTTGAACAGGGCGGCATGGGTGGCGGTGGATTCGGCGGCGGCGGCTTTGGTGGTGGCGGTGCAGACTTCAGCGATATCTTTGGCGACGTGTTCGGTGACATCTTTGGTGGTGGACGCCGTCAGCGCGCATCCCGTGGCGCCGATTTACGCTACAACATGGAGCTGTCGCTGGAAGAAGCGGTACGCGGCGTGACCAAAGAGATCCGCATTCCAACGCTGGAAGAGTGTGATGTCTGCCACGGCAGCGGCGCGAAAGCGGGCACCCAGCCACAAACCTGTTCAACCTGTCACGGTGCAGGCCAGGTGCAGATGCGCCAGGGCTTCTTCACTGTTCAGCAGGCCTGTCCGACCTGTCATGGTCGTGGCTCGGTGATTAAAGATCCGTGCAACGCCTGTCATGGCCACGGCCGCGTTGAGAAGTCGAAAACGCTGTCAGTGAAAATCCCGGCAGGGGTCGACACCGGCGATCGCATCCGTCTGAGTGGCGAAGGTGAAGCGGGCGAGCAGGGCGCACCAGCGGGCGATCTCTACGTTCAGGTCTCGGTGAAGAAGCACCCGATCTTCGAACGTGAAGAGAACAACCTTTACTGTGAAGTGCCGATCAACTTTGCAATGGCGGCGCTGGGCGGTGAGATTGAAGTACCGACACTGGATGGTCGCGTGAAGCTGAAAGTGCCGTCAGAAACCCAGACCGGCAAGCTGTTCCGTATGCGCGGACGTGGCGTCAAATCTGTCCGTGGCGGCGCGGTCGGCGATCTGCTGTGCCGTGTTGTGGTGGAGACACCGGTCAGCCTGAACGAAAAACAGAAAACGCTGTTGCGTGAACTGGAAGAGAGTTTTGGCGGCCCAAGCGGCGAGCATAACAGCCCACGCTCAAAGAGCTTCTTTGACGGTGTGAAGAAATTCTTTGACGATCTGACACGCTAAACCATATCAGACTAAAAAACGGAGCCGCGGGCTCCGTTTTTTTTGCTGGATGCTATACGCCATCTGTTACTGGCATCAACCGGCGTTTCGCCCTTAATTCGGTTAAACCGAAGGAAAGGCGAGGCATAAGCTGCTTTTAACGAACTATATGAGCCGTTACACTCTTTATCTTTCTATCGCTGATCAGGAAGATAAACGTTGAATAAGCCTCGTAGTCTCAAAAACCTGCTTAAAAGCTTCATTGAAAGTGACGCCAGTAATGGCATGGTGTTAATCATGGCAGCTGTGGCGGCCATGATTCTCGCCAACTCTGCCGAAACCGCTCACGGCTATCAGGCGTTTCTCAATGAACCCGTTCAAATCCGCTTCGGTGCACTGGATATCAGTAAAAATCTGCTGTTATGGATCAATGATGCGCTGATGGCGCTGTTTTTCCTGCTGATTGGTCTGGAAGTGAAGCGTGAGCTGATAGTCGGCGAACTCGCAAGCCGTGACAAGGCGATCTTTCCCGTCATTGCGGCATTAGGCGGTATGGCACTGCCCGCGCTTGTTTTCCTCGGCTTCAACCATGGTGATGAGATAGCACGCAACGGCTGGGCTATCCCTACGGCGACCGATATCGCGTTTGCTCTGGGTGTCCTCGCCCTGCTTGGCAGCCGTGTTCCTGCTGCACTGAAAGTTTTCCTGATGGCGCTGGCGATTATCGATGATCTCGGGGCTATCGTTATTATCGCCCTGTTCTACACCAGTGGCCTCTCAATGCTCTCCCTGGGCGTTGCGGCAGGGGCGATTGTTGTGCTGGCACTGCTCAATTACTTTAATGTCCGTAAAATCTCGGTCTATATGCTGGTTGGGATCGTGCTCTGGACCGCCGTGCTTAAGTCTGGCGTCCATGCCACGCTGGCGGGCGTCATTGTGGGCTTCTTCATACCGCTGGAAAAGAGAGAAGGGCATTCGCCCGCAGAACATCTGGCGCACGGTCTGATGCCGTGGGTGAACTGGCTTATTCTGCCGCTGTTTGCCTTCGCGAACGCCGGTATTTCACTGAGCGGTATTACGCTGAGTGATGTCTTTTCACCGGAGCCGTCTGGCATCATCCTCGGCCTGTTAATCGGTAAACCTTTGGGCATTACCCTGTTCTGCTGGCTGGCTGTCAAACTGCGGCTGGCGGTATTACCTCACGGCACCACCATCCGCGATATCATGGCGATTGGCGTGCTGTGCGGCATCGGTTTTACGATGTCTATTTTCATCAGTTCGCTGGCCTTCGATTCGGCACATGAGCAGCTTGTGACCTTCTCTAAACTGGGGATCCTGACGGGTTCTGTGCTGTCAGCGGTTATTGGTTATACCCTGCTGCGGATTAAACTGCGTTAATGGAGAGGAGGCGAAAGCCTCCTTTTTTTCGATGAATCAGCTCAATTTTAACCATCTCTATTACTTCTGGCAGATCTGCAAAAGCGGCTCTGTGACAGCGGCAGCAGAGGTACTCTCTCTGACTCCCCAGACCATTACCGGGCAGATTAAGACGCTTGAGGAGCGCCTGCAGGGCAAGCTGTTCCGTCGTCAGGGCCGGGGACTGGTGCCGACTGAACTGGGGCAACTCGTGTTCCGCTATGCTGACCGCATGTTTATGCTGGGTCAGGAGATGCTGGATATCGTGAACTACCGCAAGGAGTCCCACCTGTTGCTGGATGTCGGAGTCGCCGATGCGCTCTCTAAGCAGCTGGTCAGTAAGGTGCTGGAAACGGCGGTGGTTGCAGAGGAGAAGACGCATCTGCGCTGTTTTGAGTCGACCCACGAAATGCTGCTGGAGCAGCTCAGTCAGCATAAGCTGGATATGATTATCTCTGACTGCTCCATCGACCCCACTCAACAGGAAGGGCTGTTTTCGGTGAAGCTGGGGGAGTGCCCGGTCAGTTTCTGGTCTGCTCAGCCGCTCACCGGTCTCACTTTTCCTGCCTGCCTGGAAGCGCGTCCGCTGCTGATTCCAGGACGCCGCTCAATGCTCGGCCGGAAAATCCTCAACTGGATTACGACTCAGGGGCTGCAGGTGGAGATTCTGGGGGAGTTTGATGATGCGGCACTGATGAAGGCGTTTGGTGCGCGTAAGAATGCCATATTTGTCGCGCCAGTGCTGGATGAGCAGGATAGCGGGCAGCGTGATGCGGTTACAGAGGTTGGTCGGCTTGATACCGTGTCAGAGGAGTACCATATCATCTTTGCCGAACGGATGATTCAGCATCCGGCGGTGCAGCGTCTCTGTCACGCAGACTTCAGCGGACTCTTTCCCCGCCAGAGTACAGACGAAAAAAAACCGGCGTAAGCCGGCTTTTTCAACAAAGCGATTAACAAGCGGCGATTAAGCCAGTTTGTTGATCTGTGCAGTCAGGTTAGATTTATAACGTGCAGCTTTGTTTTTGTGGATCAGACCTTTAGCGGCCTGACGATCCACAAGTGGTTGCATTTCATTGAATGCGTTCTGCGCAGCAGCTTTGTCGCCTGAAGCGATCGCCGCGTATACTTTCTTAACGAAGGTACGCATCATTGAGCGGCGGCTAGCGTTATGCTTACGGCGTTTCTCAGATGTTACGGCGCGTTTCTTAGCTGATTTGATATTAGCCAAGGTCCAACTCCCAAATGTGTTCTATAGAGACAAATCAAAGGCCGAGGACTATGCCCTTCTAACCTGATTTTGTCAATGGATTTGTGCAAATAAGCGTCGCTCTAAGAACGGCACTCGATTACGTATTTGATGGCGCAAGATTCTACCAGCTTCCCCTCACTGAATACAGTATTTAGCGACAAAATTCTTAACATGCACATCTGCAACAGGAAATGCAGCCGCTAAAGCATGAAAGGCGTGCAGACGGGTTAACCTGAGTCGCTTTCAAGGGTATAATCCGCCGATTTCCACCGGTTTGGGCCAGCCATGAAGTTTATCCGCGGTATTCATAATCTTAACGAGCAGCATCGCGGCTGCGTTCTGACCATTGGTAATTTCGATGGTGTACATCGCGGGCATCAGGCGCTGCTGTCGCGACTGTGTGAAGAGGGACGTAAGCGTCATCTGCCCGTCGTGGTGATGGTGTTTGAGCCACAGCCGCTGGAGCTGTTTGCCGGCGATAAAGCCCCGGCGCGCCTGACACGCCTGCGTGAAAAACTGCGCTATATGGCGGAAGCGGGTGTGGATAAAGTGTTGTGCGTGCGGTTTGATCGTCGCTTTGCGGCCTTGTCTGCACAGCGCTTTATCAGTGACCTGTTAGTCGACAAGCTGGATGTAAAGTACCTTGCGGTAGGTGATGATTTCCGCTTCGGCGCTGGTCGCCAGGGGGATTTCCTGTTATTACAGAAAGCCGGTGTGGAGTATGGCTTTGAGGTCGTCAGCACCGAAACCTTCTGTGACGGTGGTAAGCGAATCAGCAGCACTGCCGTGCGTCAGGCGCTGGCTGCGGATGATTTAGCACTGGCGCAGTCGCTGTTAGGTCATCCCTTCACTATTTCCGGCCGCGTCGTGCACGGTGATGCACTGGGACGCACGCTGGGTTTCCCGACTGCGAACCTCCCTTTACGCCGCAGCGTCACGCCGGTGAAAGGAGTGTATGCCGTGGAGGTACAGGGTCTGACGCCCGAGCCACTGCCGGGTGTTGCTAATATCGGCACCCGTCCGACCGTAAAAGGTTTACGCCAGCAGCTTGAAGTTCACCTGCTCGACATCAATATCGATCTCTATGGTCGTCACATTGATGTGGTGCTGAAACAGAAAATACGAAACGAGCAGCGCTTTGCCTCACTGGAGGCGTTGAAAGAACAAATTGCGAACGATGTGGTAACGGCCCGGCAGTTCTTTGGGCTGCTTTAACCTGAGCGAAAAACGGAATCGAGAATCTGATGAGTGACTATAAATCTACCCTGAATTTGCCGGAAACGGGATTCCCGATGCGTGGCGATCTGGCCAAACGCGAACCGGGAATGTTGCAACGCTGGTATGCCGACAACCTGTACGGCATCATCCGCGAAGCCAAAAAAGGGAAAAAAACCTTTATCCTGCATGATGGCCCTCCTTATGCGAACGGCAGCATTCATATTGGTCACTCCGTTAACAAGATTCTGAAAGACATTATCGTTAAGTCGAAAGGCATGGCGGGTTATGACTCGCCGTATGTGCCCGGCTGGGACTGCCACGGTCTGCCAATCGAACACAAAGTTGAGCAGATGATCGGCAAGCCAGGCGAGAAAGTCACCGCCGCGGAATTTCGTGCCGCATGCCGCAAATATGCTGCTGAACAGGTTGAAGGCCAGAAAGCGGACTTTATCCGTCTGGGCGTGCTGGGCGACTGGGATCGTCCTTACCTGACCATGGATTTTGGTACCGAAGCCAACATCATTCGTGCGCTGGGTAAAATCATCGGTAATGGCCATCTGCACAAAGGCGCGAAGCCGGTGCACTGGTGCCTGGATTGCCGTTCTGCCCTGGCAGAAGCGGAAGTGGAATATTACGACAAAACGTCACCGTCGATTGATGTGATGTTTAATGCCGTCGATACCGCCGCGGTGCGTGGGGCGTTCGGCGTATCCCAGGTTAATGGCCCGATCTCACTGGTTATCTGGACCACGACGCCGTGGACATTACCGGCTAACCGCGCGATCTCCCTGCATCCTGAATTTGAATACCAGCTGATCCAGATCGACGGCCGCGCCCTGATCCTGGCGAAAGAGCTGGTGGAAAGCGTCATGAAGCGCGCCGGTGTCAGCGAATGGCAGGTGCTGGGCGAATGTCAGGGCGCTGCGCTGGAGCTGCAGAAGTTCCAGCATCCGTTCCTGGCGCTTGAGTCGCTGGTCGTACTGGGCGAGCACGTGACCCTGGACGCGGGTACCGGTGCCGTTCACACCGCGCCAGGCCACGGCCCGGATGACTATGTTATTGGCCAGAAATATGGCATCGAAACCGCGAATCCGGTAGGACCGGATGGCGCCTATCTGCCAGGCACGTATCCGACGCTGGATGGGGTCAATGTCTTTAAAGCCAACGACATGATCGTTGAGCTGCTGAAAGAGAAAGGCGCGCTGCTGCACGTTGAGAAACTGCTGCACAGCTACCCGCACTGCTGGCGCCATAAAACGCCGATCATCTTCCGCGCCACGCCGCAGTGGTTCATCAGCATGGATCAGAAAGGATTGCGTGCGCAGTCGCTGAAAGAGATCAAAGGCGTGCAGTGGATCCCGGACTGGGGCCAGGCGCGTATCGAATCGATGGTGGCGAACCGTCCTGACTGGTGTATCTCTCGTCAGCGTACCTGGGGCGTACCGATGGCGCTGTTCGTTCACAAAGAGAGCGAAGAGCTGCACCCTGACACGCTGGCGCTGATGGAGAAAGTGGCGCAGCGTGTTGAGCAGGAAGGTATTCAGGCCTGGTGGGATCTTGACCCGCGTGAACTGATGGGCGACGACGCCGATCACTACGTTAAAGTGCCGGATACGCTGGATGTATGGTTTGACTCCGGCTCAACCAGCTATTCTGTAGTGGATGCGCGTCCGGAATTTGGCGGACATGCGCCAGACCTCTATCTGGAAGGATCCGATCAGCATCGCGGCTGGTTTATGTCCTCGCTGATGATCTCCACGGCAATGAAGGGCCAAGCGCCTTATCGTCAGGTACTGACGCACGGTTTCACCGTGGATGGTCAGGGCCGTAAAATGTCGAAATCAATCGGCAACACGGTCGCGCCGCAGGATGTGATGAACAAACTGGGCGCCGATATTCTGCGTCTGTGGGTGGCCTCAACCGACTACTCGGGTGAAATGGCGGTCTCCGATGAGATCCTCAAGCGCTCTGCCGATGCCTATCGTCGCATCCGTAACACCGCGCGTTTCCTGCTGGCTAACCTTAGCGGCTTCAACCCGGTCACCGATCTGGTGAAACCGGAAGAGATGGTCGTGGTCGATCGCTGGGCAGTGGGTCGCGCACAGGCGGCACAGGCTGATATCGTTGCCTCATACGAGAACTACGATTTCCATGAAGTGATCCAGCGTCTGATGCAGTTCTGTTCGATTGAGATGGGCAGCTTCTATCTCGATATTATCAAGGATCGTCAGTACACCGCGAAAGGTGATGGCCTGGCGCGTCGCAGCTGCCAGACCGCGCTGTGGCACATCGTCGAAGCGCTGGTGCGCTGGATGGCACCGATCATGTCCTTTACAGCGGATGAGATCTGGGGCTATCTGCCAGGCGAACGTGCGCAGTATGTCTTCACCGAAGAGTGGTATCAGGGTCTGTTTGGCCTGGCGGAAGATGAAGCGCTGAATGATGCCTACTGGGCCGAGCTGCTGAAAGTGCGTGGCGAAGTGAACAAGGTGATCGAGCAGGCACGTGCGGATAAACGTATCGGTGGTGCACTGGAAGCAACGGTCACGCTGTATGCCGATCCGGAGCTGGCCGCTAAACTGCATGCGCTGGGTAATGAGCTGCGTTTTGTGCTGCTGACTTCTGGCGCACAGGTGGCGGATTACGCGCTGGCGAACGATGAAGCGCAGCAGAGTGAACTGCTGAAAGGTCTGAAAATCGCGCTGCACAAGGCGGAAGGCGAGAAATGTCAGCGCTGCTGGCATTACACTACCGACGTCGGACAGAATCCTGAGCATGCTGAGGTCTGTGGTCGTTGTTACACTAACGTAGCCGGTGACGGCGAACAGCGTGAATTTGCCTGATGCGTAAACCTATTTTATCAACCGGATTGCGCTGGCTGTGGCTGGTGCTGGTGGTGATTGTTGTCGACTTCGCCAGTAAGCAGTGGGTGATGAACAACATGATGCTGCATGAAACCCAGCCGCTGATGCCCTACCTGAACCTGTTCTATGCGCACAACTATGGCGCGGCGTTCAGTTTCCTGGCGGACAAAGGCGGCTGGCAGCGCTGGTTCTTTGCGGGTATCGCGCTGGCTATCGTGATCTCACTGGTGGTGATGATGTATCGCAATCATGCCAGTCAGAAGATGGCCAATATCGCCTATGCTCTGATCATTGGCGGCGCGATCGGCAATTTGTTTGATCGCTCGTACCATGGCTTTGTGGTCGATTTTATCGATTTTTATGTCGGTAACTGGCACTTCGCTACATTTAATATCGCTGACTGCGGCATCTGTATTGGGGCTGCACTGGTGGTGCTGGAGGGCTTTTTCAGCCCGAACGGCAAACAGGCTAAACAGAAAGGGTAAGTGATGACTGAGTTCGTGCAGCGCGAAAGCGCGGTGTTGGTGCATTTTACGCTGAAGCTTGAAGATGGCTCGACGGCGGAATCGACCCGTGCAAACGGCAAGCCCGCGCTGTTCCGTCTTGGTGATGGCAGCCTCTCTGCAGCGCTTGAGCAGGCATTGCTGGGGCTGAAAGCGGGTCAGACTAAACAGTTTACTCTGGAACCGGAAGATGCCTTTGGTGGCGTCAGCCCTGACCTGATCCAGTATTTCTCGCGTCGGGACTTTATTGATGCAGGCGAACCGGAAGTGGGTGCCATCATGCTGTTCAGCGGCATGGGCGGCAGTGAAATGCCAGGCGTGATCCGCGAAGTCTCCGGTGATTCTATCACCGTCGATTTCAACCATCCGCTGGCGGGTCGCCGTATTCAGTTTGATGTAGAAGTGCTGGAAATCGATCCGGCACTGGAGACGAACGATGCAAATCCTGTTAGCTAATCCGCGCGGCTTCTGCGCTGGCGTTGATCGCGCCATCAGTATTGTTGAGCGCGCGCTGGAGATGTATGGCGCGCCCATCTATGTCCGTCACGAAGTGGTGCATAACCGTTACGTGGTGAACAGCCTGCGTGAGCGCGGTGCCATCTTTATTGAAGAGATCAGCGAAGTGCCGGATAACGCCATTCTGATCTTCTCCGCGCACGGGGTTTCACAGGCGGTGCGTGCCGAAGCTAAAGCGCGCAATCTGACCATGCTGTTCGATGCTACCTGTCCGCTGGTCACCAAAGTTCATATGGAAGTCGCACGCGCCAGCCGTAAAGGCGTGGAAGCGATTCTGATTGGTCACGCGGGTCATCCGGAAGTTGAAGGCACCATGGGGCAATACAACAACCCCAATGGTGGCATGTATCTGGTGGAGTCGCCGGAAGATGTCTTCAGACTGACCGTCAAAGACGAAAACAATCTGAGCTTCATGACGCAGACCACGCTTTCTGTGGATGACACTTCAGACATCATTGATGCCCTGCGTCAGCGTTTCCCGGCGATCATCGGGCCGCGTAAAGATGATATCTGCTACGCCACCACCAACCGTCAGGAAGCCGTTCGTACGCTGGCGAAAGATGCGGAAGTGGTGCTGGTGGTCGGTTCGAAAAACTCTTCGAACTCTAACCGTCTGGCCGAGCTGGCACAGCGTGCCGGTAAACTGGCAAAGCTGATCGACTCTGCCGATGATATACAGGAAGAGTGGGTAAAAGGCGTGGCCTGCATCGGCGTTACCGCAGGTGCTTCAGCCCCCGATATTCTGGTGCAGCAGGTGATCCAGCGGTTACGTGAGCTGGGCGGCGAAGCGGCGATTGAGCTGATTGGCCGTGAAGAGAATATTGTTTTTGAAGTGCCTAAAGAGCTGCGCGTCGACGTACGTAACGTGCAGTAATGCTTCGATATGACTGATAAAAAGGCCGACTCTGTTCGGTCTTTTTTGTTTTTATAGCCCGGCTGAAATGCCGTTGTTTACTGCGATGATTGCTTTTACTGATAATCACAGGCGGCTGGCATAAAATTCTTATTATCACGGATTATTAGTGGCGTGACTGTTAACTCACCGTTAACCTGATGACGCTTTGGATGCATAGTTTTGTTTTAGGAATGAATAAATATGAACACTATCCGCATTGCTATTGTGGGCGCGCCGGGCCGTATGGGCCGTAATCTGATTCTGGCGACGCGGCAGGCAGAAGGCGTTGAGCTGGGTGTGGCACTGGCACGTCCAGGCTCATCGCTGATCGGCAGCGACGCTGGTGAGTTAGCGGGCATCGGAAAGAATGGCATCCTCATCGCTGACGATTTACGCGCGGTGACTAACGACTTTGATGTGCTGATCGACTTCACCCGTCCGGAAGGCACGCTGGAGTATATGGCGATCTGCCGTGAGCACGGAAAAGCGATGGTGATTGGCACCACCGGTTTTGATGAGGCAGGCAAAGCAGCCATTCGCGCGGCGGCGGAAGATATCGCCATTGTCTTTGCCGCTAACTTCAGCGTGGGAGTTAACCTGGTGCTGAAGCTGCTGGAGAAGGCTGCCAAAGTCATGGGTGAATATGCGGATATTGAGATTGTCGAAGCACATCATCGTCATAAAGTGGATGCGCCGTCTGGCACCGCACTGGCGATGGGTGAGGCGATAGCCGATGCCATGCAGTGGAAACTGGACGAGCATGCGGTTTATACGCGTGAAGGCTACACCGGTGAACGCCAGCCACAGACCATTGGTTTTGCTACGGTTCGCGCGGGTGACATCGTGGGTGAGCATACGGCGATGTTTGCAGATATCGGTGAGCGTGTAGAGATTACCCACAAGGCCTCAAGTCGCATGACCTTTGCAAATGGCGCCGTTAAGTCAGCTTTATGGCTAAAAGATAAGAAATGTGGTTTGTTTGATATGCGTGACGTGCTGGATTTGTCGATGTTGTGAGTGTTGTGAACCATCGTGATGTGGTTATTTCAATCGTTAATACCTTGATTGAACAGGGGCAATGTTTTCATTGCCCTTAATTTTATCTTAAAATAGCCATTCTGATTAAAAATTACTTTCTGGTTGTTGTTTTCCCACCTTTTCTTCATTTATTTTCCCTGATGGACGCCATTTTTGACCATTTGGTCAAAAATAAGGGACCGCTTAAGCCGGTTTCGTTTTTATGTCGCCTGGCAAACGATTATTCTGCCGGGTTTTCCTCTCTTTTTGCCGCTCATGCCTGTTTTTTACCTCATAAGGCAGATAAGTGTGAAAAAATCCCGCTGCAGGGTAGACAATGACCAGGGCTGTCATTAGAATGCGCGCAATTTGCCAAAAATCGACAATTCAGGCGGTTTTTGCATTGATTCAGGCGGCTATTTTGAATTAATATGCAGATATATTGACTGTTTATTCCCTGGAGGATGTTTTGATAAAGTCAGCAATCCTGGTTCTGGAAGACGGAACCCAATTCCACGGTCGGGCCATCGGGGCAACAGGATCGGCAGTGGGAGAAGTCGTTTTCAACACTTCAATGACCGGCTATCAAGAAATCCTCACTGATCCTTCCTATTCCCGCCAAATCGTTACTCTCACTTATCCCCATATCGGTAATGTCGGTGCCAATGCCGCCGACGAAGAATCCAGCCAGATTCATGCGCAGGGCCTGGTTATTCGTGACCTGCCGCTGATTGCCAGCAACTTCCGTAGCGAAGAAGGCCTGTCGGCCTACCTGCAGCGCAACAACATTGTGGCGATTGCCGATATCGATACCCGCAAGCTGACGCGCTTGCTGCGTGAGAAAGGGGCGCAGAACGGCTGCATTATTGCCGGCGACAATCCGGATGCCGCACTGGCGCTGCAAAAGGCCCAGGCATTCCCGGGACTGAAAGGAATGGATCTGGCGAAAGAGGTCTGCACCACTGAGACTTACAGCTGGCAGCAGGGCAGCTGGACACTGGACGCAGGTCTGCCAGAGCAGGCTGCTGCGGAGTCGCTGCCATATCACGTGGTGGCTTATGACTACGGCGCCAAGCGCAACATTCTGCGTATGCTGGTCGATCGCGGCTGCCGTCTGACTGTGGTTCCGGCACAGACGCCAGCTGAAGAGGTTCTGAAGCTGAATCCGGATGGCATTTTCCTCTCCAACGGTCCTGGTGACCCGGAGCCGTGCGACTACGCGATCAGCGCGATTCAGGACTTCCTGAAGACAGAGATTCCGGTGTTCGGTATCTGCCTGGGTCATCAGCTGCTGGCGCTGGCCAGCGGTGCTAAAACCGTGAAGATGAAACTCGGCCACCATGGTGGTAACCATCCGGTGAAAGATCTCGAAAATAACCGCGTGATGATCACCGCGCAGAACCACGGTTTTGCGGTCGACGAGAACAATCTGCCAGCAAACCTGCGTGTGACCCACATTTCGTTGTTCGATAAAACCGTGCAGGGCATCCATCGCACTGACAAGCCAGCATTCAGCTTCCAGGGTCACCCGGAAGCCAGCCCGGGTCCGGGTGATGCTGCGCCGCTGTTTGACCACTTTATTGAATTGATTGACGCATTCCGTCTGCAAGCGAAGTAATCAGGAGCTAATTCATGCCAAAACGTACAGACCTAAAATCCATCCTGATTCTTGGTGCCGGTCCGATTGTGATCGGCCAGGCCTGCGAATTTGACTATTCCGGTGCGCAGGCGTGTAAAGCGCTGCGTGAAGAGGGTTACCGCGTCATTCTGGTGAACTCCAACCCGGCGACGATCATGACTGACCCGGAAATGGCTGATGCAACCTACATTGAGCCGATTCACTGGGAAGTGGTGCGCAAAATCATCGAAAAAGAGCGCCCGGATGCAGTACTGCCCACCATGGGCGGACAGACGGCGCTGAACTGTGCGCTGGAGCTGGAACGTCATGGCGTGCTGGAAGAGTTTGGCGTCACCATGATTGGTGCGACTGCTGATGCGATCGACAAAGCAGAAGATCGTCGTCGTTTCGACGTGGCGATGAAAAGCATTGGTCTGGATACGGCGCGCTCCGGCATCGCACACACTATGGAAGAAGCGCTGGCCGTGGCAGAAGATGTTGGCTTCCCGTGCATTATCCGTCCTTCCTTTACCATGGGCGGCACCGGTGGCGGCATCGCTTACAACCGCGAAGAGTTTGAAGAGATTTGTGAACGCGGTCTCGATCTCTCTCCCACCAATGAGCTGCTGATTGATGAGTCGCTGATTGGCTGGAAAGAGTATGAGATGGAAGTGGTGCGCGATAAAAACGATAACTGCATCATCGTCTGCTCAATCGAAAACTTCGACGCAATGGGGATTCACACCGGTGACTCCATCACGGTAGCGCCTGCCCAGACGCTGACTGACAAAGAGTATCAAATCATGCGTAACGCCTCGCTGGCGGTACTGCGTGAGATCGGTGTTGAAACTGGCGGCTCCAACGTGCAGTTCTCCGTTAACCCGAAAGATGGCCGACTGATTGTCATCGAGATGAACCCGCGCGTGTCACGCTCCTCAGCGCTGGCGTCAAAAGCGACCGGCTTCCCGATTGCTAAAGTGGCGGCCAAACTGGCGGTTGGCTATACCCTCGACGAGCTGATGAACGATATCACTGGCGGTTTAACGCCTGCCTCGTTCGAGCCTTCAATCGACTACGTTGTTACCAAGATCCCACGTTTCAACTTCGAAAAATTTGCCGGTGCCAACGATCGCCTGACCACGCAGATGAAGTCGGTCGGCGAAGTGATGGCGATTGGCCGTACCTTCCAGGAGTCCATGCAGAAAGCGCTGCGCGGCCTGGAAGTAGGCGCTAACGGCTTCGACCCGAAAGTGCACCTCGATGACCCGGAAGCGTTAACCCGCATCCGTCGTGAGCTGAAAGATGCCGGTTCAGACCGTATCTGGTATATCGCAGATGCTTTCCGTGCAGGCATGTCCGTCGATGGCGTGTTCAATCTGACCAACATTGACCGCTGGTTCCTGGTGCAGATTGAAGAGCTGGTTAAACTGGAAGATCAGGTCGCCCGCGAAGGCGTTAATAGCCTGGATGCGAATTTCCTGCGCACGCTGAAGCGTAAAGGCTTTGCCGATGCACGGCTGGCGACGCTGGCGGGTGTGGCGGAGAGCGAAATCCGCAAGCTGCGTCAGCAGTTTAATCTGCACCCGGTTTACAAGCGCGTAGATACCTGTGCCGCAGAGTTCGCGACGGACACGGCCTACATGTACTCCACCTATGAGGAGGAGTGCGAAGCCAATCCGAGTCCGGATCGTGAAAAAATCATGATTCTGGGTGGTGGACCCAACCGTATCGGCCAGGGAATTGAATTCGACTACTGCTGCGTTCACGCCGCACTGGCGCTGCGTGAAGATGGCTACCAGACCATTATGGTTAACTGTAACCCGGAAACCGTTTCGACCGACTACGACACCTCCGATCGCCTCTACTTCGAGCCGGTTACGCTGGAAGATGTGCTGGAGATTGTGCGCATCGAGCAGCCAAAAGGCGTGATCGTGCAGTATGGCGGTCAGACCCCGCTGAAACTGGCGCGTGCGCTGGAAGCCGCAGGCGTACCGGTTATCGGCACCAGCCCGGATTCCATTGACCGTGCTGAAGACCGTGAACGTTTCCAGCAGGCGGTTGATCGCCTGAATCTGAAGCAACCGGCTAACGCCACCGTCGCGACGCTGGAGCAGGCGGTGGAGAAAGCTGCTGGCCTGGGTTATCCGCTGGTGGTCCGTCCTTCTTATGTGCTGGGCGGCCGTGCCATGGAGATCGTCTACGATGAAATCGACCTGAAGCGCTACTTCCAGACGGCGGTTTCGGTTTCCAACGATGCGCCGGTGCTGCTGGATCGCTTCCTGGATGATGCGGTCGAAGTGGATGTGGATGCGATCTGCGACGGCGAGCGGGTGCTGATTGGTGGCATCATGGAACACATCGAGCAGGCTGGTGTTCACTCCGGTGACTCCGCCTGTTCACTGCCGGCCTATACGCTGAGTCAGGAGATTCAGAATGTGATGCGCCAGCAGGTTGAGAAGCTGGCATTCGAGCTGAATGTTCGCGGCCTGATGAACGTCCAGTTCGCGGTGAAAGACAACGAAGTCTACCTGATTGAAGTCAACCCACGTGCGGCGCGTACCGTTCCGTTCGTCTCTAAAGCGACGGGTGTACCGCTGGCGAAAGTGGCCGCGCGCGTGATGGCAGGTAAAACGCTGGCAGAGCAGGGCGTCACTGAAGAGGTGATTCCGCCTTACTACTCCGTTAAAGAAGTGGTGCTGCCGTTCAACAAGTTCCAGGGCGTTGACCCGATTCTGGGACCAGAAATGCGCTCTACCGGTGAAGTCATGGGTGTGGGCCGCACGTTCGCTGAGGCGTTCTCGAAAGCGATGCTGGGCGCACAGAGCAATATGAAGAAGTCGGGCCGTGCGCTGTTGTCGGTGCGTGAAGGCGACAAGAAACGTATCGTTGACCTGGCGGCTAAGCTGCAGAAGTTCGGTTTTGAACTGGATGCGACTCACGGCACGGCGGTGGTACTGGGCGAGGCGGGCATTAATCCGCGCCTGGTTAACAAGGTGCATGAAGGTCGTCCGCATATTCAGGACCGTCTGAAGAATGGCGAGTATAGCTACATCGTGAATACCACGGCGGGTCGTCAGGCGATTGAAGATTCGAAGCTGATTCGCCGTAGCGCACTGCAGTATAAAGTGCACTACGACACTACGCTGAACGGCGGTTTCGCGACTGCGATGGCGCTGAATGCAGATCCGACGGAACAGGTTATCTCCGTGCAGGAAATGCATGCCCAGATAAAGGCGATGTAATGTGAAAACGGCTCCTCCGGGAGCCGTTTTTTTTGGCCCTTTCACTGGCGATAATCTGAAAGTCAGGTCCGGGAAGGGGTTGGGATTTGTGTTAAAGTGACTGATTTGGCTTAATTTTTTAGCTTTAGGTGCGAATGGGGCTGGTTCGCACAAATTTATAATATAAACACTTCCTGTACGGATTTTTCGCCAGTACTATGCCTGCCGCTCATCACTGGAGCGTATCAGGACATAATTAAAAAATGAAAATGCGTACTTTTTCTCTGAGTGCAGTGGCTGCACTGATGGCTATTCTTCCTTTCGCCAGCCAGGCGGAAGTGACGTTGTTAAAGCAGGATCCGCAGGCGGGCGATCCGCTTAGCCGTCTTAATTTTAAGGTTGGCGGCAGCATTCGTGCTCAGTTCAATCATCAGACCGGCGTGGATGACAAATCTTACAAGCGTGACGGTTTTGATGGCGGCACCCGTTTCCGTTTCGGTGCTGACTATTACCTGTTTGATGACGTAAGCTGGATCAGCTATTACGAGCTGGGCGTTAACGTCCCGGCAGTTTTCGGCTGGGATCGCCACTATGCTGACGGTGCCAATAACACCACGCGTCGCCAGCTCTACACCGGTCTGAAAAGCAAAACCTGGGGTCAGCTTACCTTTGGTCAGCAGAACAGCGTGTATTATGACACTGTGGGCGCCAAGACCGATATCTGGGATTACGACATGATCGGCCAGGCACCGGGCAACGGAATCAACGGTGACTACGACGGATCTTACCGTTCACGCAAGCAGCTGAAATATAAAAACACCTTCGGCGATGCGGATATTTACGCCTCTTATCTGTTCGACGATAACGAATATCTGCCAGGCAATGGCCTGCGCTATAAGCGCAAAGGCGGCGGCTCGCTGGGCGTGGATTACCATATCTCTGATGAACTGAGCTGGGGCACGGCGTGGAACTACACGCGCGCGGCGATGCGTAACCCGAACAATGGCGACAGCCGCGATTACGATCAGAACATTTACGGCTCTGCATTAAGCTGGACACCAGGCAACTGGACGCTGTCAGCCGGTGGTGGCTGGTATCAGAACTTCATGACGACCAAACGCAAAGACGCGCGTAACTACTTTGCTGGCGATGCGTGGGGCGTTGAATATTTCGCCGGTTACAAAATCCCGGTGGGGCAGTATGGTCTGAAAGCGGTTCAGCCTTATGTTATGGGTGATCGCATTGAGGTCATGACCGGTCGTGATTACCAGCGCATCGACAACGGTCTGGGTGTGGTGCTGTTCCTCGACTACGGTTTCCGTGTTGACTACGAACATGTCTTCACCTCCAGCACCGATAACCTGGGTGATATGAATCTGGTGCGTCTGCGCTACGACTTCTGATCATCCTGACGAGCCTTAATCAGGCTTGCAGCGATAAACGATCTTAACGGGCAGGGAGCACAGGCAGAGGAGGAAAGCGTCCCGCGCCATGGAAAAAAACGCCGGGAGCGTTTTTGAACAACGCAAAGCGTTGGCCCGTATACGGGCGCACCTCAGGGATGAGGTGCGTAATCGCGCGGGCCGAGCGGTCATGGATAACAGCTTTTGCGTCTTTCCGATCTGACTGCGTTCCCTGTGCTGCACCGATCTTACCGCTAGCCAGACCAGGCTTTACGGCTCCTCCGGGAGCCGTTTCCTTTTGCGCACGCTTTTTGTGCCAGCCTGAGGCCTGTCGCTGGCGAGCTGCGGCAAACTGACGCGATTACGCGGTGAAAAACGCTGCACAGGGCATGAAAAGCGGCATCATGAAAAGCTTTACGCAAATAGACCTTTTCCCCTATCGACGAAAGTTTCACCTTTACGTATCATGGCGCCAATTTTTTCAGTGAGTGGTTAACATGATTAGTCTTATCGCGGCATTAGCAGCAGATCGCATTATTGGAATGGAGAACGCCATGCCGTGGGACCTGCCTGCAGATCTGGCGTGGTTCAAACGCAATACGCTGAAGAAACCGGTCATTATGGGTCGACTGACCTTTGAATCTATTGGTCGTCCGTTACCTGGCCGGCTGAACATCGTGGTCAGCAGTCAGCCGGGCACCACGGAAGGCGTCACCTGGGTCACCTCACTGGATGAGGCGATACAGGCAGCCGGTGATGCTGAAGAGATCATGGTGATTGGCGGTGGACGCGTCTATGAGCAGATGCTGAAGCGCGCCGATCGTCTCTATCTGACGCACATTGATGCAGAAGTTGAAGGTGATACACAGTTCCCGGATTACGAGCCGGATGAGTGGCAGTCTACGTTCAGCGAGTTTCACGATGCTGACGAGCAGAACTCCCACAGCTACTGCTTTGAGATCCTCGACCGTCGTCGCTGATCCTCCCTTTGCCAGACTGTAACCTGGCTGTCATCTCTGTTCATTAGCATTGCTTCTTTTCTGGGATCTTCATGAAGGAAGCAATTAATAATGAAAACCGAACTCTCCGCATTAAGCACTGACCGTCTGCGTGATCCTCTGCGTCGTAAATTCATTGCCGGTTCCGGCGCTCTCGGGCTGACCGGCTTTCTCAGCGGCGGCCTCACAATCTCAGGAAGCGCACTGGCGCAGGAGAAGCCAGCGGGAAGCCCATTGCTGGGCTTTCAGGGGATTGCCGCATCCACCGCCGATGAGATTGTGGTGGCCCCCGGCTATCGCGCAGACGTGCTGATCTCCTGGGGAGATCCGCTGGTGAATGGCGCAGTCGCATTTGATCCGCACGGCAATAACAGCGCGGAAGATCAGGAAAAGCAGTTCGGTGACAACAACGACGGTATGAGCTTCTTCGCCATTAATGACCAGCGTGGCGTCATGGCGATCAACAATGAATATGTGAATGAGCCGACGCTGTTCGCCCACGGCGGCAGCAAAGCGACCAGCCTGGAAGATGTGAAAAAGTCGCAGGCGGCGCACGGCATCTCCATCGTTGAAGTCAAACGGGGTGAGGACAATCGCTGGCAGGTGGTGCGTCCTTCTGAGTTCAACCGCCGTATTACCGCCAATACTCCGATGCGCTTTTCCGGCCCGGCAGCGGGCGATAAAGCGCTGCAGACCGCCGCCGATCCACAGGGAATGCATGTCCTGGGCACTTTTGGCAACTGCGCCAACGGTAAAACGCCGTGGGGAACTTATCTCACCTGTGAAGAGAACTACGACACCTACTTTGGTACCCATCAGGCGGACTTTACGCCAACGCCGCAGCAAAAGCGCTATACCCTGAATGCCGCCGAGCCAGAGCGTAACTGGGCCGACTTTGATCCCCGTTTCGACATCGCCAAAAACCCCAATGAATTTAACCGCCACGGCTGGATTGTCGAAATCGATCCCTTTGATCCTCACTCCGTGCCGGTAAAACGCACTGCAATGGGGCGCTTCAAGCACGAAAATGCCGCCGTTACGGTCGCTAAAACCGGTCAGCTGGTGGTTTACATGGGCGACGATGAGCGCGGCGAGTATATCTATAAATATGTCTCAGACGACAAAGTCATCCCGGATGATGCCAAAGCCAATCACGGACT
Organism: Pantoea sp. ANP04; assembly: GCF_041982285.1. Lineage (NCBI taxonomy): Bacteria > Pseudomonadati > Pseudomonadota > Gammaproteobacteria > Enterobacterales > Erwiniaceae > Pantoea > Pantoea sp. ANP04. Next base: position 165,914 of record NZ_JAUTYS010000003.1, on the reverse strand, counting down.
GCTGGATAAAGGCACGCTCTATGTGGCGCAGTTCAATAGCGATGCGCAGGGCACGCCGCTGAAAGGCACCGGCCGCTGGCTGGCGCTGAAGTGGGGTGAAAATGGACTCACCGCTGAAAAGGGGTTTAACAGTCAGGCCGATATTCTGATTAATGCGCGTGCGGCGGCTGATGTAGTTAACGCCACGCGGATGGACCGGCCGGAGTGGATTGCTGTTAACCCGCATGATGGTCGTGCTTACTGTACGCTGACCAACAATAACAAACGTGGCAATGAAGGCATGCCGGTTAATGCGGCGAATCCGCGTCCTAAAAATATCTACGGCCAGATTATTCGCTGGGATGAAAAGGGCGATGCCACGGCGCAGGCGTTTGAGTGGGATATCTATGCGTTGTGCGGCAATCCGATCGCGCATCCTGAAGGGATCTATCGCGGTACACCTAACATCACCGCTGAAAACACCTTTAACAGTCCCGATGGTCTGGGGTTTGATGCGCACGGGCGGTTATGGATCCTGACCGATGGCAAGTACAGTAACAAAGAGGATTATCAGGGGCAGGGGAACAATCAGATGCTGGTGGGGGATCCGGATAGTGGGGAGATCCGCCGGTTCATGGTTGGCCCCAAATCGTGCGAGCTGACGGGCATCACCTTCACGCCAGATTACAAAACGCTGTTCGTCAATGTGCAGCATCCCGGCGAAGAGGGTGACTCGCACTTTCCCGATAACAGTCCGCGTCCCCGGTCGTCAGTGATCATGATCACCCGCGAAGATGGCGGCATTATCGGCGCATAAGAGAGGATGCTGGCCTTGCCGGCCAGCATCGCCGTTATAGCGCGGGCGGTGCCAGACTTTCGCTGGAGGCCAGCGCTTTTTCGCGATTGGAGGGCTGCACCATATAGCGCTGCGTTTCCCAGTGCAGCAGCGTCAGCGTTCCGCCCCAGCAGCAACCGGTATCCAGACCGATGATTCCCTCAGGCGTCCCTTTGCCTTCCAGCGAGGCCCAGTGACCGAACACAATGGTGTAGTCACGTGCGACCGGACCTGCAATGTTAAACCAGGGTTTTAGCGGAGGAAGGGCAGATTCAGGGGCATCTTTGCAGATCATATCCAGCTGACCATTGGGAAAGCAGTAACGCATGCGGGTCAGCGCGTTGGTGCTGAAGCGCAGACGTGCCAGACCAGTCAGATCTTCACTCCAGTTATTTGGCATGTCGCCATACATCGCATCCAGAAACAGCGGATAACTGTCGCTGGCAAGTACCGCTTCGACTTCACGCGCGCACTTTTTCGCGGTCTCGATATCCCATTGCGGTGTGATACCGGCGTGTCCCATCACCAGCTTTTTCTCTTCATCAACCTGTAACAGCGGCTGACGACGCAGCCAGTTGATCAGCTCATCCGCATCGTCCGCTTCCAGCAACGGTGTCAGGCGATCTTTGGGCTTATTACGGCTGATTCCAGCGTAGACCGCCAGCAGATGTAAATCGTGATTGCCCAGCACCAGACGCACTGCGTCGCCCAGCGATTTTACATAGCGCAGAACCTCAAGTGAGCCCGGACCCCGCGCCACTAAGTCGCCGGTCAGCCACAGGGTATCCTGCTCAGGATTGAAATCAACCTGTTGCAGCAAGGCACGTAATTCGTCGTAGCAACCGTGAACGTCGCCAATCAGGTATGTGCTCATAAGGTTTTATCCATCAGGAAGCTGCCCGACTAAACGGGCAAAAAGCGTATGAATTAATGAATGTGGGTCTGAATGGCGAGGCGGAACACCGGGATCTCGACATGGAAGGTGTCACCCTGTTCGTCGACCATCACATAGTGTCCCTGCATGGTGCCCATCGGTGTTTCGATCACGGCTCCGCTGGTGTACTGAAACTCATTGCCTGGCGCGATAAGCGGTTGTTCACCCACCACGCCTTCGCCCTGAACTTCCGTTTCGCGGCCGTTACCGTTGGTAATCAGCCAGTAACGTCCCAGCAGTTGCACTGAGGAACGGCCCAGATTGCGAATCGTAATGGTATAGGCGAAGACGTAACGATCATCATCCGGTGAGGATTGTGAGGCAACGTACTGGCTTTGCACATGGACGGAGACGCGGGCCGTTTCACTCATGACTTACTCCTGCGATTTTCCCTGATGATTCGCCAGCCAGTTCGCCAGCTGACAATATTGCGCGACGGAGACGTTCTCGGCACGCAGGGTTGGATCTATGGATAACTCCTCCAGCGCGCCGGCAGCCACCATGTGGCTCAGGCTGTTGCGCAGCGTTTTACGACGCTGGCCGAACGCTTCAGTGGTAATACGGCTCAAAATACGCACATCGCTGACCGGATACGGCGGCTCGGCATACGGCACCAGACGCACCACGGCAGAGTCCACTTTCGGTGGCGGCGTAAAGGAGTGCGGAGGCACTTCCAGCACCGGAATGATCTGGCAGTAGTACTGCGCCATTACCGTCAGACGACCGTAGGTTTTATTACCCGGACCGGCGACCAGACGATTAACCACCTCTTTCTGCAGCATGAAGTGCATATCTTTGATCGAACCAGTATAGCTGAAAAGGTGGAACATCAGCGGGGTCGAAATATTGTATGGCAGGTTACCAAATACCCGCAGCGGCTGGCCTCTCTCCTGCGCCAGTGCGGCGAAGTCGAACGTCATGGCATCCTGCTGGAAGATAGTCAGTTTCGGGCCAAGGAACGGATGCGTTTCCAGACGCGCAGCGAGATCGCGGTCCAGTTCTATCACCGTTAATTTATCGAGGCGTTCGCCTACTGGCTCGGTCAAGGCACCCAGGCCTGGGCCGATCTCTACCAGCGCTTCATCGCGCTGCGGATGGATGGCGGAGACAATGCTGTCGATAATGTACTGATCGTTCAGGAAGTTCTGCCCGAAACGTTTACGGGCGTAGTGCCCCTGATGGACGCGATTATTCATTACTGCTCTTGATCATAGTGATGGCGAGGTTAAGCGCCGTGATGAAGCTGCCCGGTTCAGCCTGACCCAGACCGGCGAGTTCAAGCGCGGTGCCGTGGTCAACTGAAGTCCGGATAAAGGGCAGGCCCAGGGTGATATTTACCGCCCGGCCAAACCCCTGAAATTTGAGTACCGGCAGACCCTGGTCGTGATACATCGCCAGCACCGCATCGGCATGTTGCAGATATTTAGGCTGGAAAAGGGTATCCGCAGGCAGCGGGCCGGTCAGTTTAATGCCCTGCTGACGCAGTTCATTAAGTGCTGGTGTGATGGTCTCAATCTCTTCCCGACCCATGTGGCCGCTTTCCCCCGCATGAGGGTTAAGACCACAGACGTAGATATGCGGCTCGGCAATGGCAAACTTCTGCTGCAGATCACGATGAAGAATCGTGATCACTTCATGCAGACAGTCGCGGGTCACCGCAGCGGGGACATCTTTCAGCGGCAGATGGGTAGTAGCCAGCGCGACGCGTAGCTGCTCTGTCGCCAGCATCATGACGACCCGATGCCCACCTGCGCGATCGGCGAAGAATTCAGTATGGCCAGTAAAGGCGATGCCGGCATCATTAATGACGCCTTTATGCACCGGACCGGTAATCAGGGCCGCGAATTCACCGTCGAGACAACCGTCACAGGCGCGCGCCAGCGTGGCCAGCACATAGTCACTGTTGGCGACGCAAAGCTCGCCGGGCGTGACCGTCGCGGCCGTTTCGACTGGCAGGATGGTCAGCGTTCCCGCCTGCTGTGGCTCAGCGGCCACGCCAGGCTGATAGGGACGCAGGGTCAGCGGTAAACCGAGTTGCGCCGCACGCTGCTGCAACAGGGCAGGCGAGGCGCAGACGACCAGTTCAACCGGCCAGGAGTGCTGAGCCAGCTGAACGGTGAGATCGGGACCAATCCCGGCAGGTTCGCCGGGCGTGATCACCACACGGGGATTACTGCGCATTGCCATCCAGAATCTTCACGTAGGCGCTGGCACGTTGTTCCTGCATCCAGGTCTGTGCTTCTTCCGCAAACTTACGGTTAAACAGCATACGGTAAGCACGCTCTTTCTGGGCCGCATCGGTTTTGTCCACCTGACGGGTATCCAGCAACTGAATCAGATGCCAGCCGAAAGAGGAGTGAACCGGCTGGCTGGTCTGGCCTTTTTTCAGGCGCAGCAGCGCGTCACGGAAGGCCGGATCAAAGACTTCCGGAGAGGTCCAGCCAAGATCGCCGCCCTGGTTCGCTGAACCCGGATCATCAGAGTACTGCTTAGCCGCCGCCGCGAAGGTGGTTTTACCACTGCGGATATCGTTAGCAATCTGCTCCAGCTGTGCGCGTGCCTGCTCATCTGTCAGGATTGGCGATGGCTTCAGCAGAATGTGACGTGAATGAACTTCAGTGACTGAGACATTTTTGTTCTCGCCACGCAGATCGTTCACTTTCAGGATGTGGAAGCCCACACCCGAGCGAATCGGACCGACGATATCGCCTTTTTTGGCGCTCGACAGGGCCTGAGCAAACAGGGTCGGTAACTCTTCGATTTTACCCCAGCCCATGTTGCCGCCTTTCAGCGCCTGCGAATCGGCAGAGTAGGTCACGGCCATTTTGCCGAAGTCAGCGCCATTTTTCAGTTCGCCAACCAGCTGTTTCGCCAGCGTTTCCTGCTCATCAACCTGCTGTTGTGTCGGGTTTTCCGGCAGTGGCAGCAGAATATGGCTGACGTTCAGTTCGGTGCCCTGACTGTTCTGAGAGCCAATCTGTTTCGCCAGCGTATCGACTTCCTGCGGCAGAATCGTGATGCGACGACGCACTTCGTTGTTGCGCACTTCAGCAATGGTCATCTCTTTACGAATCTGAGAACGATAAACGCTGTAGTTCATGCCGTCATAAGCCAGACGGCTGCGCAGCTGATCAAGGCTCATCTTATTCTGCGCCGCGATGTTCTGAATCGCCTGGTCCAGCTGCTCATCGCTGATCTGAACCCCGGCTTTATCACCCATCTGCAGAATGATGTTATCCATGATCTGACGTTCCAGAATCTGATGGCGCAACGTTTTATCATCCGGCAACTGCTGACCAGCCTGCTGGGCCTGAGATTTAACGGTGCTCATCATGCCATCCACGTCACTCTCAAGAACCACGCCGTTATTGACCACGGCTGCAACTTTATCAACGACTTGTGGTGCTGCGAACGCGGTGTTAGCACTGATTGCCACACCAAGAATCAGCATTCTCCAGTTCTTCATACTTTATCCATTGTTGGTTCCGCACTGCGGGATTGCCTGTCAAACATCACAACATCAGAAAGCAGGCTGGTAAGGGATAATGCCCTGACGCAGCATATCGTTGGTGCCTAAGCCATAGTTAGGACTCAGACCACGCAGCTCAATGTTGAATGAGATTTGGTTGTCGTACTTACTGTCGTCGTTTTCCCAACCGTTAATTTTGCGCTCGTAACCGACCCGGAGAGCGTAACAGCATGAGCTGTATTGCAGGCCAACCAGCTGCGACGCCGGACGCTTGTTGCGGGTATCGTAGTAGTAAGCACCTACCACAGACCATGCATCGGCAATCGGCCAGCTGGCCGTGGTGCCCACCTGTGAAATCCCATTTTTGTAGATAGGATTGGTCACCAGGTTGCTGTCATTTAACGCTGCCGCGATATATTCCGGGCTGCTGTAGCGGTAGCTCAACTGCACCATACGGTCGGCATCACGACGGTACTCCAGAACAGTATTGCCCTGGGAGACGTTGTCGAGTTTGGTGTCATATTGCAGCCCGCCCCGAACACCCCAGCGATCGCTGATTTTCCAGTATGTATCGCCAGCCCAAATCAGACTGCCGGTATCATCTTCTTTATTGGTTTGATTCACACCAGTACGAGAAGGGGTAAACGAGTAGATTTGACCCACAGAAACGTTAAAACGTTCAACCAGATCGTTATCATAAATACGCGAGGTAACACCGGTTGCCACTTCATTGGCTGAAGCGATGCGATCCAGGCCGCTATAGGTACGATCGCGGAACAGACCGGTGTAGTCGGTTTGCAGCAGCGTAGAGTCGTACGGATAGATATTGCTTTGGTCGCGGTAAGGGATATAAAGATACTGCACGCGTGGTTCCAGCGTCTGGGTATAACCCACTGCGGAGTCCATATCGCGGTCAAACACCAGCCGGCCATCCACTTTAAACTGCGGCAGGGTGCGGTTTACCGATTCATCCAGTTCGCCGCTATTGCTTCCTCTGAAGCCATTGGCCGTATTGTTATAATAATCAACGTCAGTCTGCTGATAGTGGGTCGCCAGGAACTTCGCTTCGGTATCCAGGCTGGCCCAGCCGTTGGAGAGCGGCAGGTTCAGGGTTGGCTCAACGTGTAAACGGGTCGCTTCAGGAAGACGACTGTTGACGTTGGTGAATTTCACCGCCTGAGCATAAACCCGGCCATCAAACGGCCCGATATCATTCTGATAAAGGTTAACATCCAGCTGCGGCATGGCGCGGTAGACGTTATTGCTGGTGGTACTGCCAAACACCTGGAAATCTTTGGCCGAGAGTGTGGCGTCCCAGTTGGTGTCCGCATAACCAACGCTGAATTTCTGCGTGGCGTAGTTGTCGGTGGAGCTGTAGTACTTCGAGTCGAGATCGTTGAAGTAATACTGATCGCTGACTTTGGTGTAGTTGGCGTTGAAACGCCAGTGCTGTTCATAGACACCGGCATGCTGCCAGTAGAACAACCAGCGGTCGGAGCTGGAATCCTCGGCGATGCCACGAAGTGCTTTGTCGTTATCGTACTGTTTATCGGAGCCAAGGTAGTCGAATTCTACCAGGCCGGCACCCAGCGTCGTCAGATAACGGAATTCGTTTTCAAATTTCATGCCGCGCTTACTGATGTAGTGCGGCGTGATGGTCGCATCGGCCTGCGGCGCAATGTTCCAGTAATAAGGCAGCACGAACTCAAAGCCGTTGTTGCTGCCAAATTTTGCATTCGGGATCAGGAAACCGGATCGACGACGATCGCCAATCGGTAACTGCAGATAGGGACTGTAGAACACCGGAACCGGACCCAGCTTAAAGCGGGCGTTCCAGATCTCCGCCACTTCCTCTTCGCGATCCTGGATGACTTGTGAACCGACCACGCTCCAGCTGTTGGAACCGGGCAGACAGGACGTAAAGGTGCCGTTCTCCAGAATGGTGTAGCGGTTATCGCCGCGCAGCTTCATCTGGTCGGCGGTGCCGCGTCCCTGACGATCCACCATCTGATAATCACCGTTCCAGACGTTGGTATCTTTGCTGTTGAGGTTTGACCAGGCTTTCGGACCTTTCAGGATGACCTGGTTGTCATCGTAGTGCACATTACCCAGGGCATCGACGGTACGCACTGGCGCCGTCTGGCCTTCCTGCTGACGCTGATGAAGCTGAACTTCATCCGCCTGCATACGGCTGTTGCCCTGCTCAATATTCACATTGCCGGTAAAGACCGCATCATTGGGATAGTTCCCTTTGGCGGCGTCGGAGTGAATAGTGACAGGCAGCTGGTTGGTATCACCGTTGACCAGCGGGCGGTTATAACTCGGCACGCCTAACATACACTGCGACATCAAATCGTCGGCAAAGGCTTGCTGGCTAATGGCTGCGCCGATCAGTGTGGCCAGCAGGGTAGGTATATGTTTTTTCATACGCGGTATCGAGAATTCCATGAAAACTGGCATCATGCCGACAATCGGGTCAGAGACTAACTTACTGCCCGGCGTTGCGCCAGTGTTAATCCTGGTCTGTCAGCGTTGCCGTTAGGCGCTGAGATAAATGACAGGTATGATAATGCAATTTTCAGCCGCAAGCATGGCGAATTGAGGAGTTTATGCGCTACTGGGGAAAAGTTATGGGTCTGGCGGTGGGATTACTTTCCGGCGCAGGCTTTTGGGGTATTGTGGTCGGTTTGATCATTGGCCATATGATTGACAAAGTACGTGGCGCACAAGGCAAGGCTTACTTCTCAAATAATCAGACCCGGCAGACGCTGTTTTTCAGCACCACCTTTCAGGTGATGGGCCATCTGACCAAGTCAAAAGGGCGGGTTACGGAAGCGGATATCCAGATTGCTTCGCTGCTCATGGAGCGGATGCAGCTGCACGGTGACTCACGCACGGCTGCTCAGCGGGCGTTCCGCGAAGGTAAGCAGGCGGATTACCCGTTGCGCAGCAAGCTGCGAGAACTGCGCAGCGCCTGTTTTGGCCGGTTCGACCTGATTCGGATGTTCCTGGAGATTCAGATCCAGGCCGCCTTTGCCGACGGCTCACTGCACCCCAATGAGCGACAGGTACTCTACGTGATTGCCGAAGAGCTGGGCATTTCGCGTGGTCAGTTCGATCAGTTCCTGCGCATGATGGAGGGCGGCCAGCAGTTTGGCGGCGGGCAGCGCAGTTCAGGCGGCTTTCAGCAGGCGCAACGTGGTCCAACGCTGGAAGATGCCTGTAGCGTTTTGGGCGTGAAGAGCAGTGATGACGCCACCACGATTAAACGTGCTTACCGCAAGCTCATGAGTGAGCATCATCCTGATAAGCTGGTGGCGAAAGGGTTACCGCCAGAGATGATGGAGATGGCGAAGCAGAAAGCGCAGGAAATCCAGGCGGCTTACGATCTGATTCGCAAAGAGAAAGGCTTCAAGTAATGCGTCGCTCCTGTGGCCTCTTCTGCAACAGAGGAGGCCACGGCGACAGTCCTGCCGTAAACCTTAAAAGTCGGCGGGCTGACGAAACGTCATGGCATTACCAAATGCCGGATGGGTAATGGTGAGTGACTCCGCATGCAGCAGTAAACGGGGCGCCATCGCTTTGGCCTCCGGATGTGCATAGAAGTTGTCCCCCAGAATCGGGTGGCCCAGCGCCAGCATATGCACCCTTAGCTGGTGTGAGCGGCCAGTAATCGGCTTAAGCGAAATCCGCGTACTGTTGTCCGCCCGATACTCCAGCACCTGATATTCTGTCTGTGCGGCTTTGCCGTTCTCGAAGCAGACCATCTGCTTTGGACGATTTGGCCAGTCGCAGATCAGCGGCAGATCAACCAGCCCCTCTTCCTTCTCCGGATGACCCCAGATGCAGGCCACATACGTTTTGGAAGGCTCCCGCTCGCGGAATTGTCGTTTCAGCTCACGCTCCGCCGCCTTGGTCAGCGCCACGACCATCACGCCACTGGTCGCCATGTCCAGTCGATGAACAGATTCCGCCTGCGGGAAATCACGCTGTATCCGCGTCATCACGCTATCTTTGTGCTCATCCAGACGACCGGGTACCGAGAGCAGACCGCTGGGTTTGTTCACCACCATGATATGCGCATCCTGATAAAGGATGTGCAGCCAGGGTTCACGCGGTGGGTTGTAAGGTTCCATGGGGCTTTCCAAAAATAAGGGGCCATGCGGCCCCTGAGCTTACTGGTGTGTCACCACAATCAGGCGCAGCGCGTCAAGACGCCAGTTGGCCTCATCCAGACTTTGCAGCACCTGTTCACGATTGCTTTCCAGCGCCTCAACTTCGTCGTCGCGGATGTTCGGGTTGACGGCTTTCAGCGCGTTAAGACGCGAAAGCTCGGCACCCAGCTTCTCATTCGCCTCGGTCCGTGCCGCCTCAATCACGGCACGCGCTTCGCTGACGACGCTCTCTTCGGCCTGAGTCAGAATCGCATGGACATCCTGCTGCACCGCATTCACCAGTTTACTGGCGGTGTGACGGTTAACGGCATTCAACTGACGGTTAAAGCTTTCGAACTCCACTTTGCCTGCCAGGTTAGTGCCTTTCGTATCCATCAGCAGACGGATTGGCGTTGGCGGCAGGAAGCGGGTCAGTTGCAGATGCTTCGGTGCCTGGGCTTCAACCACATAGATCAGCTCGACCAGCAGCGTCCCCACCGGCAGCGCCTTGTTCTTCAGCAGTGACAGGGCGCTGCTGCCGGTGTCGCCCGACAGAATCAGATCCAGTCCGTTGCGAATCAGCGGATGCTCCCAGGTAATGAACTGAGTATCTTCACGTGACAGCGCCTGATCGCGGTTAAAGGTGATGGTGCAGCCATCTTCCGGCAGGCCAGGGAAATCGGGCACCAGCATGTGATCGGAAGGGGTCAGCACAATGAGGTTATCGCTGCGATCTTCCTGATTGATACCGACAATATCAAACAGGTTAAGCGCGAAGTTCACCAGGCCGGTGTCGTTATCCTGCTCGCTGATAGCGTTAGCCAGCAATTGAGCCGATTCACCGCCGTTTGAATTCAGCTCCAGCAGGCGATCGCGACCCTGTTCCAGCTGCAGTTTCAGCGCGTCATGCTGTTTGCGGCAGTCGGTGATAAAGGCATCAAAGCCTTCGCTGTTTTCCGGTGCGGCCAGATAGCCGATGAGCTGCGAATGGACGCTGTCATAGATTGTCCGGCCGGTCGGACAGGTGTGTTCAAACGCATCCAGTCCTTCGTGATACCAGCGCAGCAGCACGGCCTGTGCGGTCTGCTCCAGCCACGGCACCAGAATCTGAATATCGTGTGCCTGACCGATACGATCCAGACGACCTATACGCTGCTCCAGCAGGTCCGGGTTAAACGGCAGATCGAACATCACCAGACGGCTGGCAAACTGGAAATTACGGCCTTCTGAACCAATCTCAGAGCACAACAGCACCTGCGCGCCATTCTCTTCTGAGGCGAACCAGGCGGCAGCACGGTCACGTTCAATGATCGACAGACCTTCGTGGAACACCGCTGCACGAATACCTTCGCGCTCGCGCAGTACCTGCTCCAGCTGCAGCGCGGTGGCCGCTTTGGCGCAGATCACCAGCACTTTCTCTTTACGGTTAGTGGTGAGATAGCCCATCAGCCATTCCACGCGCGGATCGAAGTTCCACCAGGTGCCGCTGTCGCCTTCAAATTCCTGATAAATCTGCTCCGGATAGAGCAGGTCGCGCGCCCGCTCTTCTGCGCTTTTGCGCGCGCCCATAATGCCGGAGACTTTAATTGCCGTCTGATACTGCGCAGGCAGCGGCAGGCGGATCTGATGCAGTTCGCGTTTCGGGAAGCCTTTAACCCCATTACGGGTGTTACGGAACAGCACGCGGCTGGTGCCGTGGCGATCCATCAGCATGGAGATCAGTTCCTGACGCGCTTCCAGCTTGCCTTCGCGGTCGCTGTTGGCAACCTGCAGCAGCGGCTCGATGTCCTGCTCGCCGACCAGATCGTTGATCCGGTTCATCTCCGCCTGGGAGATCGCTTTATCCGCCAGCAGCGCGGTAACGGCATCGGCGATGGGGCGGAAATGCTGCTGCTCTTCAACAAAGGCGGCAAAGTCATGGAAACGGTCCGGGTCGAGCAGGCGCAGACGGGCGAAGTGACTCTCCATGCCCAGCTGCTCTGGCGTCGCGGTCAGCAGCAGAACCCCGGCAGTTTTTTCAGCCAGCTGTTCAATAACCTGATATTCACGGCTTGGCTCGCCTTCTGACCAGGCCAGATGGTGCGCTTCATCGACCACCAGCAGATCCCATTCGGCATCGGCCAGCATTTCAAGACGCTGTTTGTTGCGACGCACGAAGTCGAGTGAGCAGATAATCAGCTGCTCAGTTTCAAACGGATTGTCGCTGTCGTGTTGCGCTTCGGTGTAGCGGTCGTCGTCAAACAGCGCAAAGCGCAGGTTGAAGCGGCGCAGCATCTCAACAAGCCATTGATGCTGCAGGGTTTCAGGCACCACGATAAGTACGCGCTCGGCACGGCCAGCCAGCAGTTGCTGCTGGATGATCATCCCGGCTTCAATGGTTTTACCCAGGCCAACTTCATCGGCCAGCAGCACGCGCGGCGCATGGCGGCGGCCCACATCATGGGCGATGTGCAACTGGTGAGGGATCAGGTTAGTACGCATACCGCGTAAGCCGCTAATCGGCAGGCGGTATTGCTCACTCTGGTATTTACGGGCGCGGAAGCGCAGGGCAAAACGGTCCATCCGGTCGAGCTGGCCGGCAAACAGACGATCCTGCGGCTTACTGAATACCAGCTTGCTGTCGAGCATCACTTCGCGCAGCATCACGTCGCTTTCTTCGGTATCCAGACGGGTACCGATATAGGTCATCAGGTCATTTTCGTTGCGTACTTCATCAACGCGCATCTGCCAGCCTTCGTGGCTGGTGATGGTATCACCCGGATTAAAGATGACGCGGGTAACCGGCGAATCGTTGCGGGCGTAAAGGCGGTTTTCTCCCGTAGCGGGGAACAGCAGGGTGATCATACGTGTATCGATCGCCACCACGGTGCCCAGTCCCAGTTCACTTTCCGTATCACTAATCCAGCGCTGACCTAATGTAAAAACCATATATTGTTTGCTCGAATTTTAACGTTTTTAAAGGTGTTCCCAAAGCTCAGGCAATAGCGCTACCACCAGACAACAAGGTCTGGAGCGGGCTTTAAGAGCGGTGAGTTTCAGGAAGGGCGCTATGGTACTGGATGGCAGGGCATTCGTCACCTGTCAAAAAAGCCCCAGTTGCCCGGTAATAAGTGTAGCAAAGTCCCCTTCGACAAAGGGCAGAATCCCCTCCGCGACCGGTTGAAGTTGCTTCGTAACGTAGTGGTCGTAATCCAGCGGCGTACTGCGTGCCTCCAGTGGCTCGGGGCCTGCCGTGGCAATGACGTAACGAATCCGGCCTCCATTCTGATACTGCAATGGCCGGTTTAATTTACGATTCTGCTCATCCGCCAGCCTGGCGGCACGCACGTGCGGGGGCACGTTTCGTTCATATTCTTTTAACGGACGTCGCAGACGCTTTTTGTAGATCAGCTGATCGTCGAGTTCACCCGCCAGCAGCTGCGCGACGGTGGTGCGAATGTAATCCTGCCACGGCTCACGGTGGAAGATACGGTGGTAGAGCTGCTGCTGAAATGCTTTTGCCAGTGGCGTCCAGTCCGTTCGCACCGACTCCAGCCCCTTGAAAACCATGCGTTCACCGGCGGCGTCACGAATCAGTCCGGCATAGCGTTTCTTGCTGCCCTGTTCCGCGCCGCGAATGGTCGGCATCAGAAAACGACAAAAATGATTTTCATACTCCAGCTCGAGTGCGCTGGTCAGCCCGTGGGTCTGCTGCAGGTGGTCGCGCCACCAGGCATTCACTTTCTGCACCAGTTGCTGACCAATCGCGGCGGCCTGCTCTTCACTGTGGGCGGACTTCAGCCAGACAAAAGTGGAGTCGGTGTCGCCATAGATCACGTCATAGCCTTCCGCCTCGATCAGCGCGCGTGTCTGCTGCATGATGGCGTGACCGCGCAGGGTAATTGAGGAGGCGAGGCGCGGATCAAAGAAACGGCAGGCGCTGGTGCCCAGCACACCGTAAAAGGCATTCATGATAATCTTTAGCGCCTGAGACAGCGGCTGGTTTTTCTGCTTTTTCGCCGCTTCACGCCCCAGCCAGATCTGCTCGACGATCGCAGGCAGGCAGTGAGTGTGCCGGGAGAAACGCGCTTCGCGAAAACCTTCGATTGAATCGGCATCATCAGGATGAGCCAGTCCTTCTACCAGACCCACCGGGTCGATCAGGAAGGTGCGGATAATCGACGGATAGAGACTTTTATAATCCAGCACCAGCACCGAGTCATACAGACCAGGGCGCGAATCCATCACATAGCCGCCCGGACTGGCTTCCGGCGCCACATCACCCAGGTTCGGTGCGACAAATCCCGCGCGATGCATCCGGGGAATATAAAGATGACCAAAGGCGGCCACCGAACCGCCGTGGCGATCGACTGCCAGGCCATTCACCGCCGCGCGTTCCAGCAGAAACGGCATTATCGCCGTTTTATGAAAAATGCGCGTCACCAGCTCGCAGTCTTTGAGGTTGTAGCGTGCCAGCGCCGGTTTATCGTTGGCAAAACGCCAGTTGATCTCCTCCATGCGCTGCCAGGGATTATCGATTGCTTTACCTTCACCCAGCAGTTGTTGCGATACCGACTCCAGGCTGAATGAGGGAAAATCCCAGAACGCTGATTTCAGCGCGTCAATGCCATCAATAATCAACCGCCCGCTGGCCTGCGCAAAATAAACGCCGGGCTTAAAGCCATGTTCACGCCACTCCAGCGCGGCCTGCTGGCGACCAAGACGAAGTGGAATGCCGTAACGATCGGCATGCTTTTGCAACACCCGCAGGTCAAACTGCACCACGTTCCAGCCAATCAACACATCCGGATCGTGATCTGCAAACCACTGGTTCAGCGCTTCAAGCAGCTGTGGTCGGCTGTCGAGATAGATCAGCTCGAAATCCAGCGTGCTGGCATCACCGTTGGCCGGGCCGAGCATATAAACCTGACGCTGACCGCAGCCCTCCAGCCCGATGCAGTAGAGCTCGCCATGCTGTGTGGTTTCAATATCCAGCGAGACCCACTTCAGTGGCGGGCGATAGTCGGGATGGGGTTTGAGCCGCGCATTGACCACGCTATCACCGCGCTGCTCGCCCTCAAACCAGACCGGCGCGGTAATAAAACGCTCCATCAGGTAGCGCTCCGGCGGGCGAATATCCGCTTCATACACCGGAATGCCCTGTTCACGCAGCCGTTTTTCAATGCGCTGCAGCTGACGATGCTGCGGGCAGTAGAGGCCAAAAACCGGGCGGCGGCGGAAATCTTTCAGCGCCAGCGACTGAATCCGAAACTGACGTTCATCTTTGAGGAGCTCGCTGACCTGCGCCTGAAATTCTTCGGGAATAAACGCGACAGACTCCTGCACGGGCAGCACCACGCGCTGCGCACCGGCATCAGTGGCGAGCCAGAGGATAATTTCGGTGCCATGCGGGCTGTCGCGCCAGTGGCGGGTGAGCAGAAAACCTGCGCGGGGCATATTCAGATGTTCTCCGGACTCAGTATTTCAGGGGTGAGAAAACGGCTTAAGTATACCATGGATATTTATACAGTTCTCGTCACCGGTTTTGTCAACATTGTCCTACAATTCTTGCCTTGACGCTGTGTGGCTGGCTCTGGACAATCCAGCCTTCTGCTTTTACTTAGGATGATTATGGAAGCCTGGATTCAACAACTGATTACGCAGTCTCTGGAATGGGCTCTGTTTGCCGTTGCGCTGGTGACGTTTCTGGAGTCGCTGGCGCTGGTCGGCCTGTTGCTGCCAGGTACAGTGATGATGGCTAGCCTGGGCGCGCTGATCGGCAGTGGCGAGCTGGGCCTTTACCCGGCCTGGGCCGCGGGTTTTGCGGGCTGCCTGATTGGTGACTGGGTTTCTTACGGTATCGGCTGGAAATTCCAGGGGCCGCTGCACCGCTGGAAGTATCTGCAAAAGTACAAAGGCCTGCTGGATAAAACCGAGCACGCCCTGCATCAGCACAGCATGTTTACGATTCTGGTCGGGCGCTTTGTGGGACCTACGCGTCCGCTGATCCCGCTGGCGGCCGGTATGCTGGAGCTGCCGGTGCGTAAATTTCTGCCGCCGAACATTATCGGCTGCATCCTCTGGCCACCGCTCTATCTGCTGCCTGGTATTCTGGCAGGCGTGGCGATCGATGTGCCGAAAGCCGCGCAGGGCGGCAGCTTTAAATGGCTGTTACTTGGCGCAGCACTGCTGATATGGCTCGGGGGCTGGTTATGCTGGCGCTGGTGGCGCAGTGGCAAGAGTCGTGACTGGGCGACTGCCTGGCTGCCGCCGGAGCGTTTGCGCTGGGCAGGTCCGCTAGGGCTGGTGATCGCCGTCGCAGCGTTTGTCGGCATTCAGTTCCATCCGATGATGCCGATTTTCCGTCATCTGCTGTGGCAGGTTTTCTTCGCGTAACGCTTAACGGCGCGGGATGCCGAGGACCTCGGCCTCCCGCGTGTCACCCGACAGCAGCTGTCGGGTCTCGCCATCCCAGTAAACCCGTCCATCCACAATCACTACGCTGCGCGGCGCAATCTGCCGGGCATCTTCCAGACTGTGCGACACCATCAGCAGTGTAATGCTGCGCGCTTCGCACACTGAACGCACCAGTTGCAGCATCTCGCCGCGCAACGCGGGATCCAGTGCAGAAAAAGGCTCATCCAGCAGCAGCACCGGACGATCACGCAGCAGACAGCGCGCCAGCGCCACACGCTGTCGCTGTCCGCCCGACAGCTCGCCCGGCAAACGGTTTAGCAGATCGCCTAATCCCACCTGATCGGCCAGTGCAGCCAGTTGCTGACGCTGCTCAGCGCTGAGTTTTAATCCCGGATGCAGCCCCAGCGCCATGTTCTGCTGTACGCTGAGGTGCGGAAACAGGTTGTTCTCCTGAAACAGCATCGAAACCGGTCGTCTGGCTGGCACGCTGTGGGTGTGATCCTGCCCGTCAATCATCAGGGTGCCCTGTTTCACCGGCAGGAAACCGGCAATCAGGCTCAGCAGGGTGCTCTTCCCGGCTCCGCTGGGGCCGAGAATGGCGATGCGCTCGCCACGTGTGGCCTTGAGGCTGAAGCGCATCGGCAGATGCTGATAAAGGTAAGTGAGGTTATCAAGAGTCAGCATGGCGGCCTGGTAATTTTTCCATTAGCGTGAACAGCAATAAGCAGAGCAGCAGTAATAGCAGGGCGGTGACCGCGCCATCTGCGCCGCGATAGGCACCAATCTGCTGATAAAGGTAGAACGGCAGTGTGCGGAAGTCAGCGTTGCCAAACAGTGCCACCACGCCGAAATCACCAATCGACAGTACGCAGGCAAAGGCCAGCGCCTGGGCAAGCGGACGTTTCAGCGCCCGCAGCTCGATCAGCCGCAGCCGGTTCCAGCCGTGGATATCCAGCGAATCGCAGAGCCTGCCGTAACGCTCTGCGACATCCCGCATCGGGTTTTCCAGTACTTTCAGCGCATAGGGAATGGCGATCAGCGCATTGGTAAAGATCACCAGCCCTTCTGCCGAATCAGGCAGGCCAATAGTGGCATTGAACAGCAGGAAAAAGCCGGTGGCGAGCACAATGCCTGGCATCGCCAGAATCAGCATGCCGCTGGTGTCGATCAACTGTGCCGCCGCCGGACGCTGGCGCAGACGCAGTTCCCGACTGCTCCACAGCAGCATCATGGTCAGCACCACACAGATCAGACCGGCACCGATGGCGATACGCAATGACGTCAAGGTGGCCTGCCACAGTGCAGGCTGCGCCAGCGCGCCACGCAGTCCGCCGTGCAGACCATCGACGATGACCGCCGCCAGCGGGGGCAGCAGCAGCATCAGCGCCAGCAGAATCAGCAGCGCATCCATCAGCTGTGCTCCACGCGAATCCTGCGGATCACGCCAGCCGTTCAGCTGACTGGTTCCGGCGGGAATCGCCTTGCTGAAACGCTGGCTGAGCAGCACAAGCGTCAGACAGCAGCCGAGCTGGATGAGCGCCAGTAGCGCTGCGCGTCCGGGATCGTAGTCATAACTCAGCGCCTGGAAGATCGCCAGCTCAATGGTGGTGGCCTGCGGACCGCCGCCGAGTGACAGTACGGTGGCAAAGCTGGCGAAACAGAGCATGAAGATCAGCGCACCGGTCGGCAACAGCTGACGCCGCAGCCATGGCCACTCCAGCAGACGAAAATGATGCCAGCCGCGCAGGTCGAGCTGTGCCGCCAGCTGACGCTGTTCCGCCGGAATACTCTCCAGCGCCTGCAGCATCAGGCGGGTCGCCAGCGGCAGGTTAAAGAAGACGTGCGCCAGCAAGATGCCTGGCAGACCATACGGGGAGAAGTGATAACCCATCCCTGCCAGCTGGCACAACTGCGCCAGCCAGCCATTGCGACCATAGACGGTCAGCAGACCGAACACCGCGACCAGCACCGGCAGCACCAGCGTCATGGCGCACAGGCGCAGCAGCAGCAGACGACCTGGAAAACGGCGTCGATAGAGCGCCCGCGCCAGCGGCACCGCAGGCAGCAGCGAAAGCAGGGCGGAGAGCAGTGCCTGACCAAAAGTGAACGCGATAACGTGATGCAGATAGTCATCCTGCAGCACGCTACGTAAGTCCGTGTCCGGTGCGGCGCTCCAGAGTGCACCGAACGCCATAAATGCCACGATGGTCAACAATATCGTGGCGAGCGAACCGGGAATCAGCCAGCGCGGCATCAGCGGCTGACGGCGCGTTGCCACTGGCTAATCCAGCCTGAACGCTGGCTGGCCACCTCTTCCGGTGAGAACTGCAGAGCGGTGGAAGGCACGTTGAGCGCCGCGAAACCTGCTGGCAGCGGCGTATCGATCACCGGGTACATCCAGTTGCCGGTGGGGATGGTGCGCTGGAAGTCAGGTGAGACCATAAACTTCATAAACTGCTGTGCCAGCGCCGGCTGTTTGCTGCTGGCTAGCTGCGCGGCAACTTCGACCTGCAGATAATGACCCTCTGCAAAGGGTGCAGCGGCGTAATTCTCTTTCTTCTCTTCGATGATGTGGTAAGCCGGAGAGGTGGTGTAGCTCAGCACCAGATCGCCTTCGCCCTTGAGGAACAGGCCATAGGCTTCACTCCAGCCTTTGGTGACCGTCACGGTTTTCTGCGCCAGCTTTTGCCACGCCTGCGGAGCCTGATCGCCATAGACTTTCTGCATCCAGAGCAGCAGACCTAAGCCGGGCGTGCTGGTGCGGGGATCTTCGTAGATCACCCGCCACTTCTCCGGGCTGTCGACCAGCTCTTTCAGGCTTTTTGGCGGATTTTTCAGCCGCGTTTTGTCATAAACAAACGCGAAGTAGCCATAATCGAACGGCACGAAGGTGGTGCTGTGCCAGCCATCGGGCAGTTTTAATGTCGATGTGTCGACCTGACTTTCGGCAAACAGACCGGTTTTCTGCGCGGCCTGCACCAGATTGTTATCCAGCCCCAGCACCACATCGGCTTTACTGTTTTTGCCTTCCATCCGCACGCGGTTCAGCAGCGACACGCCATCTTCCAGCGTGACGAATTTCAGCTCGCAGTCGCACTGTGCTTCAAAGGCTTTTTTAACCGCCGGGCCAGGGCCCCAGTCGGCGGAGAAGGAGTCGTAGGTGTAGACCGTGAGAACCGGCTTAGCCGCCAGAACGGGGGCGGAGAGTAACAGCAGCACCGGCAGAACTTTGTTTAACACTTTGCGCTCCTTCAGGAGAATAGGGGATGAGTCGCAAAGGATCTGAGCACAGAGGCCTCTCAAATCCCTACGTCGGTATTAACCGAATCAGGTTCGACGGGTCTCTCTCAGCGGCTTGCTTGTGGCAGGCCGCACCCCGTTGAGAACGTCACATTCTAGTCATTTCAGCGCCGGGGCGAAAGCGTCACAGCGCGGGTGGGGCGAACCAGGCCGATTTAAAATCAAACCAGCCCAGCGTATTCATCCGGACGCCGCGCATACTGCGCTGCCCTTCAAGCAACAGCCAGTGATGAAACAGCGGATGCAGGCCGGCTTCGTCGACCAGCTGTTTGCTCCATTCGGCCAGCGGCAGCGCTTTCTCGCGCCAGCGGGCCGCATCGCCGTGCCAGTCGATAGCAAGGCAGTGATGCAGCAGCGGGATCTCATAAAGCTGTGCGAACAGCGAATAATTCAGCGGCAGGGTAAAGTTCACGCTTCCCAACCAGATATCACTCTCCGTTTCGCCCTGATACCAGCTTTCGTAGCTGATCTCACGGGTCTCCAGCGTGACGCCATGCTCTGCCAGCAGCGGACGCAGCGCATTCGCGATGCCTTCATGCTCCACGTGCTGGCTGTACCAGGTCAGCGTCAGATGGGTTAAGTCGGGCGGTTTTTCTACTGGCGTCAGGTCACGGCGATGATGCCAGCGTGGCAGCAGACCATACGCCGGAAACCAGTAGCGCTGATAGCCGACACCAGCGTGATTGAGCAGGGCGATGGGGTTAAACAGGTAGCTGACCCAGCGCCGGACCGCTTCGTTGCGACCCTGCTCTGAACGCTGGTCGAACAAAAGATAGTAGCAGCCCTCTTCAAGGCGGCTCTCCTCCTGAACTTCATCGGTGCTGCCGCCCTGCAGACGGACACCCGCATAGACCAGCTCATCGCTGATGTCGGGCAGTACCCAGATAGAGACATCATCAATCAGCGCGCGAAAACCGAAGTAGTCATCAAACGCTTCGATCTTCAGCTGGCTCTCCTGATTGCGGATCACCCGGTAAGGACCGGTGCCAACTGGCTGGCGAGCAAAGTCGTGCAGCGTCGGCCATTCGCGCGGCAGGATCATCGCACTGACGCTGCCCAGCAGCCAGGGCAAGCCCTCGTCGGGCTGGCTTAAACGGATATCCAGCGTCCAGGGGGCAGGTGAGTCGATTTGCGCAATATGGGAAAAGAGCGGATGGGGGCGCTGACGCTCCAGCGTGGCGAGCACATCCTCCATCTCCAGTTCTCTGCCGTGATGGAAGCGAATCGCCGGACGCAGGAAGAAGCGCCAGTGAAGTGGAGACGTCTGCTGCCAGTGGTGCGCAATATCGGGTTCGATTTCCCCGTTTTCCTCATTTATCCGCGTCAGACCGTTGAAAATCTGTCGGGCAATGTGGGTTTCCGAGCGCCGCAGCGGCGAGCCGGGCAAAAGGTTGAGCAGCGGACGATAGTAGAGCACCCGCAGGATATGCTTGCCCTGCCGGAAACTGCGCCCCAGGTGCGCGCTGATCATCTGCCGCACCTGGTTTTTATCGCCTACCAGCTGGACCAGCTGATCGATGCGATCCTGTTCCAGCAAATCCTCGGCACGCTGCTGCTGCAGGGCCAGGCCCGTGTAGCAGAAGATAAGCTGCGATCGCTTGCCGCGTCCGGCTTCAGCCTGCCAGGTCAGCCAGCCTGCGGCCTGCATCCGGTTGAGCAGATTGCGCATATGGCGGCGCGAGCAGTGCAGCAGATCAGCCAGTTCGCTGAGCGTAATCTCCTGCGTCTGGCCCTGACAACTCTGCCACAGGCGGATGAACTGCTGCTTCAGACGTGATGAGGACATAAAAGGGGAACTCCCTGTGAAAAGCGCTCTGTTTTTCCTGCCCCATTTTAAGAGCAAACTTTACGCTATGGGAAGAGCGGGAGGCATTCAGCAGTGAATGGCGTTCGACCCTCACTTCGCTGTTCAGCGGAGTGCTTTTCTGAGTAGGGTGCATTTACACCGCCAGCAGATGATCTCTGCTGGCTTTTTTCATGTTGCGCGGTATCGTCTACCCTTCTTTTTTCCCCTCTGTTTGTTCTGTAAGGGATTTCGAATGAAATCGCTGTTAACGCGGCAGCGCCGCATCAACCCGGTTTACCTCGCTTTTATGGTCGCCTCGTTCATGCTGGGCATCGCGGGTGCTCTGCAGGCACCGACGCTCAGCCTGTTTCTGACGCGCGAGGTACAGGCGCGGCCCTTCTGGGTCGGGCTGTTTTTCACCATTAATGCGGTGGCCGGTATCGTAGTGAGTATGCTGGTGGCAAAGCGCTCAGACAGCGTCGGCGATCGTCGTCATATCATTCTTTTCTGCTGCCTGATGGCGCTGGTGAATGCGCTACTGTTTGCCTTTACCCGCGACTATCTGACTCTGCTGACACTGGGTGTACTGCTGTCAGCGCTGGCCAGTGTTTCTATGCCGCAGCTGTTTGCGCTGGCACGAGAGTATGCCGATCAGTCGGCGCGTGAAGCAGTGATGTTCAGTTCTGTGATGCGTGCGCAACTGTCGCTGGCGTGGGTGATCGGGCCGCCGTTATCGTTCGCGCTGGCGCTGAACTACGGCTTTGTGACGCTGTTTATGGTGGCCGCGGTGCTGTTTCTGCTCTGCATTCTGCTGGTCTGGTTTACCCTGCCGTCGGTGCCACGTTCGCAACCACTGATGCAAAGCGGCGGGCTGCCGTTGAGCGGCTGGCGCGATCGCGATGTGCGTTTGCTGTTCCTCGCCTCGGTGGCGATGTGGACCTGCAACACCATGTATATCATTGATATGCCGCTCTATATCAGCACCACGCTGGGTCTGCCGGAGAAGCTGGCTGGTCTTCTGATGGGAACGGCGGCAGGGCTGGAAATCCCGGTGATGCTGCTGGCGGGTCATTATGCGCGCCGCATCGGCAAGCGGCGGTTAATGTTGATCGCGGTGGCGGCGGGTGTCCTGTTTTATCTGGGGCTGGTGCTGTTCAATTCCCGCACCTCGCTGATGGTGTTGCAGCTGTTTAACGCGGTGTTTGTCGGGATTATTGCTGGCATAGGGATGTTGTGGTTCCAGGATCTGATGCCAGGACGGCCGGGTGCGGCGACCACGATGTTCACCAATTCGATTTCGACCGGCATGATTCTGGCGGGTGTTATTCAGGGGACGCTGAGTGAGCGGCTGGGACATGAGGCGGTTTACTGGCTGGCATTCGGGCTGGCAATAGTGGCGCTGGTGATGTCGGCGCGGGTGCGCGACGTATAAAGAAGCAGGGCGACGGAATGTCGCCCTGCTTTAACGCAATCAGCGCAGGAAGGCGGGCTGATTCTGCTCATACTGCGAAATCGACGCTTCATGCTGCAGGGTCAGGCCGATGCTGTCGAGGCCATTAATCATGCAGTGGCGACGGAAGCTATCGAGTTCAAACGAATAGACTTTGTCGCCTGCCGTCACCGTCTGTGCTTCCAGATCGACTGTGAAGCTGATGCCTGGCTGGGCCGCTACCAGTCTGAACAGCTCATCCACTTCCTCTTCGCTTAATTTCACCGGCAACAGCTGGTTGTTGAAACTGTTGCCGTAAAAGATATCCGCGAAGCTCGGCGCAATCACCACGTGGAAACCGAAATCGGTCAGCGCCCACGGGGCATGCTCACGTGAGGAGCCGCAGCCAAAGTTTTCGCGCGCCAGCAGGATGCTGGTGCCTTTAAACTCCGGCTTATTCAGCACAAAGCCAGGCGTCGGCACCGTACCAGCGTCATCTTCAAAGCGCCAGTCATGGAACAGATGCTGACCGAAACCGGTACGGGTCACCTTCTGCAAAAACTGCTTGGGAATGATCGCGTCCGTATCGACGTTCGCGGCATCCAGCGGTGCAACAATGCCAGTGTGCTGAGTAAATTTATTCGCCATGACTTAAGCTCCTGTCGTCAGTTCACGGATGTCGGCAAAGTGGCCGGTCACGGCAGCCGCCGCGGCCATCGCCGGGCTGACCAGATGGGTACGTCCACCACGGCCCTGACGGCCTTCAAAGTTACGGTTGCTGGTAGATGCGCAACGCTCGCCCGGATTCAGGCGGTCATTGTTCATCGCCAGGCACATTGAGCAGCCAGGCAGACGCCATTCAAAGCCCGCTTCCAGGAAGATTTTATCCAGACCTTCCGCTTCAGCCTGCGCTTTGACCGGGCCGGAACCCGGCACCACCATCGCGACCACGCCAGGCGCGACTTTGCGGCCTTTGGCGATAGCGGCGGCGGCACGCAGATCTTCAATACGTGAGTTGGTGCAGGAGCCGATAAACACTTTATCAATCGCAACATCGGTCAGTTTAATGCCCGGCTGCAGGTTCATGTAGGCCAGCGCTTTTTCCGCTGAGGCGCGCTCAACCGGATCGGCGAATGAGGCCGGGTTCGGGATCAACTGATCAACGGCAATCACCTGGCCCGGGTTGGTGCCCCAGGTGACCTGCGGTGCAATCTCTTCAGCATGCAGCGTCACTACCGCATCATACTTCGCGCCTTCATCAGATTTCAGGGTGCGCCAGTATTCAACGGCCTGCTCCCATTTCTCGCCCTGTGGGGAGAACTGACGACCTTTCAGGTAGTTGAAAGTAGTGTCATCCGGTGCTACCAGGCCCGCTTTCGCGCCCATCTCAATCGCCATGTTGCACAGGGTCATACGACCTTCCATGCTCAGCGCCTGAATGGCCGGGCCGCAGAATTCAACCACATAACCAGTACCGCCTGCGCTGCCGGTTTTACCGATGATCGCCAGCACGATATCTTTGGCGGTAATGCCGGTGGACGCCTGGCCCAGTACTTCAATCTTCATGGTTTTCGCCCGACCCTGTTTCAGGGTCTGAGTGGCAAATACATGTTCCACTTCAGAGGTGCCGATACCAAACGCCAGCGAGCCGAACGCGCCGTGGGTGGCGGTGTGCGAGTCGCCGCACACAATGGTCATGCCCGGCAGCGTCATACCCTGCTCAGGACCGATAACGTGGACGATGCCCTGGAATGGGTGATTCAGGTCATACAGCTGTACGCCAAATTCTTCGCAGTTCTTCATCAGCTCCTGCATCTGAATACGCGCCATCTCGCCCGACGCATTGATATCTTTGGTCTGGGTAGAGACGTTGTGATCCATCGTGGCAAAGGTTTTGCCCGGCTGACGGACTTTACGTCCGTGTGCGCGCAGGCCATCAAAGGCCTGGGGCGAGGTCACTTCATGGATCAGGTGACGATCGATGTAGAGTAACGGCGTTTCGTTTGGCGCTTCGTGGACGACATGTGCATCAAATAACTTCTGGTATAAGGTTTTCATTTTTTTATTTTTCCTCGGCGATAAAGCGGGCAATGATGCTGCCCATCTCATCTGTGCTGACCGCTGGGCCATCACCGGCTAAATCTTTGGTGCGGTAGCCCTGTTCCAGTGCACGACTGATGGCGCGTTCGATACTGTCGGCTGCCGCATCGGCATTCAGGCTGTAACGCAGCAGCAATGACAGCGACAGAATCTGGGCGACCGGGTTGGCAATATTCTGTCCGGCGATATCCGGCGCTGATCCCCCCGCCGGTTCGAACAGGCCAAAGCCCGCTTCATTCAGGCTGGCTGACGGCAGCATACCCATCGAGCCGGTGATCATGGCACACTCATCAGACAGAATGTCACCAAACAGGTTGGAGCAGAGCAGCACGTCAAACTGCGACGGGTCTTTGATCAACTGCATGGTCGCGTTGTCGATGTAGATGTGGCTCAGTTGCACGTCAGGGTACTCTTTAGCCACTTCGTTGACGATTTCGCGCCACATCACCGAGGTCTGCAGCACGTTAGCTTTATCAACCGAGGTGACTTTGTTGCGACGTTTGCGCGCCGATTCAAACGCGATACGGGCAATGCGCTCGATTTCGAAACGGTGATAGACCTCGGTATCAAAAGCACGCTCTTCCGGGCCGCTGCCTTCACGTCCTTTTGGCTGACCAAAATAGATGCCGCCAGTCAGTTCACGCACGCACAGAATGTCGAAGCCTTTAGCTGCGATGTCGGCGCGCAACGGGCAAAATGCTTCCAGACCGCTGTAGAGCGCCGCCGGACGCAGGTTACTGAACAGCTTAAAATGTTTGCGCAGCGGCAGTAGCGCACCGCGCTCCGGCTGTGATGCGGGCGGTAAGTGCTCCCACTTCGGACCGCCAACGGAACCAAACAGGATCGCGTCGGCCTGCTCGCAGCCTGCAACCGTTGCCGGTGGCAGAGGCTCTCCATGCTGATCGATAGCGATGCCGCCGACCGCATATTCCTGAGTAGTGATCTGCATATCAAAGCGCTGACGAATGGCATCAAGCACCTTCATCGCCTGCGCCATCACTTCCGGGCCGATACCATCACCGGGTAAAACTGCGATATGAGATGAACTGGACATGGTTATACGGTTTCCTTCTGGTCTTTAAATTTGCGCTGCAATTCTTGTTCAACCTGACGGGCACGCCAGATATTGTTCAGGGCGTTGACCATCGCTTTAGCGGAGGACTCCACAATATCGGTCGCCAGACCAATTCCGTGGAATTTGCGGCCGTTGTAGCTTACGACGATATCGACCTGGCCCAGCGCATTCTCGCCGTGGCCTTTAGCGGTCAGTTTGTAGTTAACCAGCTCAGCGTCAAACTGGGTAATGCGGTTAATCGCCTGGTAAACCGCGTCAACCGGGCCGTTACCGGTAGCCGCATCAGATTTAGCAACATCGCCGCAACCCAGATTAACCGAGGCGGTGGCAGTCATGCTGGAACCGGTCTGGACGTTAAATTCGTGCAACTGGAAATGCTCCGGCTCTTCATTCTGTTTGTTGATGAAGGCCAGCGCTTCCAGGTCGTAATCGAAAACCTGCCCCTTTTTGTCGGCCAGCTTCAGGAAAGCGTCATACAGCGTATCCAGATTGTAATCCTGCTCGGCATAGCCCATCTCTTCCATACGATGTTTTACCGCCGCACGGCCTGAACGAGAAGTCAGATTGAGCTGAATTTTATGTAAGCCGATCGATTCCGGCGTCAGGATTTCGTAGTTCTCGCGATTCTTCAGCACGCCATCCTGATGAATACCGGAAGAGTGGGCGAAAGCATTGGAGCCGACCACGGCTTTATTCGCTGGGATCGGCATGTTGCAGATCTGGCTGACCATCTGGCTGGTACGGTAAATTTCCTGATGATTGATATTGGTGTGTACGTTCATAATCTGCTGGCGGGTTTTAATCGCCATGATCACCTCTTCCAGCGCACAGTTACCGGCACGTTCACCCAGACCATTCATCGTGCCTTCAACCTGACGCGCGCCTGCCTGGACGGCAGCCAGGGCATTACCGGATGCCATACCCAGGTCATCGTGGGTATGCACAGAGATAATCGCTTTATCGATGTTAGGAACGCGGTTCATCAGTTCACTGATGATGTGCGCATATTCGCCTGGCAGGGTGTAGCCAACGGTATCCGGGATGTTGATGGTGGTCGCACCGGCGTTAATCGTGGCTTCCACCATACGGCACAGGTCATCAATCGGGGTACGGCCGCCATCTTCACAGGAGAACTCAACGTCACTGGTGTAGTTACGCGCACGCTTCACCATATGTACCGCACGCTCAATCACTTCTGGCAGCGTGCTGCGCAGTTTGGTTGCGATGTGCATTGGGGAAGTGGCGATGAAGGTATGAATACGGAAGGCTTCGGCAACGCGCAGTGACTCATAAGCTGCGTCGATATCTTTTTCTACACAGCGCGCCAGTCCGCAGACGCGGCTGTTTTTGATGGTACGCGCAATGGTCTGTACAGATTCAAAGTCGCCCGGTGAGGAGACCGGGAAACCGACTTCCATCACATCCACGCCCATGCGCTCCAGCGCTAACGCAATCTGCAATTTTTCTTTCACACTCAGGCTGGCCTGTAATGCCTGCTCACCGTCGCGCAGAGTGGTATCGAAAATAATGACTTGCTGGCTCATCGTATTCATCCTTATGCTTTTTCTGGCCTGGCAACGAGCATAAAAAAACCCGCGACAGGCGCGGGTTTTTAACTTTCAGCAGGTTTGAATCAGTGTTTGATTCCGCCCACAAGTCTACCGCGCAAGCTGAGTGCGTTTAGTAGTAGACCGAGAAGGCGAACAGAACGAAACATGGATTCAAACCTTATAAAATGTTGTGCTGTACATATTGGTACTGGAATCACTCAGGGATGTCAACCTTCAATGCAGGGGTATTCTCCTGGGCGCCAGAGGAAGATATTCTGTTATTTATCGGTCAGGCAGCGTAATGAACAGCGCGACCCTCACTGTGGACGCAATCAGCGCGGGAATGCGGGGCGCTGGGGCGCGATTTAAATTCTATTTAATTGAATTATAAGTATTTTGTTTGCATGGTGTTATGCGGGAACACAGCATTTATCACCTGCTGCTTAGCATAATCCAATGTGCTTTAGTGATTTCCTGGTTAATTACGCCAGAAAAGAAAAATGTCAGACGATAGTGGGCTATTGCAGCCGGTAATAAGTTTTCGTTATTTCTTAGATCACGCTGAAAATAATTTCATACCCAGCATTTTCCTCTGCGGTTCTGCCGCGTAATTAGTTTAATCCGCGTAGCCAATTCTTATCGGCCAGAGGCTTTACGTCCCTGCCTTTTAATTTACGCGGGTTTGCGGTTTGCCTGCCCGTGTAACTGCGGTTATGGTAATCGACCTACTCTCAGAAAAATAAACGCAACAGATTTCTCTGTAACCGGACAGCGGCTGACGTTTCCGCTGTCGTGCATAAACATAAGATTTTGATTGGCAAAGCAGGCACCGGGGCAACGTGATACGCATAAACGGGCGCATTCACAGAGCCGGGTCCGCAAGCCTGGAGGCAGAAGATGGAGATGTTGTCAGGAGCCGAAATGGTCGTCCGTTCGTTAATCGATCAGGGCGTGAAGCAGGTATTCGGTTATCCGGGTGGCGCAGTCTTAGATATCTATGATGCGCTGCAAACCGTCGGAGGTATCGATCACATTCTGGTGCGCCATGAGCAGGGTGCGGTGCATATGGCTGATGGCCTGGCGCGCGCGACGGGTGAAGTCGGCGTGGTGCTGGTCACCTCCGGACCTGGTGCAACCAATGCGATTACCGGTATCGCCACCGCCTATATGGACTCGATTCCGCTGGTGATTCTGTCGGGTCAGGTTCCGTCGTCGCTGATTGGCTATGACGCCTTTCAGGAATGCGACATGGTCGGCATCTCTCGTCCGGTGGTGAAGCACAGCTTCCTGGTGAAAAACACCGAAGAGATCCCAAGCGTGCTGAAAAAGGCATTCTGGCTGGCCTCCAGCGGCCGTCCGGGACCCGTGGTGATTGACCTGCCAAAAGATATCCTGAACCCGGCGAACAAATTGCCTTATCACTGGCCGGAGTCAGTGAGCATGCGCTCTTACAATCCCACTATTCAGGGTCATAAAGGGCAGATTAAGCGCGCGCTGACAACATTGCTGGCGGCGAAGAAGCCGGTGATCTATGCGGGTGGCGGTGCCATTACTGCAGGCTGTGAAGCGGAGCTGTTACAGCTGGCAGAAAGCCTGAATATTCCGGTGACGACCTCGCTGATGGGCCTGGGCGCGTTTCCTGGCACCCATCGTCAGTGTGTCGGCATGCTGGGTATGCACGGCACCTATGAAGCTAATATGACGATGCACAACACCGACCTGATTTTTGGGATCGGTGTTCGCTTTGATGATCGCACCACCAACAATCTGGCGAAATATTGTCCCAATGCCACGGTGATGCACATCGATATCGACCCGACCTCTATTTCCAAAACGGTGTCGGCGGATATCCCGATTGTCGGCGATGCAAAACAGGTGCTGCAGCAGATGCTGGAGTTACTGACGCAAAGCGACACGCCATCACGTGCTGAAAGCCTGCACGACTGGTGGCAGGAGATTGAAGGCTGGCGCAGTCGTCACTGTCTGGAATTTGATCGCACCAGCGACAAAATTAAGCCGCAGGCCGTGATTGAAACCATCAGCCGGCTGACCAAAGGCGATGCCTATGTCACGTCAGATGTAGGTCAGCACCAGATGTTTGCTGCGCTCTATTATCCTTTCGATAAACCGCGCCGCTGGATCAACTCTGGCGGTCTGGGCACCATGGGCTTTGGCCTGCCCGCGGCGCTGGGTGTGAAAATGGCGCTGCCGGAAGAGACCGTCATCTGCGTAACGGGCGATGGCAGTATCCAGATGAATATTCAGGAGCTTTCAACAGCATTGCAGTACGATCTGCCGGTGCTGGTACTGAACCTGAATAACCGGGTGCTGGGCATGGTGAAACAGTGGCAGGATATGATCTACTCGGGTCGCCACTCCCAGTCTTATATGGAATCGCTGCCTGACTTCGTGCGTCTGGCGGAAGCCTACGGTCACGTCGGGATCGCGATTGAGCATCCGGCTGAGCTGGAAGAGAAGCTGACGCTGGCGCTGGAAACCCTGGCGAAGGGGCGTCTGGTCTTTGTGGATGTCACCGTTGACGGTAGCGAACATGTCTACCCAATGCAGATTCGCGGTGGCAGCATGGATGAGATGTGGTTGAGCAAAACGGAGAGGACATAATTATGCGTCGTATTTTATCAGTTCTGCTGGAGAACGAATCCGGCGCATTATCCCGTGTCGTCGGCCTGTTCTCACAGCGCGGCTATAACATTGAAAGCCTGACCGTGGCGCCAACCGACGATCCCACACTGTCGCGGATGACCATTCAGACGGTGGGCGATCAGAAGGTACTGGAGCAGATTGAAAAGCAACTGCACAAGCTGGTGGATGTCCTGCGCGTCACCGAGCTGGGGCAGGGCGCCTATGTTGAGCGCGAAATCATGCTGGTGAAGATTCAGGCCAGTGGTTATGGTCGCGAAGAGGTGAAGCGTAACGCCGAGATCTTCCGTGGTCAGATCATCGATGTAACGCCGACGCTGTACACGGTTCAGCTGGCAGGCACCAGCGACAAACTGGACGCCTTCCTGAGCACCGTCCGCGATGTCGCTGAAATTGTTGAAGTGGCGCGCTCCGGTATCGTCGGCGTTTCACGCGGCGATCGCATCATGCGTTAATCACGCTGCGTCATCATCAATCCTCACCTAACCCGGCGAAATGCCGGGTTTTTTTATTTTTTATGCGCCAGGCGGATTACATTCAGAAAAGCGGTTGCTCCGCGCACTTTTCTGCTGTTAGATGATAGACATGAGTTATCCATAGCTTAACTGCGGCTATTTCTGCCGTAAAAGCGGATTTGATGGTGGGGTTATTGTGAAACTGGATGAAATTGCGCGTTTGGCAGGCGTGTCGCGCACCACGGCCAGTTATGTGATCAACGGCAAAGCGCGGCAGTATCGTGTCAGCGACAAGACCGTTGAAAAAGTCATGGCAGTGGTACGTGAACATAATTATCACCCTAATGCGGTGGCTGCGGGGCTGCGCGCCGGGCGTACGCGATCAATTGGGTTAGTGATCCCTGATCTGGAAAATACCAGTTATACGCGTATTGCAAACTATCTTGAGCGACAGGCACGTCAGCGCGGCTATCAGCTTCTGATCGCCTGTTCTGAAGATCAGCCTGAAAACGAGATGCGCTGCATTGAACATCTGCTGCAGCGCCAGGTCGATGCAATTATCGTTTCCACCTCATTACCGCCAGAGCATCCCTTTTATCAGCGCTGGATCAACGATTCTCTGCCAATAATTGCGCTGGACCGTGCGCTGGATCGTGAACATTTTACCAGTGTCGTCGGGGCCGATCAGGACGATGCCCAGACACTGGCTGCTGAACTGCGTCAGCTCGACGTTAAAAATGTGCTGTTCCTCGGTGCGTTACCCGAACTGTCAGTGAGCTTCCTGCGCGAAATGGGTTTCCGCGATGCCTGGAAAGACGATCCCCGTCCGATTGATTATATCTACTGCAACAGCTTCGAACGCACTGCTGCTGCTGCACTGTTTGAGAAATACCTTGAAGATCATCCGATGCCAGAGGCGCTTTTCACCACCTCTTTTGGGCTGCTGCAGGGTGTGATGGATGTGACGCTGAAACGAAACGGCCGCCTGCCGACGGAGCTGGCGATTGCCACCTTTGGCGACCACGAATTACTGGACTTTCTTGAGTGTCCGGTCCTGGCCGTTGGTCAGCGTCATCGTGACGTGGCAGAGCGCGTGCTGGAATTAGTTTTAGCCTCACTGGACGAACCCCGAAAACCAAAACCAGGCTTAACCCGTATCCGGCGTAATTTATACCGTCGCGGACAATTAAGCCGAAGAGTTAAATGAGTAACGGGCAGTATTATACTGCCCCTTTTATTTCGCGATTTACTGATTAAATAAACAGGTCGACGTAAAAAAGGGTAAATTCTGCTCATCAAATCTAACAAAGCAGAAAGCCCGATACCTATTATTTGCTTACAACTTCAACAAACCTTCTTTCCCGTCTGCCCTGAAGCCGCTGGGCTTCCATTCAGAAATCCCCTAAAATGCCGCCGCTGTCTCAGAAATCAGGATAAATATTTAACCCTTTACATTGTTTCATTTTTAGTCTTTTTTCCCCAAGCCATTTTTTTTATTCAGTTATTCATTGGCTTAATTTTTAGTTTCTCCTTTTATTCGATTATATCGTCGCCAGACTTTAATTTTGCGCCTTGTAAAGAGTGATGTTCAACTGCCGCTCCGGCTTGACAAGGATTTCATGGGATCCTTAAACTCGTTTCGTGGTAAAAAGTGGGATAAAGTGGCGTAAATGGGTGATGAGGAGAAGAGACTGGCATGTTCCGCGGAGCAACGTTAGTCAATCTCGACAGCAAAGGGCGGCTCGCCGTACCCACGCGATATCGCGAATTGCTGATTGGGGAGTCTCAGGGGCAGATGGTCTGTACCATCGACCTCCACCAGCCATGCCTGTTGCTTTACACCCTGCCCGAATGGGAAATCATTGAAAAAAAGCTGGCACGCCTTTCCAGTATGAATCCACTTGAGCGCCGCGTGCAGCGTTTGCTGCTGGGACATGCCAGTGAATGTCAGATGGACAATGCAGGCCGCCTGCTGCTGGCGAATACGCTTCGGCAGCACGCAAAATTAACCAAAGAAGTGATGCTGGTTGGACAGTTCAATAAGTTTGAGCTGTGGGATGAACAGACCTGGTATCAACAAGTCAGGGACGATATTGACGCAGAACAGTCGGCTCAGGAACCTTTATCTGAGCGGTTGCAGGACTTGTCGCTATAGCTATGCAGGAAAATTTCAAACATACCACCGTGCTGTTGGATGAGGCGGTTAACGGCCTCAATATCAGGGAAGACGGTATTTACATCGACGGCACATTTGGTCGTGGTGGCCACTCACGCCTGATTCTTTCGCAACTGGGAGAGAAGGGAAAACTGATCGCCATCGATCGTGATCCGCAAGCTATCGCCGCTGCTGCTGAGATTACCGACCCGCGTTTTTCAATTATTCATGGCCCTTTTTCTGCGCTGGCAGAGTATGTTTCTGAACGGGATCTGGTCGGAAAAATTGACGGGATTTTGCTGGACCTGGGGGTTTCATCGCCGCAACTGGATGACGCTGAACGCGGCTTCTCCTTTATGCGTGACGGACCGCTGGACATGCGAATGGACCCGTCGCGTGGTCACTCAGCCGCAGAATGGTTGCTGCACGCGGAAGAGGCAGATATCGCTTTCGTCCTGAAGACTTACGGTGAAGAGCGATTCGCTAAACGTATTGCCCGGGCCATTGTCGAGCGCAATCGCGAGCAGCCGATGACCCGCACCCGTGAACTGGCTGAAGTCATCTCCATCGCTATGCCAG
Source organism: Pantoea sp. ANP04 (assembly GCF_041982285.1). Taxonomy (NCBI): domain Bacteria; kingdom Pseudomonadati; phylum Pseudomonadota; class Gammaproteobacteria; order Enterobacterales; family Erwiniaceae; genus Pantoea; species Pantoea sp. ANP04. The sequence goes on along the minus strand of NZ_JAUTYS010000003.1, from coordinate 133,057 downwards.
TGAAAGATAAGTTTAAACATCCGGCTACACGCAGCTTCCAGGCCATTCGCATCTGGATTAACAGTGAACTGGAAGAGATCGATATCGCACTGAAAGGCGCGGTTCAGGTACTCGCACCGCAGGGCCGTCTCTCTGTGATCAGCTTCCATTCACTGGAAGATCGGCTGGTTAAGCGCTTTATGCGCGATCAGAGTCGTGGACCACAGGTGCCGGCCGGAATACCGATGACTGAACATCAGCTGCGAGCCCTGGGTGGCCGTGAACTGAAGTTGCTCGGCAAAATGTCGCCGGGTGACGCTGAAGTCTCTGAGAACCCACGCGCGCGCAGCTCGGTTTTACGTATCGCGGAGAAAACCGACGCATGATCGGTAACGAGCGTCACAGTCTGCCTGCCGTTATCGGCGGGGATCTGCTGCGAAAGGGCAAGATTCCGGTGCTGTTGCTGATCGCTGTCGTGGTTTCTGCCGTGCTGGTGGTCACCACCACGCATAAAACACGACTGTTAACGGCACAGCGTGAACAGCTGGTGCTGGAGCGTGACGCGCTGGATATCGAGTGGCGCAACCTGATTCTGGAAGAGAATGCGCTGGGCGATCACAGCCGTGTTGAACGCATCGCCACCGAGAAGCTGCAGCTGCAGCACGTTGATCCTTCACAAGAAAATATCGTGGTGCAGAAATAAGGACTTAAGTTAGCGAATGAGCGGCACAGGCAGAACGCTGAAATTGAAGAAACCGGAAGATAAAGCCAGCTTTGTAAGCTGGCGTTTTGCGTTGCTGTGCGGCTGTATTTTACTGGCGCTGGGTGGATTGCTGTCACGTGTTGCCTGGCTGCAGGTGATCAATCCTGGCAAGCTGGTCAAAGAGGGCGATCTGCGCTCGCTGCGCGTTCAGGCGGTGCCAACCTCGCGCGGGATGATCAGCGATCGTGCCGGACGACCGCTGGCAGTGAGTGTCCCGGTTAATGCCATCTGGGCGGATCCAAAAGAGCTGCACGCCGGTGGTGGCGTCACGCTGGACAGCCGCTGGAAGGCACTCTCTGATGCGCTCTCTATCCCCCTTGACCAGTTGGCCGCGCGCGTAAATGCCAATCCTAAAGGCCGCTTTGTCTATCTGGCGCGTCAGGTCAATCCGGCCATCGGCGACTACGTCAAAAAACTCAAACTTCCCGGTATTCATCTGCGCGAAGAGTCGCGCCGTTACTATCCTGCCGGGCAGGTTACCTCTCATCTGATTGGCTTTACCAACATCGACGGGCAGGGCATTGAAGGCATTGAGAAGAGTTTTGATAAATGGCTGACCGGTGCGCCGGGCGAGCGGACGGTGCGTAAAGATCGCTACGGTCGCGTCATCGAAGATATCTCCTCTGTGGACAGCCGGGCCGCGCATAACCTGACTCTCAGCATCGATGAGCGCTTACAGGCGCTGGTCTACCGTGAACTGAATAACGCCGTGGCCTTTAACAAAGCGGAATCGGGCACGGCAGTCCTGGTGGATGTGAATACCGGCGAAGTACTGGCGATGGCCAACAGCCCGGCTTACAACCCGAATAATCTTGGCAACACGCCGAAAGATCTGATGCGTAACCGCGCCATCACCGACATTTTCGAACCTGGCTCGACCGTGAAGCCGATGGTGGTCATGGCGGCGCTGCAACGCGGCGTGGTCAGAGAGAACAGTGTCCTGAATACCGTGCCATATCGCGTCAATGGTCATGAGATCAAGGATGTGGCGCGCTACAACGAATTGACCCTGACAGGGGTTTTACAGAAATCGAGTAACGTCGGTGTTTCACGTCTGGCGTTAGCGATGCCTTCCTCAGCGCTTGTAGAAACTTATGCGCGCTTTGGACTGGGCAAACCGACCAATTTGGGGCTGGTCGGGGAAAGCAGTGGCTTATACCCTAAAAAACAACGGTGGTCTGACATAGAGAGGGCCACCTTCTCTTTCGGCTACGGGCTAATGGTAACGCCGTTACAGTTAGCGCGAGTCTACGCAACAATTGGCAGCTATGGCATTAATCGCCCGCTGTCGATTACCAAAGTGGATCCGCCCGTCGCGGGACAACGCGTTTTCGATGAGTCACTGGTGAAAACCGTGATGCATATGATGGAAAGCGTGGCGCTGCCTGGTGGCGGTGGGGTCAAAGCGGCCATCAAAGGTTATCGGATTGCGATAAAAACCGGTACAGCGAAAAAAGTCGGGCCCGATGGTCGCTACGTCAACAAATACATTGCCTATACCGCAGGCGTTGCGCCTGCCAGTCATCCCCGATTCGCGCTGGTGGTGGTGATCAACGATCCCCAGGCCGGCAAGTATTACGGTGGTGCGGTTTCTGCCCCGGTGTTTGGTGCCATCATGGGCGGCGTACTGCGCACCATGAACATCGAGCCGGACGCGTTACCGACCAATGACAAGAATGAGCTGGTGACTAACAGAAGTGAGGAAACAAGTGACAGATCGTAACCTGCGCGACTTACTCGGCCCCTGGGTGCCAGGCGCGCCGGCGCGCCCACTGCGCGACATGACACTGGATAGCCGCATTGCGGCTTCTGGCGATCTGTTTGTCGCTGTTGCAGGCCATCAGGTCGATGGACGCCGCTTTATCCCGCAGGCGATTGCTCAGGGCGTCGCCGCCGTGGTGGCCGAAGCTGAAGGCGAAGCCGCCGACGGCGAAATCCGTGAAATGCACGGCGTACCGGTTATCTATCTGGCCCAATTGCCTCAGCGTCTTTCAGCCTTAGCAGGCCGTTTTTATCAGCAGCCGGGTGAGAAACAGACGCTGATTGGCGTTACGGGTACAAATGGTAAAACCACCACGACCCAGTTGCTGGCGCAGTGGGCAACGCTGCTGGGTGAAACCAGCGCGGTCATGGGCACCGTCGGGAATGGGCTGGTGGGTCACTTGTCCGCGGCAGAAAATACCACCGGCTCAGCAGTTGATGTTCAGCATCTGCTGAACGATCTGGCGGAAAAAGGGGCGACCCTGACCGCAATGGAAGTCTCGTCACACGGACTGGTTCAGCATCGCGTCGCGGCGCTGCCGTTTGCCGCAGCGGTCTTTACCAATCTCAGCCGCGATCACCTCGATTATCACGGTGATATGCAGAGCTACGAGTCAGCCAAATGGCTGCTGTTTTCTGAGCATCAGGTCGGGCAGGCGATTCTTAACGCCGATGATGAAGTCGGTCGTCGCTGGCTGGCGCGCTTACCGGATGCGGTGGCAGTCACCATGGAGAATAACCTCCAGCCTGGCTGCCATGGCCGCTGGCTGAAAGCCGATGCGGTGGAGTACCACGATAACGGCGCACACATCCGTTTCAGCTCCAGCTGGGGCAACGGAGAAATCAACAGTCCATTAATGGGCGCGTTCAACGTCAGCAATCTGATGCTGGCGCTGGCGACGCTGCTGTCACTGGATTATCCGCTGGCGACGCTGATCAACGTTGCACCGCAGTTGCAGCCGGTCAACGGGCGTATGGAAGTGTTCAGCGCCGCAGGAAAACCGACGGTCGTGGTGGATTATGCCCATACGCCGGATGCGCTGGAAAAAGCGCTGGAAGCAGCCCGCCTGCACTGCAAAGGCAAACTGTGGTGTCTGTTTGGCTGCGGTGGCGATCGTGACAAAGGCAAGCGCCCATTAATGGGCGCGATTGCTGAGCAATATGCGGATGTGGTGGTGATTACCGACGACAATCCGCGCAGCGAAGATCCGCAGGCGATTGTTAACGATATTCTGACCGGTTTGCTGGATCCGGGCCGCGCCCGGCTGGTGTCTGGCCGCGCGCAGGCCGTCACTAACACCATCATGCAGGCTCAGCCTGACGATATCGTACTGGTGGCCGGTAAAGGCCACGAAGATTATCAGATCATCGGCAATCGCCGTCTCGACTACTCCGATCGTGCCACGGTTGCGGCACTGCTGGGAGGCGCAGCATGATTCCGGTTTCATTAAAAACGCTTGCGGAGATCACCGTCGGAACGCTGCACGGCAGTGATTTAACCCTGAATGACGTAACGACGGATACCCGCAAAGTGACAGCAGGCAGTCTGTTTGTCGCGCTGGTGGGCGAACGTTTTGATGCCCATGACTTCGCTGAAGAGGCCATTGACAGTGGCGCACAGGCGTTACTGGTCAGTAAGCATTTACCTGTCTCTGTGCCTCAGGTCGTCGTGGAAGATACCCGACTTGCTTTTGGCCGACTGAGTGCTTGGGTTCGTCAGCAGTCCACTGCCCGCGTCGTGGCGCTGACCGGCTCGTCCGGCAAAACGTCGGTTAAAGAGATGACGGCAGCGATTCTGCGTGAGTGCGGTGAGACGCTCTACACCGCAGGCAATCTCAACAACGATTATGGCGTGCCGATGACGCTGCTGCGTCTGACCGCAGAGCATCAGTATGCGGTAATTGAGCTTGGCGCTAATCATCAGGGCGAAATCGCCTACACCACCGACCTGGTTAAACCGGAAAGCGCGCTGGTGAATAACCTGGCAGCGGCCCATCTGGAAGGCTTTGGTTCGCTGGCGGGTGTCGCTAAAGCCAAGGGCGAGATTTTTCAGGGCTTACCGGCGAATGGCATTGCGATTCTCAACGAGGAGAGCAACGACTGGCCAAACTGGCAGACCACGCTGCAGGACAAAACCGTGTGGCGCTTCTCGCCGCAGGCGGCAGCGTGTGATTTCTCTGCCCGTGATATCCGCATTGCGCAGGACGGCACTCATTTTGTGATGAAGACACCGCGTGGCGAGGCTGAGATTGTGCTGCCGTTGCCGGGTCGGCATAACATCGCCAACGCACTGGCTGCGGCGGCTCTGGCCCTGTCAGTAGATGCCCCGCTTAGCGCCGTTCAGCAGGGGCTGAAAAACCTGCAGTCGGTGCCAGGTCGCCTGTTCCCGGTGCGCCTCTCTGCGCATCAGCTGCTGCTGGATGACAGTTATAACGCGAATGTCGGATCGATGACCGCCGCCGTCCAGGTCCTGTCAGAGATGCCGGGCTACCGGGTGCTGGTCGCCGGCGATATGGCGGAACTGGGTGATGAGACCGAAAAATGCCACCGCGAAATCGGGGATGCGGCACGTGATGCAGGTATTGATCGCGTACTGAGCTGCGGAAAATTCAGCCATTTTATTAGTGAAAACAGCAAAGCTGGCGAACATTTCAGCGATAAGACAGCGCTGACTGAACGTTTGCGTCAATTGTTGTCCGAACACTCAGAAATTACCGTCCTGATAAAAGGCTCGCGTAGTGCCGCCATGGAGCAGGTAGTACAGAGCTTAAAGGAGAAAGGAACATGTTAGTTTGGCTGGCCGATCATCTGGTCGCTTTTTATTCGGGCTTCAACGTCTTTTCCTATCTGACGTTTCGCGCCATTGTCAGCCTGCTGACAGCACTCTTTATCTCTCTCTGGATGGGGCCGCGCCTGATTGCCTGGCTGCAGAAATTACAGATTGGTCAGGTTGTCCGTAACGATGGCCCGGAATCGCATTTCAGTAAGCGCGGAACGCCCACAATGGGCGGGATTATGATTCTGACCTCCATCACCATTTCGGTGCTGATGTGGGCATATCCGTCGAATCCCTATGTCTGGTGCGTGCTGTTCGTGCTCATCGGCTTTGGCATCATCGGCTTTGTCGATGACTACCGCAAAGTGGTGCGCAAAGATACTAAGGGTCTGATTGCCCGCTGGAAATATTTCTGGATGTCGGTGATTTCTCTGGGCGTCGCGTTCGGGCTTTATGCAGCAGGTAAAGACACCCCGGCGACCCAGCTTGTGGTGCCCTTTTTCAAAGACATCATGCCGCAGTTAGGCCTGTTTTATGTGCTGCTGGCCTACTTTGTGATTGTCGGAACGGGTAACGCGGTCAATCTGACCGATGGTCTCGATGGTCTGGCGATCATGCCCACCGTCTTTGTCGCCGCAGGCTTTGCGCTGGTTGCCTGGGCCACCGGTAACGTGAAGTTTGCTGAATATCTTCATATTCCTTATCTGCGTCACGCCGGTGAGCTGGTGATTGTCTGTACCGCCATCGTCGGGGCAGGGCTGGGCTTCCTGTGGTTCAACACCTATCCGGCTCAGGTCTTTATGGGTGATGTCGGCTCACTGGCGCTGGGCGGCGCGCTGGGAACCATCGCCGTGTTGCTGCGTCAGGAATTTTTACTGGTGATTATGGGTGGCGTGTTTGTGGTTGAAACGCTGTCGGTAATCCTGCAGGTGGGATCGTTTAAGTTGCGCGGCCAGCGTATTTTCCGCATGGCGCCGATCCATCACCACTATGAACTCAAGGGCTGGCCGGAACCGCGCGTCATTGTGCGCTTCTGGATTATTTCGCTAATGCTGGTGCTGATTGGCCTGGCCACGCTGAAGGTGCGTTAATCATGGCTGACTATCGGGGTAGAAAAGTTGTCATTATCGGGCTGGGCCTTACCGGGCTCTCCTGTGTTGATTTCTTTTTAGCGCAGGGCGTAACGCCCCGCGTGATGGACACCCGTGTCTCGCCGCCGGGGCTGGATAAATTGCCCGGGCAGGTTGAACGTCACCTGGGCGGCATCAACGGTGACTGGCTGCTGGCGGCCGATCTGATTGTTGCCAGCCCTGGCGTCGCGCTGGCGCATCCGATTCTTAGCGAAGCCGTCGAAGCCGGAATCGAAATCGTCGGTGATATTGAGCTGTTCTGCCGCGAGGCGCAGGCACCTATCGTGGCGATCACCGGTTCCAACGGTAAAAGCACCGTTACAACGCTGGTGGGTGAGATGGCGAAAGCCGCGGGCTGGCAGGTGGGCGTTGGCGGCAATATCGGTCTGCCCGCGCTGAGTCTGCTGCAATCACCCGCGCAACTTTATGTACTGGAACTTTCCAGCTTCCAGCTTGAGACCACATACAGTCTGAAAGCGGCTGCGGCAACCGTGCTCAACGTCAGTGAAGATCATATGGATCGCTATCCGCTGGGTATGCAGCAGTATCGCGCCGCCAAGCTGCGGGTTTATGAGAATGCACAGATCTGCATCGTTAACGCCGATGACGCACTGACAATGCCGGTCCGCGGCGCAGATACCCGCTGTGTCAGCTTTGGTGTCGATTTTGGTGACTATCACCTGAATAAGCAGCAAGGCAGCATCTGGCTGCGGGTGAAGGGCGAGAAAGTCCTGAACACCGCTGAAATGAAGATGGTGGGACAGCACAACTATACCAACGCGCTGGCGGCGCTGGCGCTGGCCGATGCGGTCGGTCTGCCACGCGCCTCAAGCCTGGCGGCCTTAACGCACTTTAATGGTCTGGCGCATCGTTTCCAGCTGGTCCATGAACATCAGGGCGTGCGCTGGATCAATGACTCCAAAGCGACCAATGTCGGCAGCACCGAAGCGGCGCTCAATGGCCTGCAGGTTCAGGGAACGCTGTGGCTGCTGATGGGCGGTGATGGTAAGTCAGCCGATTTTACGCCGCTGATCCCCTGGCTGCAGGGCGACAACGTGCGTCTTTACTGCTTTGGCCGCGACGGTGATGCGCTGGCCGCGCTGCGTCCTGATATCGCCGTGCGCACAGAAACCATGCGGCAGGCGATGGAGCAGATCGCGCCGCAGGTTAACGCAGGCGATATGGTTCTGCTGTCGCCGGCCTGCGCCAGCCTTGACCAGTTCCGTAACTTTGAGCAGCGCGGTGAGCAGTTCGCGCAACTGGCGAAGGAGTTGAGCTGATGCGTATTCCTGGTGCCGGACTGGCGGGATATTTCTCAGGACGCCTGAAAGATTGGGTCATGGGCGCACGTGAAAGTGATGACTCTTCACTGGTGCTCTATGACCGCACACTGCTATGGCTCACGCTGGGCCTGGCGGTGATTGGTTTTGTGATGGTGACGTCGGCATCAATGCCGGTGGGTCAGCGTCTGAATGACGATCTCTTTTACTTCGCCAAGCGTGATGCTTTCTACATCGTGCTGGCATTAGGTATGGCACTGGTCACGTTGCGGGTGCCGATGGATTTCTGGCAGCGCTACAGCAACGTGATGCTGATGGTCACGGTGGCGATGCTGCTGATTGTTCTGGTAGTTGGTAGCTCGGTAAACGGTGCATCGCGCTGGATTGCACTGGGTCCACTGCGTATCCAGCCGGCTGAGTTGTCGAAGCTCTCTCTGTTCTGTTATCTCGCCAGTTATCTGGTGCGCAAAGTGGAAGAGGTGCGTAACAACTTCTGGGGCTTCTGTAAGCCGATGGGCGTGATGGTCGTGCTGGCCGTGTTACTGCTGGCACAGCCGGACCTCGGTACGGTGGTTGTGTTGTTTGTGACTACGCTGGCGATGCTGTTCCTGGCCGGTGCCAAGCTGTGGCAGTTCATGGCAATTATCGGCTCCGGCATTTTTGCGGTAATTCTGCTGATCATTGCAGAACCCTACCGTATGCGCCGTGTGACGTCGTTCTGGAATCCGTGGGAAGATCCCTTTGGTAGCGGCTACCAGCTGACTCAGTCGCTGATGGCATTTGGTCGCGGTGAATTCTGGGGGCAGGGGCTCGGTAACTCTGTGCAAAAGCTGGAATATCTGCCGGAAGCCCATACCGACTTTATTTTCGCCATCATCGGGGAAGAACTCGGCTACGTCGGTGTGGTATTGGCACTTTTAATGGTATTCTTCGTCGCTTTTCGTGCGATGTCGATTGGCCGTCGTGCTCTGGAACTGGATCAGCGTTTTTCCGGCTTTTTAGCCTGTTCGATTGGTGTCTGGTTCAGCTTCCAGGCGCTGGTTAACGTCGGGGCTGCCGCGGGTATGTTACCGACCAAAGGTCTGACCTTACCGCTGATCAGTTACGGTGGGTCGAGTCTGATCATTATGTCGACCGCCATCGTTTTTTTATTACGCATAGATTATGAAACGCGCCTGGCGAAAGCGCAGGCGTTTACCCGAGGTGGTCGATGAGCGGTAAGCGATTGATGGTGATGGCAGGCGGAACCGGCGGACATGTCTTTCCCGGTCTGGCTGTCGCCCATCACCTGATGGAACAGGGCTGGCAGGTTCGCTGGTTAGGCACCGCCGACCGTATGGAAGCCGATCTGGTGCCGAAGCACGGCATCGAAATCGACTTTATCCGCATCAGCGGACTACGCGGTAAGGGCATGAAAGCGTTGCTGCTGGCACCGCTGCGCATCTTCAATGCATGGCGTCAGGCGCGTCGCATCATGAAAGCGTGGAAGCCGGATGTCGTGCTGGGCATGGGCGGCTACGTTTCCGGTCCGGGCGGCTTAGCGGCCTGGAGCTGCGGTATTCCGGTTGTGCTGCATGAGCAGAACGGTATTGCCGGTCTGACCAATAAATGGCTGGCGAAGATCGCCACCAAAGTTTTGCAGGCGTTTCCGGGCGCGTTTCCTGCCGCCGACGTGGTAGGAAATCCGGTTCGCACTGACGTTCTGGCACTGCCTTTACCTGCGCAACGTCTGGCAGATCGTCATGGCCCGATTCGGGTGCTGGTGATTGGTGGAAGTCAGGGCGCACGGATACTGAACCAGACGCTACCGCAGATTGCGGCGCTGGTGGGTGATGAGATCACCCTGTGGCATCAGACCGGTAAAGGGGCGCTGCCTGAAACAGAGAAAGCGTATCAGCAGGTCGGTCAGACGCAGCATAAAGTGACCGAATTTATTGATGATATGGCTGCTGCTTATGCCTGGGCTGATGTGGTGGTATGCCGCTCCGGCGCGTTAACCGTGAGCGAAGTTGCTGCCGCTGGTTTACCGGCCATTTTTGTGCCGTTTCAGCACAAGGATCGCCAGCAGTACTGGAACGCGCTGCCGCTGGAAAAAGCGGGCGCCGCCAGAATTTTTGAGCAGCCGCAATTTACTGCGGAGGCTGTAGCGGATCTGCTACGCCACTGGGATCGTGCAACACTGCTGACGATGGCTGAACAGGCCCGTCAGGTGGCTATCCCCGATGCGACTGAACGAGTCGCTCAGGAAGTGGCTCGCGCCGCAAAGTAATCATTCCGGTCAGCGCGTCTGACCTGTACCCGGACTGGGTACAAACTGAAATAGCAGGTAACAGAGAGCGATGAATACACAACAATTGGCAAAACTGCGTTCTATCGTGCCCGAGATGCGTCGCGTCCGGCACATCCACTTTGTCGGCATCGGCGGTGCTGGCATGGGCGGTATTGCCGAAGTGTTAGCAAATGAAGGCTACCATATCAGCGGTTCAGATCTGGCCCCTAACCCGGTGACGCAGAATCTGATTGCGCTGGGTGCCACTATTTATTTTAACCATCGCCCTGAAAACGTGACTGATGCCAGCGTGGTCGTGGTTTCCAGCGCCGTTTCGCAGGATAACCCTGAACTGGTAGCGGCACGTGAACAGCGCATTCCGGTGATCCGTCGCGCGGAGATGCTGGCTGAACTGATGCGTTTCCGTCACGGCATTGCCGTTGCAGGGACCCATGGCAAAACGACGACGACGGCGATGGTGTCGAGCATTTATGCGGAAGCGGGTCTCGATCCGACCTTCGTTAACGGCGGACTGGTTAAAGCAGCTGGAACCCATGCCCGTCTGGGTAACAGCCGGTATCTGATTGCTGAAGCGGATGAGAGCGATGCGTCGTTTCTGCATCTGCAGCCGATGGTGGCGATTGTGACCAACATTGAAGCTGACCATATGGACACCTATCAGGGCGATTTTGAGAACCTGAAGCAGACCTTTATTAACTTCCTGCACAACCTGCCGTTTTACGGTCGTGCGGTGATGTGCGTGGATGATGCAGTTATTCGTGACCTGCTTCCTCGCGTGGGCCGTCATATCACCACGTACGGTTTCAGTGACGATGCGGATCTGCGCATTGAAAACTACGAGCAGAGTGGTGCGCAGGGGCATTTCACTCTGATTCGTCAGGATAAAGCGCCGCTGCAGATTACGCTGAACGCGCCGGGCCGCCACAATGCCCTGAACGCAGCAGCCGCTGTCGCCGTCGCCAGTGAAGAAGGCATCGAAGACAATGCGATTCTGGCCGCACTGGAGAGCTTCCAGGGCACAGGTCGTCGCTTTGATCTGCTGGGTGAATTCCCGACCGAGCCGGTCAATGGACAACCGGGCACCGCGATGCTGGTGGATGATTACGGTCATCACCCAACCGAAGTTGACGCGACGATTAAAGCCGCGCGCGCAGGCTGGCCAGATAAAAAGCTGGTGATGGTGTTTCAGCCGCACCGTTATAGCCGTACCCGCGATCTGTTTGATGATTTCGCCAACGTACTGTCGCATGTCGATGTGTTGCTGATGCTGGATGTGTACTCCGCTGGTGAGACCGCGATTCCAGGCGCTGACAGTCGTTCGCTCTGCCGTGCCATTCGTAACCGGGGCAAGGTCGATCCGATTCTGGTGCCGGAACATGACGCACTGCCGGAGATGCTTGCACCGCTGCTGTCAGGCAATGACCTGATTCTGGTACAGGGTGCCGGGAACGTCGGCAAGGTTGCCCGCAAGCTGGCGGACACGAAGCTCCAGCCGGAACGCAAAGCGGAGGATCGTCATGGCGGATAAAGTTGCAGTATTAATGGGTGGCACGTCGGCAGAGCGCGAGGTTTCGCTCAACTCGGGTCAGGCCGTGATTGCCGGATTGCGGGAAATGGGTATCAATGCACATGGCATCGATACCCGCCATGTCTCCGTGCTGACGCTAAAAGAGCAGGGGTTCACCAAAGCCTTTATCGCGCTACATGGTCGCGGCGGTGAAGATGGCACGATGCAGGCGGTGCTGGAATTCCTGCAACTGCCTTACACCGGCAGCGGCGTGATGGCATCGGCGGTGACGATGGATAAGTTGCGCACCAAACTGCTGTGGCAGGGTCGTGGTTTACCATCAGGAAAATTTGTCTGGCTGACGCGTCAGCAGTTTGAGGGCGGGCTGGATGAGGAGAGCAACGCGGCGATTGCAGCGCTTGGCCTGCCACTGTTTGTGAAGCCAGCCTGTGAAGGCTCCAGCGTGGGCATCAGCCGTGTTAACGATCTGCACGCGCTGCCAGCGGCACTGGAGATGGCGTTTAAGTACGACAATGACGTACTGGTCGAGGCGTTTCTCAGCGGCGCGGAGTATACCGTCGCGATTGTGGGCGATCGTATCCTGCCCTCAATAGAAATAAAGAGCGCCAGCGAGTTCTATGACTATGAAGCTAAATACATTTCTGACGATACTCAGTACGTCTGTCCGGCCGAGTTAAGTGCTGAACGTGAAGCTGAATTGCAGCAGCTGGTGCTGGCGGCCTGGCGTGCGCTGGGCTGTCGTGGCTGGGGACGGGTTGATGTGATGACCGACGGGGAAGGGCGCTTTCAGTTACTGGAAGCCAATACTTCACCAGGCATGACCAGCCACAGTCTGGTTCCTATGGCAGCAAAACAGGCGGGTATGAGCTTCCCGCAGCTGGTAGCCCATATTCTGGAGTTGGCCGACTGATATGTCACAGGCGGCGATGAGAGTTCGAAACCGTGAACCGCAGGAGCGTACTCGCACCGGGCGCAGTAACGGTGCCCGACTGTTCGGCATTTTTTTCCTGCTGATCGTTATCGGGATTATGGTTGCCGGCGGGCTGGTGGTGCTGAAGTGGATGAACGATGCGTCCCGGCTGCCGTTGTCAAAACTGGTGGTGACAGGACAGACGCATTACACCACACACGACGATATTCGACAGGCGATTTTGTCGCTGGGTCCGCCCGGCACGTTTATGTCACAGAATGTGGACATTCTGCAGCAGCAGATTGAGCGGCTGCCGTGGATTAAACAGGTCAGTGTGCGTAAGCAGTGGCCGGACGAACTGAAGATCCACCTGGTGGAGTATACGCCGGTGGCGCGCTGGAACGATTTGCATATGGTGGATGCAGAAGGTAACGCCTTCAGCGTACCCGCCAGTCATGTCGGCAAAGAGACACTGCCGATGCTGTATGGGCCAGAAGGGAGTGAGAAAGAGGTCCTGGCAGGCTATCACAGCATGGATGATGTGCTAAAAGCCCGGAAGTTTACCCTGAAGGTGGCGTCAATGACGGCCCGTCGTTCATGGCAGCTGGTCACCAGTGATGATGTACGTATCGAACTGGGACGCAGCGACACCATGAAACGACTGAATCGCTTTATTGAGCTCTACCCGGTACTGCAACAGCAAGGTCAGAACGAGAGCAAACGTATCAGCTACGTGGATTTGCGATATGACTCGGGCGCTTCTGTTGGCTGGACACCGGTCGTGATGGAGCCACAGGACAGTAATCAGCAACAGAACCAGGCACAGGCTAAACAACAATGATCAAGGCAACGGACAGAAAACTGGTAGTTGGACTCGAAATCGGCACTGCGAAAGTTGCCGCCCTGGTTGGGGAAATTCTGCCCGATGGTATGGTCAACATTATTGGGGTGGGCAGCTGTCCTTCCCGTGGTATGGATAAAGGTGGCGTAAACGATCTTGAGTCGGTGGTGAAATGCGTTCAGCGCGCCATCGATCAGGCTGAGCTGATGGCGGATTGCCAGATCTCCTCCGTCTACCTTGCTTTATCGGGCAAACATATCAGTTGTCAGAACGAAATCGGGATGGTTCCGATTTCAGAAGAGGAAGTGACTCAGGATGATGTAGAGAATGTCGTACATACCGCTAAATCGGTGAGAGTGCGCGACGAGCATCGCATCCTGCACGTTATTCCTCAGGAATACGCGATCGACTATCAGGAAGGGATCAAGAATCCGGTTGGGCTTTCTGGCGTGCGTATGCAGGCGAAAGTGCACCTGATCACCTGCCACAACGACATGGCGAAGAACATCGTTAAAGCCGTTGAGCGTTGCGGACTGAAAGTGGATCAGCTGATTTTTGCCGGTCTCGCCTCCAGTTTTGCCGTTTTGACTGAAGACGAACGTGAGCTGGGCGTGTGTGTTGTCGATATTGGTGGCGGTACAATGGACATAGCCGTATATACCGGCGGCGCTTTACGGCACACTAAGGTTATTCCGTATGCAGGCAACGTTGTCACCAGCGATATCGCCTATGCGTTTGGCACACCGCCAACGGATGCTGAAGCGATTAAAGTGCGTCATGGTTGCGCGCTGGGCTCGATTGTCGGCAAAGATGAGAACGTTGAGGTACCGAGCGTGGGCGGACGTCCACCACGTAGCCTGCAACGTCAGACGCTGGCGGAAGTGATTGAGCCGCGTTATACCGAACTTTTGAATCTGGTTAATGACGAGATTCTGCAGTTACAGGAACAACTGCGTCAGCAGGGCGTAAAGCATCACTTAGCCGCAGGCATTGTCCTGACCGGTGGTGCAGCGCAAATTGAAGGACTGGCGGCCTGTGCGCAACGCGTATTCCATACGCAGGTGCGTATCGGACAGCCGCTGAATATTACCGGCCTGACTGACTATGCGCAGGAATCGTACTACTCCACTGCCGTGGGACTGTTGCATTACGGCAAAGAGTCGCACATGAACGGTGATGCAGAGACCGAAAAACGGGTCTCAGTAGGTAACTGGTTCAAGCGTATTAACAGTTGGTTAAAAAAAGAGTTTTAATTTTTGTGAAAGGGGATCATGCTGTTTTCTTTAGTGATCTCCAGGCGACAGGCACATAACGGAGAGAAATCATGTTTGAACCTATGGAATTAACCAACGACGCGGTGATTAAAGTCATCGGCGTCGGTGGCGGCGGCGGTAACGCCGTAGAGCACATGGTACGCGAACGTATCGAAGGTGTGGAATTCTTTGCTGTGAATACCGACGCGCAAGCGCTGCGTAAAACAGCTGTCGGCCAGACCATTCAGATCGGTAATAACATTACCAAAGGTCTGGGTGCGGGTGCGAATCCGGAAGTAGGCCGTAACTCAGCAGAAGAAGATCGCGAAGCACTGCGGGCTGCGCTGGAAGGGGCAGACATGGTCTTCATCGCAGCAGGCATGGGCGGCGGTACCGGTACCGGTGCAGCCCCTGTAGTTGCTGAAGTGGCTAAGGATCTCGGTATCCTGACGGTGGCCGTTGTTACCAAGCCGTTCAACTTCGAAGGCAAAAAGCGCATGGCGTTTGCTGAGCAGGGGATCGCTGAACTTTCTAAGCACGTCGATTCACTGATCACTATTCCCAACGACAAGCTGCTGAAAGTGCTGGGCCGTGGTATTTCCCTGCTGGATGCATTTGGCGCTGCTAACGACGTGCTGAAAGGCGCAGTCCAGGGTATTGCCGAGCTGATCACCCGTCCGGGCCTGATGAACGTCGACTTTGCTGACGTGCGTACAGTGATGTCCGAAATGGGCTATGCCATGATGGGTTCAGGCGTTGCGTGCGGTGAAGATCGTGCGGAAGAAGCGGCTGAAATGGCGATCTCCAGCCCACTGCTGGAAGATATTGATCTGTCAGGCGCCCGTGGCGTGCTGGTCAACATTACTGCGGGCTTCGACCTGCGTCTGGATGAGTTTGAGACCGTGGGTAACACTATCCGCGCCTTCGCCTCTGACAACGCAACCGTTGTAATCGGTACCTCTCTGGATCCGGAAATGAATGACGAACTGCGCGTCACTGTCGTGGCAACCGGTATCGGCATGGACAAACGTCCGGAAATCACGCTGGTCACCAACAAGCCAGCCAGCCAGCCAGTGATGGATCATCGCTATCAGCAGCACGGTATGTCACCGCTGCCGCAGGAGCAAAAACCAGCTGCCAAAGTCGTTAACGACCAGGCTGCGCAGTCGAACAAAGAGCCTGACTATCTTGATATTCCGGCCTTTTTACGTAAGCAGGCCGATTAGGATTAACCCTATAATTGGGATTATCCGCTCTTTGTGCTAAAGTGTCTGTCCGCTGGTAAAGTATACTGGCGGTCGGAAAGGTGATACTGCGAGATAATGCGATGATCAAACAAAGGACATTAAAACGTATTGTTCAGGCGACGGGTGTCGGTTTACATACCGGCAAAAAAGTCACACTGACATTACGCCCTGCGTCGGCTAATACCGGGGTCATCTATCGTCGCACCGACTTGAATCCACCGGTAGATTTTCCGGCTGATGCAAAATACGTGCGCGACACCATGCTGAGTACCTGCCTGGTGAATGATGAAGGCGTGCGTATTTCAACGGTTGAACACCTCAATGCCGCCTTGGCGGGTCTGGGTATCGACAACATTATTGTTGAAGTCGATGCGCCGGAAATCCCGATCATGGATGGCAGCGCAGCACCGTTTATCTATCTGCTGATGGATGCGGGTATCGAGCAGCTCAACAGCGCGAAGAAATTTGTGCGTGTTAAGCAGACCGTGCGTGTGGAAGAGGGTGACAAATGGGCCGAGATCAAACCGTACAACGGTTTCTCGCTTGATTTCACCATCGACTTCAAACACCCGGCTATCGACTCCAGCTCACAGCGCTATGCGATGAACTTCTCTGCTGACGCCTTTGTTCGTCAAATCAGCCGGGCGCGTACATTTGGCTTTATGCGTGAAATCGAATATCTGCAGTCTAAAGGCCTGTGCCTGGGCGGTAGCTTAGATTGTGCGATAGGTCTGGATGATTTCCGCGTACTGAATGAAGAAGGTCTGCGTTTTGAGGACGAGTTTGTTCGTCACAAAATGCTGGACGCGATTGGCGACTTGTTTATGTGTGGTCACAACATCATTGGCGCATTCTCTGCGTTTAAATCGGGTCACGCGCTGAATAACAAGTTGCTGCAAGCGGTTCTGGCTAAGCAGGAAGCCTGGGAATGGGCGACCTTCGAAGACGAAGCTGAACTGCCAGTGGCATTCAAAGCACCGAATCTGGTTCTGGCTTAACTACCCCAGAACGTGAAACGGCTGGTTATGCTGACACCCTCTCCGGTCAGCGGCGCCAGCCGTTTTTTTATGGCTTTCTGTCATACTCCTGACGATTGCGACGTCGCTCGCAACACATTGTCTGTTCTGCTGAATTGCTGAACAATCACACGCCTTTTCTCACGCCGCCACTTTAATCCCAGGTGTGGATGCCCCACATTAATGTTACTATCTGTGGCGCTTTTACAGGCCGAAATCCGTTGCGGCTCGCGGCGGGTACACGAAAACAAGAGCGCAACAGAGCGTGCGCGATGGAAAGGTTGTGATCGGGATTCTTCAGCGCTGGCGACAATTAGGTAGACGCTATTTCTGGCCTCATCTCCTGTTAGGGATGGTAGCGGCCAGCTTTGGCCTGCCAGCCTGTGCGCAAAGCGCCGAACCCAACGCGTCCTCTGAATCGCCAGCCAGCAGCCTCTTTCTTGGCAATGCCACACGCTTTGATCATTTAATCCGGCTCCAGGAAGCGTCACGGCGCCCGAGCTTCAGCGTGGATTACTGGCATCAGCACGCCATCCGCACCGTTATTCGTCACCTCTCTTTCACGCTTGCCCCCCAGGCGCAGGCGGAACAACAGCAGTTACCGCTGGCGGCCCAAAAGCTGGCGCTGATTGACTCACTGCATAATTTACTGACATCGCACTCTGCGCTGCATACCGCACCGCAGCAGATGGCAACACCGCCTCTCTTCATGGCCGTTACCCGTTCATGGGTAGAATGGCATGCCAGTGTGCATGGCATCCGCGCCGGACCCGCCCGATTGTTCTGCTAATAGTATTGGTTTTACTCACTCTGTTTAGATTTCGCAGTCCGGAATATTCCGGCTGAATTGAGAATATATTTATTATGTTTAGCAAAATATTAACCAAGGTTTTTGGTAGCAGTAACGATCGTACGCTGCGTCGTATGCGCAAGGTGGTGGATGTCATCAATAAGATGGAGCCTGATTTTGAGAAGCTCTCTGACGATGAACTGAAAGCTAAAACCGACCTGTTCCGCGAGCGCCTGAAAAAAGGTGAATCGCTGGAGAGTCTGATCCCGGAAGCGTTCGCGACCGTGCGTGAAGCGAGTAAACGTGTGTTCGGTATGCGTCACTTTGATGTGCAGCTGATCGGCGGCATGGTGCTGAACGACCGCTGCATCGCTGAGATGCGTACCGGTGAAGGTAAAACCCTGACCGCAACGCTGCCAGCCTACCTGAATGCGCTCTCTGGTAAAGGTGTTCACGTGGTGACCGTCAACGACTATCTGGCACAGCGTGATGCGGAAAACAACCGACCACTGTTTGAGTTCCTGGGTCTGACGATTGGTATCAACATGTCGGGCCTGCCGGCTGTGGCGAAGCGTGAAGCATATGCAGCAGACATTACCTACGGCACCAACAACGAGTATGGCTTCGACTACCTGCGTGACAACATGGCGTTCAGCCCGGAAGAGCGCGTACAGCGTAAACTGCACTATGCGCTGGTGGATGAGGTCGACTCCATCCTGATCGATGAAGCGCGTACACCGCTGATCATCTCCGGTCCGGCAGAAGACAGTTCTGATCTCTACACCAAAGTGAACAAGATCATCCCTCACCTGGTTCGCCAGGATAAAGAAGATACCGAAACCCATCAGGGTGAAGGCGACTTCTGGGTCGATGAGAAAGCGCGTCAGGCTCATATGTCTGAACGCGGTCTGGTGAAAGTGGAAGAGCTGCTGGTCAGCCAGGGCATTATGGAGGCGGGCGAGTCACTTTACTCGCCGACCAACATCATGCTGATGCACCACGTCACTGCGGCACTGCGCGCGCATGCACTCTTTACCCGCGATGTTGATTACATCGTGAAAGATGGCGAAGTGGTAATCGTTGATGAACACACCGGCCGTACCATGCAGGGTCGTCGCTGGTCAGATGGTCTGCATCAGGCGATTGAAGCGAAAGAAGGCGTAGAGATCCAGAACGAGAACCAGACGCTGGCCTCTATTACCTTCCAGAACTACTTCCGTATTTACGAAAAGCTGGCCGGTATGACCGGTACTGCTGATACCGAAGCGTTCGAATTCAGCTCTATTTACAAGCTCGACACCATTGTCGTGCCGACTAACCGTCCGATGGTGCGTAAAGATCTGGCTGACCTGGTCTACATGACAGAGAAAGAGAAGATCGATGCGATTATCGAAGATATCCGTGAGCGTACAGCCAATGGACAGCCGGTACTGGTGGGCACGATCTCGATTGAAAAATCAGAAGTGGTCTCTAATGAACTGACCCGCGCCGGTATCAAACATAACGTCCTGAACGCCAAATTCCACGCCCGCGAAGCGGATATCGTGGCACAGGCCGGTCAACCGGGCGCGGTCACTATCGCGACCAACATGGCCGGACGTGGTACGGACATTATGCTGGGCGGTAGCTGGCACGCTGAAGTGGCCGAACTGGAAGAGCCAACCGAAGCGCAAATCGAAGAGATTAAAGCGGCCTGGCAGATTCGTCATGACGCGGTGCTGGCGTCAGGTGGTTTGCACATCGTGGGTACCGAGCGTCACGAATCGCGTCGTATCGATAACCAGCTGCGTGGTCGTGCAGGTCGTCAGGGTGACGCCGGTTCTTCACGCTTCTACCTGTCGATGGAAGATGCGCTGATGCGTATTTTCGCCTCAGACCGCGTGTCAAATATGATGCGTAAACTGGGCATGAAGCCAGGCGAAGCGATTGAGCACCCGTGGGTGACTAAAGCGATTGCCAACGCGCAGCGTAAAGTCGAAAGCCGTAACTTCGATATCCGTAAGCAGCTGCTGGAATATGATGATGTGGCTAACGACCAGCGTCGTGCGATCTACAGTCAGCGTAATGAGCTGCTGGATGTGTCTGATGTGAGCGAAACCATCAACAGTATTCGCCACGATGTCTACAAAGCCACTATCGATACCTACATTCCGCCACAGTCGCTGGAAGAAATGTGGGACGTGCCTGGCCTGGAAGAGCGTCTGCGCACTGACTTCGATCTTAACCTGCCGATTGCAGAGTGGCTGGACAAAGAGCCCGATCTGCATGAAGAAGTGCTGCGTGAACGCATCATGACCCATGCCATGGAAAGCTACGCAGAGAAAGAAGAGATCGTGGGCGCGGAAATGATGCGCAACTTCGAAAAAGGCGTGATGCTGCAGACGCTGGACTCTCTGTGGAAAGAGCATCTGGCAGCGATGGACTATCTGCGCCAGGGTATCCATCTGCGCGGCTATGCGCAGAAAGATCCAAAGCAGGAGTACAAGCGTGAATCCTTTGCCATGTTCGCCGCAATGCTTGAATCACTGAAGTATGAAGTGATCAGTACGCTGAGCAAAGTTCAGGTGCGCATGCCAGAAGAAGTTGAAGCGATGGAGCAACAGCGTCGCGAAGAAGCTGAACGTCTGGCACAGCAACAGCAGCTGAGCCATGTGGAAGAAGATCTGCTGGCAGCTGAGCCTGTGGCTGAGCAAAGTGGAGAACGCAAAGTGGGCCGCAACGATCCCTGCCCATGTGGTTCCGGTAAAAAGTATAAGCAGTGTCATGGCCGTATCGCCTGAGGCTAAATGCTGATAAAAAAGGAGCCGCTGGCTCCTTTTTTTATGGCCTTTGCCACTACGATGACTATGCCCATGCTGAGCTAAAGCGGTTAACTTCCGTTACGGCATGCTCTAAAATCAGCCTTCATTCACCATTACTACCGGATAGTCTTCATGAAGCACCTGCAGGTTGCAGTTGGCATCATTCGCAATGCCAATAAACAGATTTTCCTTGCCCAGCGCGCATCGACCTCTTATATGGCAAATAAGTGGGAGTTTCCTGGCGGTAAGATTGAAGCGGGCGAAAGCGCCGAACAGGGACTCATAAGGGAGCTCCAGGAAGAAACCGGGATCGATGTCACCGAGGCTCGCCCGATTGGTCATGCAGATCACAGCTATGACGATCTGCGCGTAACGCTGCACTTCTTTCTGGTTGAAGGGTGGAAAGGGGAGCCGTGGGGCAAAGAGGGGCAACCGCAGCGCTGGGTTGATCAGCATGCGCTGGTCGCGGAGGAGTTTCCGCCAGCGAATCATCAGCTGATTGCGCGTCTGGTCGCCGGCGAACTCTGAGTGGATGGGGCAGCGCGCCCCATCCTGTTATCAGCGCTCTTCTTCACTCCAGTTGTCACTGTCGTTCATATCGTCGCTGCTGGGAATGCGTTTCTCTTCTGCGGCCCACTCGCCTAAATCAATAAGCTGACAGCGCTTACTGCAAAAAGGGCGCCACGGGCTGAGCTCATCCCAGATGACATCTTTGCCGCACTGCGGACAGGAAACGGTCATGACTTCTTGCTGCATGTTTACCTCTAACAACAGGCCAACTGGAAGTTAAGGCGGGCCGGAACTTCACCGCGCTCACTATCAAATGGCATAAAACGAATGGCGTAGCGGCTTTTATGTCCGGACACCTGTGGATAGAGGGCATCGTCCAGCGATAACTGCAATCGCAGCAGATCGGCACCCTCGGCATTATCCTGATAAAAACCGTTCAGACTGGTCTGCATATGGAATGCGCCGGACTGGCGGATCAGATCCAGTACCATCGCCAGCGCATGATGCAGGGGCGCGAGCGTCTGCATCCAGGCTTCGACCTGCGCATCGCGTGTTTCCTGCGGCAGATGGAGCCAGATGTGCAGGCCTGGCAAATCAAAGCTGCAGCATCCGCCGGGAATGCTGAGTCGCTGGCGCACCAGGGCAATCAGACGATCTTCACGGAGCTGTTGCCCCATACGCGGGGCATTCATCAACTGCGTTGACTGAATTTTTAGTTTATCGTGCAGAGCATCCACCAGCGTCATGTCGACACCCGGCACATCAGCCCAGGCACGTAATTTTTGCTGCTGACGCTCCAGCTCTTTCAACAGTTCAGTCCGCATATCGCCGCGCTCGAAAATGTCGAGCAACTCGCCAATCAGGCGAAAAAAGGTCAGCGCATTAACGGTTTTATCCAGTGGCGTGGTTTCATCTAACTGATTAATCAAAAATTCAACCCGCAACCAGGTTCGCATTTTTTCATTCAGTGGGTGTTCAAACAGAACGGGTGTACTCATGGTATTAATCCTGTTTCGTTGCCGCCAGCCTGAGATAGCGCTGATGGAGTTCGGCAACCTGTGGCAGGGCGTCGTCGGGCTCGCCGCTGTTATCAATAATGTCATCGGCACAGGCGAGGCGTTGCTGGCGCGTGGCCTGTGCGGCAAGAATACGTTTCGCCTGTTCGACGGAAAGATGGTCACGCTGCTGAGTCCGCGCTAACTGCGTTGCCTCATCAACATCCACCACCAGTACCCGATCAGCCTGGTGCTGTAATTGATTTTCCACCAGTAATGGCACTACCCAGAGCACATAAGGTGAGGTGGCCTGGGCGATCAGCTGTCGCGTCCGGGCGTTTATCAGCGGATGAAGCAGTGCGTTTAACCAGCTTTTCTCTTCCGGCTTCTGGAAAATAATGTCGCGAAGCTGTTTACGATCAAGCATGCCCTGCTCCGTCACTATCGACGCGCCATAGCGCCCCTTTATAGCCTGCAAAGCGGGCGTGCCGGGTTCAACAACTTCACGGGCAATCAGGTCAGCATCAATAATGTCCACGCCAGACGCGGCGAATGCCTGGGCAATCGTACTCTTTCCACTGCCGATCCCCCCTGTAAGCGCGACGATATAGGGCATGTTTCTCACCTGACTTCTTTTACGACATGGGTTCAGGGTAATGATCTGACTAAAAAAGGCAAAAATGGGTGTCAGATCACACCGATAAATCACAACTAAATTTAACGGATTGTAGCGTAAATAAAGTGAAATTCGCAGTCTTGTCGCACAGCGAGAGGCGCGTATCATAACGCTACTGGAGCTGTGCTTACTTCGCGAACGACGATTCGTTGCCACTTACCAGGACACTATTTATGCGTATTGAAGAAGATCTGAAACTGGGCTTTAAAGATGTCTTAATCCGTCCCAAACGCTCCACGCTGCAAAGTCGCTCACAGGTTGAGCTGGAACGCAGCTTTACCTTCAGACATTCGGGCCTGAGCTGGAGCGGCGTACCCATCATCGCCGCCAATATGGATACCGTCGGCACATTTTCGATGGCCGAGGCGCTCGCCAGCTTCAATATCCTTACTGCAGTCCACAAACATTACAGCGTTGATGACTGGCTCGCGTTCATTCAGCGCGTGCCTGCGACATGCCTTAAAAATGTTATGGTCTCCACCGGCACTTCAGAGTCCGATCTCAGTAAACTGGTCGCCATTATGGCGCTGTCAGACGATCTGCAGTTTATCTGCATCGACGTGGCCAACGGTTACTCACAACATTTTGTCGATTTTCTGCAACGCGCGCGTGAAACTTTCCCCTCTAAAACAATCTGTGCCGGTAATGTCGTCACGGGCGAAATGGTGGAAGAGTTGATTCTTTCCGGTGCGGATATTGTCAAAGTGGGCATTGGCCCGGGTTCGGTCTGCACAACCCGGGTAAAAACCGGTGTAGGTTATCCGCAGCTTTCTGCCGTTATCGAGTGTGCTGATGCGGCGCATGGTTTAAGCGGACAGATTGTCAGTGATGGCGGTTGTTCAGTGCCGGGGGATATCGCCAAAGCCTTTGGCGGCGGTGCTGACTTCGTGATGCTGGGTGGCATGCTGGCGGCACATGATGAGTGTGAAGGGCAGGTTGTTGAAGAGAATGGCGAAAAATCCATGCTCTTTTATGGCATGAGTTCCGAATCGGCGATGAAGCGTCACGTTGGTGGTGTTGCGCAGTACCGTGCGGCAGAAGGCAAAACGGTCAAGCTGCCCTTAAGAGGTCCGGTGGCTGAGACAGCACGCGATATCCTGGGTGGGCTGCGTTCCGCCTGCACTTACGTAGGGGCCGAGCGCCTGAAAGAGCTGACCAAACGCACGACCTTTATTCGGGTTAACGAGCAGGAAAACCGGGTTTTCAACCGATAGTCATCCGGGGCGCAGCGTGCGCCCCTAATGCATCGCATCACCCAGCCCGAAGACCGGCAAATACATGGCAATCACCAGTGTGCCAACAATGCCGCCAATCACCATCATCATCATCGGTTCCAGCGAAGCCGCCAGTGTGTCAGCGCGCTCTCGCGTTTCGGCCTCATGCCATTCAGCCAGACGTGCCAGCATCAAATCCAGGGCGCCCGCCTCCTCACCGACGCGAATCAGCTGACCACATAATGGCGTGAACAACGGATGCTGCATCAGCGCCTGATGCAGAGGACTTCCCTCAGCAATATGTTGCTGCAGTCCGGCTATCGCGTCCCGCCAGAGCAATGAGGAGAGTGTTACCTTAACGGCGGATAGCCCCTGTAACAGCGTTAACCCGGCGCTCTGTGTGAGATGCAGAATGGTATAGATCTGCGTCAGTTGTGTGCCGCGCCACAATCCGGAAATCAGCGGGATGCGCAGGAAAAATGCCTGCTCACGGCGTTGCCAGCCCTCAGATCGTCGTCGCAGCTGATGCCATCCAGTCAGCATCAGCGAGACACCCAGGGCCAGCACACCTCCCCATTCCTGAAGCGCGGCAGATAACTGCATTACCGCTGCGGTAAAGGCGGGCAGGGGCGCATCAAAGGCGTCATAAACCGCAACGAACTCCGGCAGCACGAAGAGCAGCATGCCGCAGGTGACAGCCATCGCCACCAGCAGAATAAAAAGAGGATAGCGCAGCGCTTTACCCACCTGATGCCATAACTGCTGCTGGCGGATCTGCTGCTGAGCCAGTTCGCTGCAACAGACATCCAGCTGACCGGTGAGCTCACCTACCTCCATCAGGGACGGATAGAGTGCCGGAAAGATCTGCGGCCATTCACGCAAAGCCTGTGAAAAAGGCGCACCGCTGAGTACCCGATGATGCAGAGCTAGCATCAGGGCCCGCCAGCCAGCATGCGGCTGCCCCTCCGCCAGCAAAACCAGACTCTCTGCCAGCGGCAGGCCCGCTTTGAGCAAGGTGGCCAGCTGGCGAATGAGATCGGTTTTGTGCTGCCACTTCCAGTCCCTCGGACGCCAGACTTTTTCACGCTTCCAGCTCACCGGCAAAAGATCACGCTGCGCCAGCATCAGCAGCAGATTGTCACTGTCGATAGCCAGTAGCTGACCGCTGAGTAACTGACCCTGACTGTCGACCGCCTGCCAGCTGAATAAAGAGGCATTAGCCATCGTCCAGCCCAATCACCCGTTGCATCTCCTCCAGGGAGGTATCGCCCCGACTTACCGCTTCTAAACCGGAAACCAGCAGGGTGCGCAATCCCTGCTGTTTCGCCAGATTCAGCAGATTCTCCAGCGGCATCTCGGCGGCGATCGCATTTTGCAGTCTGGCATTAATGGGCAGTAGTTCAAACAGCGCCAGCCGGCCAAAATAGCCGGAAAAGCAGTGGTCGCAGCCTGGGGCACGCCAGGTTTGCAGGGTGCCAGGCCAGAGTTCCGGAGGATAGTGTGCCACTGCCTGAGCAGGCTGACGGCAGTGAGGGCAAAGGCGTCTGACCAGACGCTGAGCAACGATCAATTTCAGTGCTGACCCAAGCAGATAACCGGGAATTCCCATCTGTCGAAGCCGGGTCAGCGTCTCGGCGGTGGAGTTAGTGTGCAGCGTGGAAAGGACCAGATGTCCGGTTTGTGCTGCTTTAACCGCAATCTCTGCCGTTTCGGCATCGCGAATTTCGCCCACCATGATGACGTCGGGATCCTGTCTCAGCAGCGCCCGCAGCACGCGGTTAAAATCGAGCCCGTTTTTAGCATGGATCTGCGTCTGATTGATGCCCGGCAGTGGGATCTCAATCGGATCCTCAACGCTGCAGAGATTTTTTTCAGGTTTATTCAGCGCGCTAAGTCCGCTGTAGAGCGTGAATGTCTTGCCGCTGCCGGTGGGGCCCGTCACCAGAATCAATCCCTGCGGCTGGGCCAGCGCAGCGCAGAACAGACGTAGCTGCGCAGTGGGTAAACCGAGCTTATCCAGTGACAGCGCCGCGCTTTCACTCTGCAATAGCCTGACTACGGCTTTCTCCCCGCCGTAGATGGGCAACGTGGCCAGACGAAACGAGGCGGGTTTACCGGCGATCTCCATGCTGAACTGACCATCCTGTGGTAACCGTCGTTCGGCGATATCCAGCCCGCCGAGAATCTTCAGTCGTGCCAGCAGCGATGCAGGTTGAGTGGCAGGTAATGAAGAGAGCGGATGCAGTACGCCATCAATGCGCAGTCGCACGCGTAAACCCTCGCGGCAGGGTTCGATATGCACATCGGAGGCGCGGCGTTCGAGCGCCTGACGCAGGATCAGCTGTGTTGCCTCAATCGCTGACTCTGCGGGCGCCTCTTCACGCGCCACCAGCGGTGTGTCGGCATGCCGAAGCTGGTCGAGCCGGGCCTGCGGCCAGCATTCGATCTCAATCTTACACTGGCTGGCAAAATGAAGCGCTTCAGACAGTCCGGGCGGCACGCTTTCTGCGACGGCCACACGCAGCTGACTGGCATCATGGTGTAACACCAGGGCGCGATAGCGCTGACATAAAGCCGCGATCGCTTCATCAGGCTTGTTCATCGCTGGCCCCTTTATCCGCAAAGCGGAACTGATCCTGACAATTGTCGCGCAGGCTATTGTTGCTACTGGTGCAACTGCGTTGCCATCTGATGCCGCCATCCGTGCTGTCCCAGACCGGCAGCATTTCAACGCTCAGGCCATTGAGACTTTCCTGGCCAGTCAATGCAATCACACCGTTGGTCACGCTCAGTGCCGAGACATAGCGCGATCCTCTGGCTGCCGGAATGCCCGCTTCTCCTGCATGACACTGGGTTGGGCCACCACGCTCCATGGCGCAGAGCTCTACCGCAGTTTTAAACGGCACCATTGTTTGCAACATGTCGGTGAGGGCAGCGCGCTGCAGATAATTTTGATAAGCGGGCAAGCCGATGGCACTTAAGATCGCCACAATACCGACCACAATCATCAATTCAACCAGCGTAAATCCACGTTGATGATTCATCACATCGTCTCCTGTTTAAGAAGGCGACAGGTTAAAAATCAGTAGCAGTAAAAGACAGTCAGAGAGGGGAAAACTGGAAAGTGTGGTGTGAACAGATTTCAGGATTGCAGCGCAGTCGAAACTGCGCCGGAAGCGGGGTCGCAAAATCGTCGGGTCGGGTTACGGTGGCGCAGGCTACTTTTGTTTGAAACGCATAGAGAGATCCAGCGCCCGCACATGCTTGGTCAGTGCGCCAACAGAGACATAGTCCACGCCGGTCAGAGCGATCTGCGGCAGGGTTGTTTCGGTAACGTTACCGGAGACTTCCAGCAGCGTCCTTCCCTGGTTGAGTTCGACGGCGGTACGCATTTCTTCCAGGCTGAAGTTATCCAGCATCACAATATCGGCTTCGGCTTCCAGCGCCTGACGCAACTCTTCCAGTGATTCCACTTCAACTTCAACCGGCACATCGGGTTGCAGCCATTGCGCTCTTTCCACTGCCTGCGCAATTGAGCCGCTGGCAATAATATGGTTCTCTTTAATCAGGTAGGCATCTGAGAGGCCCAGGCGATGATTGCTGCCACCGCCACAGAGCACGGCATATTTAAGCGCGGTCCGCAATCCGGGCAGGGTTTTACGCGTGTCCAGCAGCTGTGTCTGGCTTCCCGCCAGCAGTGCGACATAGCGGCTGACTTCGGTGGCAACGCCCGAGAGTGTTTGCACAAAATTAAGCGCGGTACGCTCTGCGGTCAGCAGCAGTCGGGCAGGACCCTCGATTTCAAACAGCAGCTGGTCTGCCTCGATCTGATCACCATCTTCGACATGCCAGCTCAGTGTCGCGTGCGAGCCGAGTTGAATGAAGACTTCTTCCACCCAGCGTTTACCACAGAAAACACCCGCTTCACGGGTAATGACCTGCGCATGAGCCTGGATATCGGCAGGTAACAACTGGGCAGTAATATCCCGGTCAGCGTCGATCTCTCCACCAAGATCCTCTTTTAACGCCAGTGCAACCGCATCCGGGATGTCACTTTCAATGCGTTTGATGAGTGCCTGACGGCGGCTGTCAGGATCATAACCACGAGATGACATAGGTGTTTTACTCCAGAACGAGAAATGACAGAGGGTGACACAATAGCCTGAACCGCCATCAGGTTCCAGCAACGAATCGTATTTTGTTTAGTATCCTTAACACGCAGCGTTGTCATGTGACCCAACCGGCACACTAAGAGGCAAGAATCCTTTATTATTCATGCTATTCTCAGCCAGCTGAAACAAGGAAAATGGGTATGAAAATCGAACAGGGCTGGCTGACCGGAGCGCGTCACGTGCCGTCAACGCATTGCAATGAACGGCCAGACAATGAAGCGCCTTCACTGCTGGTGATTCACAATATCAGCCTGCCACCCGGCGAATTTGGCGGGCCGTGGATCGACAAGCTGTTCACCGGCACACTTCCGCCGGATGCTCATCCCTATTTTGCGGATATCGCCGCGCTGAAAGTCGCGGCACACTGCCTGATTCGTCGTGACGGGGAGATCGTGCAGTATGTCCCTTT
The DNA here is from genome assembly GCF_041982285.1 of Pantoea sp. ANP04. Lineage (NCBI taxonomy): Bacteria > Pseudomonadati > Pseudomonadota > Gammaproteobacteria > Enterobacterales > Erwiniaceae > Pantoea > Pantoea sp. ANP04. The sequence goes on along the minus strand of NZ_JAUTYS010000003.1, from coordinate 104,716 downwards.
TCATAAACGTGCCTGGCATGCAGGCATTTCGCAGTTTGAAGGACGTGAAAACTGCAACGACTTCTCTATAGGGATTGAGCTGGAAGGAACAGACAGTGAGCCCTATAGCGAAGCGCAATATCGGGCCCTGCAGCAGGTAACCCTGTTGCTGCTGCAGCATTACCCGTTAACGCCTTCACGTATCACGGGGCACAGTGACATCGCGCCGGTACGAAAGACCGATCCCGGACCTGCTTTTGACTGGGACTACTACAAACAGCTGTTAACGCAGCAAAAATCCTGATTTTTGCGGAGTCAGTATGACGTTGTTTACCTTGTTGTTGGTTTTAGGCTGGGAGCGCCTGTTTAAACTGGGCGAGCACTGGCAGATCGAACACCGGCTGGAGCCGATTTTTCGGCATCGCCGACATTTCTCCATGATGCGTACTCTGCTGATGACCGTGCTGGCGATGGCGCTGACCGCGCTGGTGGTATGGAGTCTGAAAGGCCTGCTGTTTGGTGTACTACAACTCCTGTTCTGGATCGTCGCCGGCTTGCTCTGCATCGGTGCCGGTTCGGTGCGTCAGCACTACCATAGCTATCTGAAAGCAGCCAGTCATGACGACGACGCGGCGCATCAGGCGATGGCGGCTGAGTTGACGCTGATTCATGGCGTGCCGGTAGAATGCAGCGAACGCGAGTTCCTGCGTGAACTGCAGAATGCACTGATCTGGATAAACTTCCGCTTCTATCTTGCGCCGATGTTCTGGCTGGTGGTGGGAGGGCCGTGGGGTCCGGTGCTGCTGGTGGGTTATGCGTTTCTGCGAGCCTGGCAAGGCTGGCTGGCAAAACATGGTACACCGATGGCGCGTTCGCAGTCTGGCGTGGATGCGATTCTGCATCTTCTCGACTGGATCCCGGTGCGGCTGGCGGGGGTGGCTTACGCGCTGCTCGGCCACGGCGAAAAAGCGCTGCCTGCGTGGTTTGCTTCGCTGACTGATCGTCACCGTTCTCAGTATCAGGTGCTGACGACGCTGGCGCAGTTCTCCCTGTCACGCGATCCGCACACCGATAAAGTAGAAACGCCACGGGTTGCCGTGGCGTTAGCGAAACGCACTTCACTGGTGCTGGTGGTTGCCGTTGCGTTGCTGACGATTTACGGCACGCTGGTGTAATCGGCAGGTGGCACGCCAAAATCGGGCGTGCCATCTTCCCGCCAGCTGAAATATTTCAGTCGGGTGTGGCGGTTCGGATCCCACAACGGATCGCCCTCAATTTCAGTGTAGTTACGCGCGTGATAAACCAGCACGTCGCGTCCCGCCTCATCCTGGGTAAAACTGTTGTGGCCTGGCCCATACTGATGGTTGTCCCAGCTGGATACAAAGACCGGGCGTGCCGATTTTTGCCAGGCGGTGACATCAAGCGGATCGGCATCAGCGGCAATCGACAGTATCCCCAGACAGTAATTTTCATCGGTAGCGCTGGCGGAGTAGGTCACGAACAGCCGATCGCTGTGACGAATCACCGCCGGACCTTCGTTCACGCTAAACCCTGCGCACTCCCACTCATATTCTGGCCGACTCAGCATCACCGGTGTACCTTTCAGCGTCCAGGGATTCAGCAGCTCAGCCAGGTAGAGATTAGAGTTGCCGGGAATCACGGGATCTTTTTGCGCCCAGAGATACCAGTTTTTGCCCTGATGTACGAAGTGCGTGGCATCCAGAGAGAAGCTGTCGAGCTGGCTGAAAACCCGGCGGCAGGGCTGCCATTCGCCCTGCAATGGATCTGCCGCCTCACACACCAGCGCATACATCCGGTGCTGAAACAGTCCCTCTTTGATCTCCCGCGTCGGCGCTGCTGCGAAATAGATAACCCACTGGCCGTCAATGTAGTGCAATTCGGGTGCCCAGATTAACTCGCTACAGGGGCCGCTATCAGGCTTGCGCCAGACCACGACCGGCTCGGCGCTGCGCAGGCCAGCCAGCGTTGTGGCGCGTCGGATCTCCAGCCGGTCATACTCCGGTACTGATGCCACAAAGTAGTAGTGCTGTTCATGGCGAAGGATAAAGGGGTCGGCGCGCTGCTCAATAAAAGGATTCGGCAGGATTGCAGTCATTTAACATCTCCGGTTGGCGTAGCAGCACCGTCGCGCAGGCGAACAGCGTGTAACTCGTGGAAGTTTTCGCGGCGCAGCGCGAGATCCTGCTGGATGGTAATCATCATTTTGCGGTCGACCTTCATCAGCCGCACCACGCCGGCGGTAATCAGATAGCCGACGCCTGGAATGATGGTGAAGAGCAGCATGATGCCGTTAATCGCTTCAGGGGACTGCTGTTTAGCACCCGCATTGTAGCCATAGATCGACAGCAGAAAGCCGACCATTGCACCGGCCACTGCCAGTCCCACCTTGAGGAAGAACAGGTTGCCGGAGAAGCTGATGCCGGTGATGCGCTTGCCGGTTTTCCACTCGCCGTAGTCATCCACATCCGCCATCAGCGACCAGTGCAGCGGAGAAGGGATCTGATGCAGGATATTCAGCACAAAGTAAGCCACTACGACCATCACCGTGGCGTGAGGATCGATCCAGTAAAAGCCGCAGGAGAAGAGCGCCAATGCGATATTAGTCCAGAAGAAGACTTTGAGTTTGCACCAGCGATCGGTGAGCAGTTTCGCCAGCGTGCTGCCGAACATCATGCCAATCACGCCCAGGCTGATAAACAGCGTGGCGAAGTGCGTGGACTGACCCATGACCCAGGTGACGTAATACATGGTGGCTGCCATGCGGATGAAGCCAGGACAGACGTTACAGAAGGTCAGCAGCAGAATGCGCACCCACTGGTCATTCTTCCAGACGTCACGCAGATCTTTTTTCAGGTCATCATTGCTCGGTACAGCAGGGCGGATACGTTCACGAACTGTGGCAAAGCAGAACAGAAACATCGCCAGACCAATCGTGGCCAGCACCGCCATCGCCATCTGGTAGCCGCGCGCTTTATCTTCCCCACCAAACCACTCCGCCATCGGCAGCAGCGACAGAGAAAGTATCAGCGTGGCGATACCGACCATGACAAAACGGTAGGACTGGCAGGAGACGCGTTCACCAGGGTCGTTGGTAATCACGCCACCCAGCGAGCAGTAAGGAATATTAATCGCGGTATACGTCAGTGACATCAGGAAGTAGGTGACGAACGCCCAGATGACCTTGTTGTGATAGGTCCAGTCTGGTGTGGTGAACATCAGAACGCTGAAGACCACATAGGGAACGGAAACCCACAGCAGCCAGGGACGAAAACGGCCCCAGCGACTCTGGGTGCGATCGGCGATGGCGCCCATAATCGGATCGGTAACCGCATCCAGCACCCTGACCGAAAGCAGCAGGGTTCCCACCAGCGCCGGAGCAAGGCCGAAAACATCGGTATAGAAGTAGTTCAGGAACAGCATGATGGCACCGCCAATCATGTTGCATCCGGCATCACCCATGCCATATCCCAGTTTTTCCCGAAACGGGAGAGCTGTACCTTTCATGGTTTATTCCTGCGCATCCAGTGTGAACAGGAAGTATTGTCAGGAAATCAGTGAGATGAACGGGAGAAATTCGTCATGAAGATGGACAAAACAGGTGCGGGAAGAGAAGTGTGAGCTGGATCGGGCATCAGAGGTACGTGCTGCAACCTCCCTGAGAGGTCGCAGCACGTAGTAGAGCATCAGGCTTTCTGCGTCTGGTTTTTAATAAAGTAACCAATACCCAGAATGACCAGCCAGACCGGGATCAGCCAGACGGAGATCGCCATGCCCGGCGTGGTCGCCATCAGTACCAGAATCCCTGCCAGGAAGATCAGGCAAATCCAGTTACCTGCCGGATAGAGCAGCGCTTTAAAGCGGGTTGTGACGCCCTGCTGATCTTTCTTACGACGGAACTTGAGGTGCGCCAGGCTGATCATCGCCCAGTTGATGACCAGTGCAGAGACCACCAGCGACATCAGCAGGCCAAACGCTTCGCCCGGCATCAGGTAGTTGATCAGCACACACAGCGCAGTAGCCACAGCAGAGACCAGAATCGTTAACACCGGTACACCGCGACGATCGACTTTCAGCAGTGCTTTCGGCGCATTGCCCTGCTGTGCCAGACCAAACAGCATGCGGCTGTTACAGTAAACGCAGCTGTTATAGACCGACAGGGCAGCCGTCAGGATCACCACGTTAAGCGCATTCGCCACCATGGCATCGCCCAGTTCGTGGAAGATAAAGACGAACGGGCTGACTTCTGAGGTGACGCGGGTCCACGGCATCAGTGACAGCAGGACCGCCAGCGAACCAATGTAGAAAATCAGGATACGCCACAGCACCTGGTTGGTCGCTTTTGGAATGCTCACTTCCGGGTTATCCGCTTCAGCTGCGGTGATACCCACCAGCTCCAGACCCCCGAATGAGAACATGATAATCGCCATGACGGTGACCAGGCCGCCAATGCCATGCGGGAAGAAGCCGCCCTGTTCCCACAGGTTGCGTACTGTCGCCTGCGGACCGGCATGACCACTGAACAGCAGCCAGCCGCCGAACAGGATCATGCCAATGACCGCAACCACTTTAATGATGGCGAACCAGAACTCCATCTCACCAAACACTTTCACGTTGGTCAGGTTGATAGCATTGATCATCACGAAGAAGAGGGCAGCCGACGCCCAGGTCGGAAAGTCAGGCCACCAGAACTGGACATATTTGCCGACGGCAGTGAGTTCTGCCATGGCAACCAGCACATAGAGCACCCAGTAGTTCCAGCCCGAAGCAAAACCCGCAAAGTTGCCCCAGTATTTATAGGCAAAGTGGCTGAAGCTGCCGGCAACCGGCTCTTCCACGACCATCTCACCTAACTGGCGCATGATTAAAAAGGCAATAAACCCGGCAATCGCATAGCCCAGAATAACGGCCGGTCCGGCGGATTCAATGACCGATGCACTGCCCAGAAACAGGCCGGTTCCCACTGCACCACCCAGCGCGATGAGCTGAATATGGCGGTTCTTAAGACCACGTTTCAGCGCTTCGCCTTGCTGCTGTTCCATACAAACCTCGTGATGTTTTTATTCTTCGTTCGCAGCACAATCCGCTGTAATGAAGTAGTTACAATAACGTATTGATTATTTTACGGTATCTGGCGTGCTGAATGCGGCCATTTGCTACCCTGGCGACAAGAATAGTGATAAGCGATTCGCTTTGCACCTGCTTTCGCCTTTCGTGCTGAGACTTGACTGAAAAAACGCCGTCCTGGTCATGTCTGCCTGTCGAAACTTCTGCCATGAAATTCGGGTAATGACGAATAGCTTTCACTTATGGCTGCCGCACTCATCAGGCGCTAAGCAGGTGTAAGGTTTGGTAAAAGTGCAATTATTTAACATTTGCCGTAGCGGATTTTTTCATTTTTTTAACCGCGAGTTAGCGCCAGGACAGGCTTTAAGGCGAGGTGAATGTCGCAGACACCATATAGACACAAGGTGAATACTTTGTTACTTTACCGGCACCTCATTGCAATTGGTATTACCAATTTACTCCGGACGCCTGGCTTAATAAGAAGGGATGATGGCTTACAGTAAGATTCGCCAACCTAAGCTCTCCGATGCTATCGAGCAACAGCTCGAATCCCTGATTATGGAAGGCACGTTGCGTCCGGGAGAGAAGCTGTTGCCTGAGCGCGAACTCGCCAAACAATTCGATGTCTCACGTCCGTCTCTCCGCGAAGCGATCCAGCGCTTAGAAGCGAAAGGATTATTGCTGCGCCGACAGGGTGGCGGAACGTTCGTGCAGGAGAATCTCTGGCAAAGCTTAAGCGATCCACTCGTTGAGCTGCTCGCCGGCCATCCGGAATCCCAGTTTGATCTGCTGGAAACGCGCCATGCCTTAGAGGGCATTGCCGCCTATTACGCGGCACTGCGCGGCACAGAGGAAGACCTGCGGCGCATTCGCGACTGCCATCTGAATATCCAGCAGGCGCAGGACAGCGGCGATTTAGACGCCGAAGCGGACGCAGTGATGCAGTATCAGATCGCTGTCACAGAAGCAGCCCATAATGTTGTGCTTTTACATTTGCTACGCTCAATGGGCCCTATGCTGGAACAAAACGTTCGTCAGAATTTCGAATTGCTCTACTCGCGCCGGGAAATGCTGGCAAAAGTGAGCGGTCACCGCGCCAGAATCTTTGAGGCGATTGTGGCCCGTGAGCCAGAAAAAGCGCGCGAGGCTTCACACCGTCACCTGGCGTTCATAGAGGAAATCTTGCTGGACAGAAGTCGGGAGCAGAGCCGTCGAGAACGCTCCCTGCGTCGTTTACAGCAACGTAAGGAATGACGTGCGACAAAGATCGTACTGATATCAGACGAGCCTGCCTGCATCTGCTTTAACAGGCTCCCGATTATTCAACGTATTAGACACAGATAAGGAACACACCCATGTCAGAACGTTTACACAATGACGTGGATCCGATTGAAACTCGTGACTGGCTACAGGCGATCGAATCGGTCATCCGTGAAGAAGGTGTTGAACGTGCACAGTATCTGATTGATCAGGTACTGGGTGCAGCCCGCAAAGGCGGCGTAAACGTGGCTGCAGGATCTTCTGCAATCAGCAACTACATCAACTCTATTGCCGTTGAAGATGAACCCGATTATCCGGGCAACACCTCTCTTGAACGTCGTATCCGTTCCGCAATCCGCTGGAACGCCATCATGTCGGTGCTGCGCGCATCGAAGAAAGATCTGGAACTGGGTGGCCACATGTCCTCCTTCCAGTCTTCTGCGACAATTTATGAAGTGTGCTTTAACCACTTCTTCCGCGCGCGCAGTGAGAAGGATGGCGGCGATCTGGTCTATTTCCAGGGCCACATCTCTCCGGGTATCTATGCGCGTGCGTTCCTTGAAGGCCGCCTGACCGAAGAGCAGATGAACAACTTCCGTCAGGAAGTTGACGGTAAAGGCCTCTCTTCTTATCCGCATCCGAAATTGATGCCGGAATTCTGGCAGTTCCCGACCGTATCAATGGGCCTGGGTCCATTGTCAGCGATCTATCAGGCGAAGTTCCTGAAATATCTGGAACACCGTGGCCTGAAAGATACCTCTGCGCAGACCGTTTACGCCTTCCTGGGTGACGGCGAGATGGATGAGCCAGAATCTAAAGGTGCGATCACCATCGCCACCCGTGAAAAACTGGATAACCTGGTCTTCATCATCAACTGCAACCTGCAGCGTCTGGATGGCCCGGTAACCGGTAATGGCAAAATCATCAACGAGCTGGAAGGCATCTTTGCCGGTGCTGGCTGGGAAGTGATCAAGGTCATCTGGGGCGGTCGCTGGGATGAGCTGCTGCGCAAAGATACCAGCGGCAAGCTGATTCAGCTGATGAACGAAACGGTCGACGGTGACTACCAGACCTTTAAATCCCGCGATGGTGCCTATGTGCGTGAGCACTTCTTTGGCAAATATCCGGAAACCGCCGCGCTGGTTAAAGATATGTCCGATGATGAAATCTGGGCATTGAACCGTGGCGGCCACGATCCGAAGAAAATCTACGCGGCACTGAAAAAAGCGCAGGACACCAAAGGCAAGCCAGTATTGATCCTGGCGCATACCATCAAAGGTTATGGTATGGGCGACACCGCGGAAGGCAAAAATATTGCTCACCAGGTGAAGAAGATGAACATGGATGGCGTGCGCTATATCCGTGATCGCTTCAACGTGCCGGTTGCTGATGACAAAATCGAATCACTGCCGTACGTGACCTTCGAAAAAGGCTCAGAAGAACATGCTTATCTGCATGGTCAGCGCGAGAAGTTAGGCGGCTACCTGCCAACGCGTCAGCCGAAGTTCACTGAAAAGCTGGAAATGCCAGCACTCGAAGAGTTCAGTGCGCTGCTGGAAGAGCAGAACAAAGAGATCTCGACCACCATCGCCTTTGTGCGTGCCCTGAATGTGATGCTGAAGAACAAGTCGATCAAAGATCGTCTGGTTCCAATCCTCGCCGATGAAGCGCGTACCTTTGGTATGGAAGGTCTGTTCCGTCAGATCGGTATCTACAGCCCGAACGGTCAGCAGTACACCCCGCAGGACCGCGAGCAGGTTGCATACTATAAAGAAGACGAGAAAGGCCAGATTCTGCAGGAAGGGATCAACGAGCTGGGCGCAGGTTCTTCCTGGCTGGCTGCGGCGACCTCTTACAGCACCAACAACCTGCCGATGATCCCGTTCTACATCTATTACTCGATGTTCGGCTTCCAGCGTATCGGCGATCTGATGTGGCTGGCGGGCGACCAACAGGCGCGCGGCTTCCTGGTCGGCGGCACCTCGGGTCGTACTACCCTGAACGGCGAAGGTCTGCAGCATGAAGATGGTCACAGCCACATTCAGTCGCTGACTATCCCGAACTGTATCTCTTACGATCCTTCATACGCTTATGAAGTGGCTGTCATCATGCATGACGGTCTGGTGCGTATGTATGGCGAAGCGCAGGAGAACGTGTACTACTACATCACCACGCTGAACGAAAACTACCATATGCCAGCCATGCCGAAGGGCGCGGAAGAGGGTATCCGTAAGGGTATCTACAAGCTGGAAACGGTAGAGGGCAGCAAAGGTAAAGTACAGCTGCTGGGCTCAGGTTCTATCCTGCGTCACGTTCGTGAAGCCGCCCAGATTCTGGCGAAAGATTACGGTATCGGCTCTGATGTCTACAGCGTCACCTCGTTCACCGAACTGGCACGTGACGGCCAGGATTGTGAGCGCTGGAACATGCTGCATCCGACTGAAGAAGCGCGCGTACCTTACATCGCTCAGGTGATGAATGACGCACCTGCTGTTGCTTCAACCGACTACATGAAACTGTTCGCTGAGCAGGTTCGTAGCTATGTCCCAGCCAGCGATTATCGCGTACTGGGTACCGATGGCTTTGGTCGCTCTGACAGCCGTGAGAATCTGCGTCATCACTTTGAAGTTGATGCATCTTATGTGGTGGTTGCCGCGCTGGGTGAGCTGGCTAAACGCGGCGAGATCGAGAAGAAAGTGGTGGCTGACGCTATCACCAAATTCAATATCGATGCCGATAAAGTTAACCCGCGTCTGGCTTAAGAGGTAATAGAGTAATGGCTATCGAAATTAAGGTACCGGATATCGGGTCTGACGAAGTTGAAGTCACCGAGATTCTGGTGAAAGTTGGCGACAAGGTGGAAGCCGAGCAGTCGCTGATCACCGTGGAAGGCGACAAAGCCTCAATGGAAGTGCCGTCGCCACAGGCTGGCGTAGTCAAAGAGATTAAAATCTCTACCGGTGACAAAGTTGAGACCGGTTCGCTGATCATGATGTTTGATGCTGAAGGCGCTGCGGAAGCAGCCCCTGCCGCCGCCGAAGAGAAGAAAGCGGATGCGGCGCCTGCGCCAGCCGCTGCTGCGGCCACTGCCAGCAAAGAAGTGGCTGTGCCGGATATCGGCGGTGATGAAGTTGAAGTCACTGAGATTCTGGTTAAGGTTGGCGACAAAGTCGAAGCCGAGCAGTCACTGATTGTTGTCGAAGGTGACAAAGCGTCAATGGAAGTTCCGGCTCCGTTCGCGGGTGTGGTCAAAGCGATCACCATTGCGACCGGCGACAAAGTCAGCACCGGTTCAGCCATCATGGTCTTTGAAGCAGAAGGTGCAGCACCGGCCTCTGATGCGAAGCCAGAAGTGAAAGAAGAAGCGGCATCGGCACCTGCCGCGGCTGCGGGCGCAAAAGACGTTAACGTTCCGGATATCGGGGGAGACGAAGTTGAAGTCACCGAGATCCTCGTTAAGGTTGGCGACAAGGTGGAAGCTGAGCAGTCACTGATCGTGGTTGAAGGCGACAAAGCCTCTATGGAAGTGCCGGCACCGTTTGCGGGTATCGTCAAAGAGCTGAAAGTCGCGACGGGCGATAAAGTCAGCACCGGCTCACTGATCATGGTGTTCGAAGTCGAAGGTGCTGCTCCGGCTGCCCCTGCGGCTGCGAAACAGGAAGCCGCACCGGCGCCTGCTGCCAAATCTGAAGCGAAAGCCGCAGCAGCACCTGCCGCCGCTAAAGCAGAAAGCAAAGGTGAGTTCGCAGAGAACGACGCTTACGTTCACGCTACCCCGGTGATTCGTCGCCTGGCGCGCGAGTTCGGTGTTAACCTGGCGAAAGTCAAAGGCACCGGCCGTAAAGGTCGCATTCTGAAAGAAGATGTGCAGACTTACGTGAAAGAGGCCGTGAAACGCGCTGAAGCAGCACCTGCTGCGGCCAGCGGCGGCGGTCTGCCTGGCATGCTGCCATGGCCGAAAGTTGATTTCAGTAAGTTTGGCGAAATCGAAGAAGTCGAACTGGGCCGTATCCAGAAAATTTCTGGCGCGAACCTGAGCCGTAACTGGGTGATGATCCCGCACGTTACGCATTTCGACAAAACTGATATCACCGATCTGGAAGCTTTCCGTAAGCAGCAGAATGCTGAAGCAGAGAAGCGTAAGCTGGATGTGAAGTACACCCCGGTGGTGTTCATCATGAAAGCGGTCGCTGCGGCGCTTGAGCAGATGCCACGCTTCAACAGTTCGCTCTCTGAAGATGCGCAGAAACTGACGCTGAAGAAATATATCAACATCGGTGTGGCGGTTGATACGCCAAATGGCCTGGTTGTTCCGGTCTTTAAAGACGTGAATAAGAAAGGCATCACCGAGCTGTCCCGTGAACTGATGGCGATTTCGAAGAAAGCGCGTGACGGTAAGCTGACAGCGGGCGACATGCAGGGCGGATGCTTCACCATCTCCAGCCTGGGCGGCCTGGGCACTACCCACTTCGCGCCGATCGTTAACGCGCCGGAAGTGGCTATCCTGGGTGTCTCTAAATCGGCGATGGAACCGGTGTGGAACGGTAAAGAGTTTACTCCGCGTCTGATGATGCCGATTTCTCTCTCCTTCGACCACCGCGTGATCGACGGTGCTGATGGTGCGCGATTCATCACCATTATCGGCAATATGCTGTCTGATATTCGTCGTTTAGTTATGTAAATGTTAAGAAGGCCGGCGAATGCCGGCCTTCCTTTAACGATTCGTCGCGCCGCTGTTGGCAGTTTGTTAACAATTCTGTAAACTCTTGCGGTGAAAGTCCCGGTGGAACAAGGGCATTATAAGAACGTCTGACCCGCCGGATATCAATTAAGAGGTCATGATGAGTACAGAGATGAAAACCCAGGTCGTGGTACTTGGGGCAGGTCCTGCAGGTTACTCTGCAGCCTTCCGTTGTGCGGATTTAGGTCTGGAAACCGTACTGGTAGAGCGTTACAGCACCCTCGGTGGTGTTTGTCTGAACGTCGGTTGTATCCCATCTAAAGCGCTGCTGCACGTTGCTAAAGTGATTGAAGAGGCGAAAGCCCTTGAAGAGCATGGCATTGTGTTTGGCCAGCCATCTACTGATATCAACAAGATTCGCAGCTGGAAAGAGAAGGTTATCAACCAGTTGACTGGCGGCCTGTCAGGTATGGCAAAAGGTCGTAAAGTCACCGTGGTTAATGGCCTGGGCAAATTCACCGGTGCTAACACCCTGGTGGTTGAAGGAGAAGGCGGCGCGACCACCATCAACTTCGATAATGCCATCATCGCTGCGGGTTCACGCCCAATCGAACTGCCATTCATTCCACATGAAGATCCACGCGTCTGGGACTCTACCGATGCGCTGGAACTGAAAGAAGTGCCGAAGCGTCTGCTGGTTATGGGCGGCGGCATCATCGGTCTGGAAATGGCGACGGTTTATCATGCGCTGGGTTCAGAGATCGATGTGGTTGAGATGTTCGACCAGGTTATCCCGGCTGCGGATAAAGACGTGGTGAAAGTCTTTACCAGGAAAATCAGCAAGAAATTTAACCTGATGCTGGAAACCAAAGTGACCGCCGTTGAAGCGAAAGACGATGGCATTTACGTTTCCATGGAAGGTAAAAAAGCACCAGGTGAAGCGCAGCGTTATGACGCGGTGCTGGTAGCTATCGGTCGTGTGCCGAACGGTAAAGGTCTGGATGCTGGTAAAGCGGGCGTGGAAGTGGACGATCGCGGTTTCATCCGCGTCGACAAGCAGATGCGTACCAACGTGCCACACATCTATGCTATCGGCGACATCGTCGGTCAGCCAATGCTGGCGCATAAAGGTGTGCATGAAGGCCACGTTGCCGCCGAAGTGATCTCCGGTCTGAAGCACTACTTCGATCCGAAAGTGATCCCTTCAATTGCCTATACTGAGCCAGAAGTTGCCTGGGTCGGTCTGACCGAGAAAGAAGCGAAAGAGAAAGGCATCAGCTACGAGACCTCCACCTTCCCGTGGGCTGCTTCAGGCCGTGCTATCGCTTCTGATTGTGCAGACGGTATGACCAAACTGATTTTCGACAAAGAGACGCACCGTATTATTGGTGGCGCGATTGTCGGCACTAACGGCGGTGAGCTGTTAGGCGAAATCGGTCTGGCGATTGAGATGGGTTGTGATGCGGAAGATATCGCGCTGACCATCCATGCTCACCCGACCCTGCATGAGTCAGTGGGTCTGGCTGCAGAGATCTTCGAAGGTAGCATCACCGATCTGCCTAACGCGAAAGCGAAGAAGAAATAAGTTTCTGCCGCAACTATTGAGAAAGCTCCCGTAATGGGGGCTTTTTTTTGGCCTGGATTCTGGTGGTGGGATTAGGTGTGATGTTGGGTAAAATCAGAGCGTTAAATTTGGTGGAATTTTTGAGTGCGAATAAGTATTTAGTAATCAGGCAAATAAATTTAGAGTGCTCCACGCGTTAGCAGGGGATAAACCGCCTGTAAATCATGGTTATCCCACGTGACACGTTTTATTGCAGCGGCAGATCTGCTGAATGAACGTGTACTGTCAATTTATGCGTCTCAGGGCCTGCCAATTCTAAGAATACTGACCGAAGGAGGCATAGAGTACTGTGGCAAAGTGGAGCAGCATGATTATCAACTTTGTCTGGCAATAAATGATATAGACCATACGAAGACCAAAGCGATGTCACCATAGACGAACGGCAACTGCGATGCGGTTCCACATCACGATATTGCAGGAATTATATCAGGTGACGTTCCACAAAAAGCTGTATGGTGAACCCGACACATTAAAATCTGATCTTAATGACTGGCTGGCTCACTTAATAATTAGCGAACTCATCAGGGGAAAATGTGCCCTGGCCGGACGCTTATGGAAATATTACTTGATGGAAAACGCCTCTGGGCTGAGAAGAATTCAATCCAAATATACTCTGACAGATACCTGTATAAATAACGGGTAACTTTCAGATGAGGCCTGAGCTGATAAAACTTAGTATAGCCCCATGAGGGGCTTACTGATTTGGCCGTTCAGGTAAGACCTTACCTATCAGATAGACAACCCCTATAGATAAGCCAATCGCTATAAGCCTCTCATGCCACGTTTCATAGTGAAAGAACCAGTAGCAGCATAGTAAGAGCAAGAACCCGCCTATGATCGCACCTGACGCCTCTATAAGGCTATACATGATGCGTTTACCTAAGCTCAACTTAGCCGGCCCATTATCTCGCATTAGCGTTTACCTCCTGGTCTACCATCTCAATGATCTTCTCAAAAGCCGGTTGTCCCTGAGTTCGCTTTACATTCAGAGCTTCTAAGAAGGGGTTCAGAGCTGGCTCAACTCAGAAGTAAAGTAAATCATAGTTCCGCACGCGTAGCGCGTTGTAGACTTCTGGGTTGTTCTTTTGAAGCTTTTCAGAAGTGTAGACACATCTCTCTGTCATGCCACCGATCAGTAAAGCATTACCAATCAGGCCACCTCTGACCGCAACAAGGAAGGAGCTACGCTGCGCAATGGTAGTTGCTAACCTTCCGGCTATTAGTGAGTTCGTAAGCGTCCGGCCAGCAACTGAAGCCATCGTTTTGCTATAGATAGCGTTCTGCTTGAATTCAGGCACATTCTTGTTGAAGATATTGAGCACAGTCTCGATTGTCTTCATGAAGTTGTGATTTTCAAGAATGCCATGCCTGATGGCACTAACCATCCTTATTTTCTCTGTTTCACGTTGATAGCGGCTGTCTGTATCAAGAAATCCATAGGCAAGATAGCCAATGTCTGTAGGCACAGACAGGACTCCATGCATTAATCCTATCGCTGACTCAGGCTATATAATGATTTTGGCTATACGCTTTGCGATCTCACTGTAGCTACGCATCCTGAAGGTCCTTATCCTCGCTTACTTTGACTACATAGTAGTCCCTTGCTTCCGGCACTATCCTATCAACCTTGATGCCGACTGTGCCATTGCTTACCTCATCGTAAGGAACACGGTCTATCTCAATGCTTTCAATATTGAGTAAGTGCCAATGATTCTCACTGTCCTGTATTGCGATTTTATCAAACCTTGAGACAGTAAAGTTGCTGTCGGCAGGGATTATAAGGGAGTAAACCACCGCTCGATCATAGCAGTGATTGAAGTCGAGCCGGTGAAGGCTGTGTCTGAAGTCCATGAGGCATTCTTGCTTGAAGGCTTCACGAGCAGCCTCTTTGCTGATAACCCCTGATTCTATCATGTGATAGATGTTGAAAAGCTCATAGGTGAATGTCATACCTCGATTAGCTATCTCAGCATCAGTAATTTGGTTTTCGTTAAAGGGGATCGGCTCTCGTTCTTTAGGCGCTTTGTATCGACGGTGATTGACTGTGTAGATAGCTTTAGTGCCGGATAGACCAAAGATTACCGCTTTGGGCCAGCAATCTGATCGTATGAGAACGTTTGGTATATTAAGATATAGATTACTATAATCTATACATAATGATTGCGATTACTTGAGCAGCGTTCCGGCCTTCACCACAGCCTTATATAACCACAATCAGGGGCCTGCCAATGATCGCCAATCTGGTGTTCCACGCTTGAGGGGGATAAACCGCAGCTTAATCTTTGGAATGCGTGTTTTTTTGCGTGTTCCCCGCGTCAACGGAAACAATCTCAGCCTCTTTAGCGCTCAGCTATGCGCTTCTCCTGCGCCACCCGTTCAATAAACATCTGCGCCAGTGCCGCAATGGCGCTATTGGCCGGCAGTCTCTCTTCGTTTATATGCATCACCAGTGAACTGCTGCGTCGGCGGCCCTGCAGTAGCGGCAGGGGACGAAGCTCACCGCTCTCTAAAAGCGCGGCGATATTCTGTTCCGGCAGCCAGCCATAACCTAACTGGTGCTGGACCGCCTCAATCGCGGCCGACAGTGTTGTAAATGACCAGTTTTCCGCTTGTTCGCCATTCACCTCTGACTGCTGCTGTTGCTGACGATCCAGTATGGTAATGCAGGGCCAGCGAGCCAGCGTGGCCGCATTAAGCGGGGCGGGTTCGCGGTGTAATGGGTGGTCGCGATGGGCAACGGCGACGAAATCGACACTCATCAGGCTTTCGCCTGCAAATTGCGTATCGCCCTGCTGCGCCACCAGCCAGAGATCGGCCTGATTTTCCGCCAGTCTGTCAGGCGTTTCACTTCGGACGATTTCGCTGAACCAGATACGCACATGGGGATAGCGCTGCTGAAATGTCTGGAGCACATCAAACAGCAAAGGTTTGGGCAGCGTCGCATCGACCATCAGATCGATGCGTGACCGCTCGCCGCGTTGTAGTGCATTAGCCTGCGCCTCAAGCGCACTGAATCCCGCCAGCAAAGGACGCACCTGCGCGAGCAACTGATGTCCCTCTGCACTCAGCATCGCACGGCGGCCCTCCTGCTGTAACAGCGTCAGCCCCAGCCGCTGCTGAAGCAGGCCCAGCTGGTAGCTCAATGAAGACTGGCTGCGATGGTTCTTCTCCGCTGCCAGCGCAAAACTCCCTTCATTGACTACTGCATCGAGCAGATACCACTGTTCCAGCGTTGTCCTGTACATGTTGACTCATCTAAAAAATGAATTATTTAGCGCTAAAAATAGCGTTATTCATCGCTTTTGTAACGCGCAATAATCCTCTCAACGGAAACAAATGAGGAGTTAATCATGAGTACTTTTGATAAACATGACCTGTCTGGCATCGTCGGTAAACATCTGGTTTATACCTATGACAATGGCTGGAACTACGAGCTCTACATCAAAAATGCCAGCACCATAGACTACCGTATTCACAGCGGCATGGTGGGAAATCGCTGGGTTAAAAATCAGCATGTCTATGTCGTTCGTCTGGCGCAGGATGTCTATAAAGTCTCCTGGACCGAACCTACCGGCACCGATGTCAGCCTGGCCGTTAATCTGGCCGATAAAATCTTCCATGGCACCATCTTCTTCCCTCGCTGGGTAATGAACAACCCGGAAAAAACCGTCTGCTTCCAGAACGATCATCTGGAAGAGATGGCAAAATTCCGCGAAACGGGTCCGGCTTATCCAACTGAGATTATCGATGAATTCGCGACGCTGACCGTTATCCGCGAAGTGGGCGAAAATAATGAAAGCGTGATTGATTGTCCGCCTGACCAGCTGCCTGCCAATTGGCCAGCTAACCTGCAAAATTAACGCAGAACAAAAGCGGTCATGGCGTCCATTTGTTAAAAATGGATTGCCCAGGCAGGCAGTGCAGGTATTAAAAGAGAATTGAGCCCTCTTGCCATGACGGAAAGGGAAGAGGGCGCGTTCTGGCGGCGGGACCAGCCACTATCACTGCAGGAAATGAAAACTACGCTGTAATCCTCTGACGCCAAAAGAACCTCACACTTCGCTCTGGTGTTGAGATTTTGTCAAACTCACCGCTGTTTTAAACCCGATTCACACCGCGTTCTATTCCTGTCGGTTATCTATTTCACTGAATCATTTCGCTTAAACCGCTGCAAAGCTGACCTTATCGTGTCGCCATTTCACTGGAATACGGTAAGCTGCTGTGAGACCAAATCGGCTCACTCAGGAGCCTGATGCGGGGAGATAAGCGGGCAGAATGGGCGTAGTGGATTATGTTGTATTTTTGTAAACAGATTAACAAACAGACGGAATCCTGCTATTCTGCCCTCCGCGAAACCGGGCACCTCAACCTGGACGAGAAAGGGAAGTGTGTTCTCCATAAGTGAGCAAGGTGGTCGGAAAGCCCTACATAATGAGAGCGAGGATAACGTCGTGCTAGAAGAATACCGTAAGCACGTTGCCGAGCGTGCTGCCCAGGGAATTGTACCTAAGCCTTTAGAGGCTTCCCAGATGGCCGCGCTGGTTGAACTGCTGAAAAATCCACCTGCGGGTGAAGAAGAATTTTTGACCGATTTATTGGTCAGCCGAGTCCCACCTGGCGTCGATGAAGCGGCGTATGTCAAAGCCGGTTTCCTGGCGGCTGTCGCCAAAGGCGAAGCAACCTCTCCTCTGATATCTCCTGAAAAAGCGGTTGAACTGCTCGGCACCATGCAGGGTGGTTACAATATTCACCCGCTGATTGAAGCGCTGGACGATAGCAAGCTTGCCTCAATCGCGGCGAAAGCCCTTTCACACACCCTGTTGATGTTCGACAACTTCTATGATGTTGAAGAGAAAGCGAAAGCGGGTAATGAATACGCGAAGCAGGTGATGCAATCGTGGGCCGATGCGGAATGGTATCTGTCACGTCCTGAACTGGCTGAGAAAATCACCGTTACGGTGTTCAAAGTCACTGGCGAAACCAACACCGACGATCTCTCTCCAGCCCAGGATGCCTGGTCACGTCCGGACATTCCACTGCACGCCCTGGCGATGCTGAAAAATGCCCGTGAAGGCATTGAGCCGGATGAGGCAGGCAACATCGGTCCGATCAAACAGATCGAAGCGCTTAAGACCAAAGGCTTCCCGCTGGCCTATGTCGGCGATGTGGTCGGAACCGGTTCTTCGCGTAAATCTGCCACCAACTCGGTGCTGTGGTTTATGGGCGACGACATCCCGAACGTGCCAAATAAAAAAGGCGGCGGCGTGGTGCTGGGCAGCAAAATTGCGCCAATCTTCTTCAACACCATGGAAGATGCAGGCGCACTGCCGATTGAAGTTGACGTCAACAACCTGAACATGGGTGATGTCATCGACATCTATCCGTTTAAAGGCGAAGTCCGCAATCACGAAACCAACGAACTGCTGGCCAGCTTCGAACTCAAAACCGAAGTGGTGATTGACGAAGTGCGTGCCGGTGGCCGTATTCCGCTGATCATCGGTCGTGGACTGACCACCAAAGCGCGTGAGTCACTGGGTCTGCCGCACAGCACCGTATTCCGTCAGGCGAAAGATGTTGCGGAGAGCACCCGTGGCTTCTCACTGGCGCAGAAAATGGTGGGCCGCGCCTGTGGCGTAGCCGGTGTTCGTCCAGGCGCCTATTGCGAACCGAAGATGACCTCGGTTGGCTCGCAGGATACCACCGGTCCCATGACCCGTGACGAGCTGAAAGATCTGGCTTGCCTGGGCTTCTCGACCGATCTGGTGATGCAGTCCTTCTGTCACACTGCCGCGTATCCTAAGCCGGTGGATGTGAGCACGCACCACACGCTGCCAGACTTCATCATGAACCGTGGTGGTGTATCACTGCGTCCGGGTGACGGCATTATCCACAGCTGGCTGAACCGTATGCTGCTGCCGGATACCGTGGGCACCGGTGGTGACTCCCATACCCGTTTCCCTATCGGCATCTCTTTCCCGGCGGGTTCAGGCCTGGTGGCGTTTGCCGCCGCGACCGGCGTTATGCCGCTCGACATGCCGGAATCGGTGCTGGTGCGCTTCAAAGGTAAAATGGAGCCAGGCATTACGCTGCGCGATCTGGTTCACGCCATCCCGCTGTATGCGATCAAACAGGGTCTGCTGACCGTTGAGAAGAAAGGTAAGAAAAACATCTTCTCTGGCCGTATCCTGGAGATTGAAGGTCTGCCGGATCTGAAGGTCGAGCAGGCGTTTGAGCTGTCTGATGCGTCAGCAGAGCGTTCCGCTGCGGGCTGTACCATCAAGCTGGATAAAGCACCGATTATTGAATACCTGAACTCCAACATTGTACTGCTGAAGTGGATGATCGCAGAAGGCTACGGCGATCGTCGTACACTGGAGCGTCGTGTTGAAAGCATGCAGAAATGGCTGGCCGATCCTCAGTTGCTGGAAGCAGACGCCGATGCTGAATATGCTGCGGTGATCGAAATCGATCTGGCTGACATCAAAGAGCCGATCCTCTGCGCACCAAACGATCCGGACGATGCACGTCTGCTCTCTGACGTTCAGGGCGAGAAGATCGACGAAGTGTTCATCGGCTCATGCATGACTAACATTGGTCACTTCCGTGCCGCCGGTAAACTGCTGGATAGCCACAAAGGTCAGCTGCCAACGCGTCTGTGGGTGGCACCGCCAACCAAGATGGATGCAGCACAGCTAACCGAAGAGGGCTACTACAGCGTATTCGGCAAAAGCGGTGCGCGTATCGAGATCCCAGGCTGTTCACTCTGCATGGGTAACCAGGCACGTGTTGCAGACGGTGCGACGGTGGTTTCCACCTCGACCCGTAACTTCCCGAACCGTCTGGGTAATGGTGCTAACGTCTACCTGGCATCTGCGGAGCTGGCTGCGGTCGCGTCTCTGCTTGGCAAACTGCCAACGCCGGATGAGTATCAGCAATTCATGGAGCAGGTTGATAAAACAGCCAGCGACACTTATCGCTATCTCAACTTTGACCAGCTGGCGCAGTACACTGACAAAGCTGACGGCGTGATTTTCCAGACTGCGGTCTGATTCTTCACCTGGCAGTAACAGAAAGGGGCGATGATTCGCCCCTTTTTTTCGTCCCGGCATTGGCCAGAGAGACGATCAAAAGCTGGATTTCGCCAGACAGCCTGTAATAATGCGCGACGTGTCACACTTTGCCGCGCAGGCAGCGCTGACACTCATTTAGTGACGCGATGACGTTAAGAGGAACGGGCGATGGAATATGAATTTTTACGCGATGTGACCGGACAGATTAAAGTTCGTATGTCGATGGATCATGAAGCGGTCGGCCACTGGTTCAACGAAGAGGTGAAAAACGATCCGGGATTGCTGGATGAAGTTGAAGCCGCAATCGAAGACGTCAAAGGCAGCGTGCGTCAGTGGCAGCGCGTCGGTAGCGAGTACACCATCCTGCTGGATGAGGAAGAGGTAATGATTCGCGCCAACCTGCTGGCTCTGGAAGATGACGGCATGGAGGAGGGCATGAACTACTACGATGAAGAGAGCCTCTCATTCTGTGGCATTGAAGATTTTCTGCTGGTGATCGCCGCCTACCGCCAGTTTGTTAATCAGTACGGTAAACCCGTACGGTAATTTTTACGCTGATACAGGCCGGGCTACCCGATTCGCCCGGCCTGTTCATTAACTCAGCGACGCACCGCCGCACATCACCAGCTGCTGACCGGTGATTGTCGCGGCCGCAGGCGAAAGCAGGAACCCGACCAGTCCGGCGACTTCCTGCGGCTGAATATAGCGGCCTATCGGTGGCAAGCGCGGCGGGGAACTGGCCCGGCCCGGCTGTTGTAGCATCGGCGTTTCGGTGGCACCTGGCGCCACGATATTGGCTGTAATGCCGCGCGGTGCCAGCTCTGCCGCCCAGCTGCGCACCATGCCGATCATCGCCGATTTAGTGGCCACATACTGACTACGGCACGCCGCACCGCCTGACGTGCGACTACCCAGCAACACGATTCTGCCGCCCGCGTTCATCCGGGGCGCAAAATGGTTGGCCAGCTGTTCTGCGGCGGCAACATGCAGTTGCCACAGGCGTGTGCTGGCGTTCAGATCCAGCTCCCCGAGCGGCGCGGCCTGCATCATTCCCGCTGCATGGATCACCGCCTGCGGCACCGGCAGTTTGTCCAGTAAAGCCTGCAATGCCGCACTGTCGCTGATATCGATCTGATGGCTCTGCCAGCCCGCGTCTGACCGGTTTATCGCCGATCGGCTCAGGCCAATCACCTGCCAGCCCTCATCCAGCAGGCGATCCACAATCGCCTGACCGATGCCGGAACTTGCGCCGGTCACCAGCGCCATCTTTTCAATCACGCGTCACCTCCCTGCACCCAGGACTCCCCGACCCGCACATATTTAATTGCCTGGCGATACCAGGTGTAGGCGATATGGAGTTCGCCGTTCACACCCTGCTTGATGCTGGGGTAAGAGAACTCACGGTTTAACTTCTGCTGAGAGTTATTGGTCATGCAGTAGCCGTCGCCCTCGTCCAGATTGCGCTGCAGCGGCCAGCTTTTGCCGCCATCTGTTGAGATCGCCAGCGTCATTGGCGCTCGTGGCGCGCCCCAGAAGGCGGTGCGCCCGCTGTGCACCACCGGCTCGGCGGCAACCGCAACGTCACCGTCTTCTTCATCATCTTCAATTTCGTCATACAGCGACAACCGGCGCTCGCTGGCCCCTTCGGCGCTCATCGCATTGAACACCAGCGCCAGATGACCGTTGCGCAGCGTCGTGACCTGAATGGAGGAGTTATTGTTGGGCAGCGACAGCGGCTCGGGCGCACTCCAGCTTTCACCCTGATCAAACGAGCGGCTCTGGTAGATATGGTCGGCCCAGCGACTGCGGTAGAGTGCCAGCAGCGAGCCATCATCCAGCAGGGTCACGTTCATATGAACGCAGCCGGTGCTGTCAGGCACGCTGACGTCGCGCCAGCTCTGGCCTTTATCTTCTGAGATTTTTACCGCGCTGACGTCATAGCTGCCGACCCACTTTTCGCCGGGCTGCGTCAGGCAGTAAAACACCGGCAGCAGCCAGTTGCCGTTGGGCAGCACGACAATCGGCTGACGAATAAAGGTGCCGGGCTTATCCAGCAGGGTTTTGATCTCGCCCCAGCTTTTGCCCATATCGTGAGACTGGCGATAGCGCACGATCGCGGTGTCCTGATTACCTGATTTCTGCGCCGTCCACAGCAGCCACAGTACCTGGTCGGGATCGAGAAACAGCACCGGATTCTGTTCTGAGCGACCCGGATCGTCAGAAAGCTTCTGCGCGTCACTCCAGCGATCGCTGCCTTTTGTCAGCCGGGAACACCAGACTGAGATATCGGCAATCCCTTCCTGCGTGCCACCAAACCAGACGCAAAGCAGATCGCCATCGGGCAGCGGCAGCAGGTTAGCCGCATGGTTTTGCGGGCAGGAGGAGGGCAGCATCGCAATCTGCTGGGCGCTATCCTGCGGGTGCGGCGCAACCAGGCCGGTGCGTTCTGCGGTGACGGTTTCCTGAGTCATATTAGGCTCCACTATTTTGTGCATTGTGTTGCGGTTGAGGCTGAGACTGGCGTGACGGGATACAGCGGTCAATCACCATAATGATGGCCGGCGTAATCAGCGCCAAATACATATTGTCGATACCGAACGGATTACCCATCAGGAACCAGACGGACGTGACCACGCAGGCACCAATCAGACCGGCGTTGGCACCGCGCGTGCTCTTAAACCACGGCAGATAGAACGCCATGATCGCCACCACGGTGATCGACAGGCGAATCGCGCGGGTAAAGAACGAGAGCTTCAGCACTTCCGGGAAGAACAGGACAAACAGCAGCGGGAAGAAGCCGATGCCAATCGAGATCCAGCGCGTCACTTTAAATTCGCGCTCCGGCGTCGGATTACGATAAGGCACGTAAAAATCTTTCACCACCAGCGAGGCGATGGCCAGCGCAACGGTGCCGACGCTGACGAAAATCGAGGCCACCAGCGAGGTGGTGACGATACCCGCCAGCCACGGTGACATATCCTGCAGAAACACTGGCAGCGCATAGAGGCTCTTGATATCGGGATGCGCAAACTTCGCCGCCACGCCAATCAGCGCCATCGCCAGACCGATCGGCAGGCAGAAGATGAAGGCGACCCAGGTAGCGCGCTTCGCGGACTTCACATCTTTGGTGGAGGAGATCGCCTGGATCACAAACTGCGTACAGAAGATCGAACCCACGGTCCCGATCAGCCAGGCCACAATGGTACTGGCACCGACGTGACCATCCCACGTCCAGTAGAACGCCGGCATTTTCTCGATCATCGGGGCCACGCCGCCGGTCATTTTCAGCGCCACATAGAGAATAATCAGAATCCCGATGTACTTGATGGCGCTGTGCAGCAGCGTAACCCAGGCGACGCCTTTCATGCCGCCAAACGCAAAGTAGAAGGTACTGACCACCGCGGTGATAAAGGCCGCCTGCGTCAGGTCGATCTTCAGCACGGTGGAGATCGCCGCCGCACCGCTGATGTAGTTCCCGACGTTCACCAGCAGCAGCGCATAGATCATAATCAGCGAGATAATGTTCTTGGTTGAGCTGCCATATTTCTCGGCGATGGCACCGGAGATCGTGATTTTTCCGGTGTTGTAGATGCGTTTGACCAGAATCAGGCCAAACAGCGGGAACCCAATCGCCGCGCCAATCACTGACCACGATGCGGCGAAGCCATCCTCAAAGGCTGCCTGCGCCGTGCCAATGGTCGATTTTGCCCCGATATACTCTGACATCAGCATAATGCCAACGATAAAGGCGGGCATGGCGCGGGAGCCTTCCATGAAGTCGCCGCTGGTTTTACTGCGCAGCCGCCAGGTCAGCCAGGTGGTGAACAGGATATAGGCGACCACCATGCCGACGATCAGTAAGGTGCTCTCAGTTGAAAATGCTTTCATCATGACCTCGATTGTTCTGGCAGATGACGACCATCAGGTTCGTTCTCATCTGACCGATAGGGTACAAAGGCGATGGACGTTATTGCAGGTAGTGGTTCACGATTTGACGGATCTGCTGCTGCTCGTCGGCGCTGAACTGCACCGCATAGCGGCTTTCACCCACCTCAAAGCCCTGCAGGCTGACCGCTTTTTTCACGGCGGCCGGTGAGAAACCGATGCTGTACAGCGCGGTGCGCAGGCCGGTGACGTTCTCCTGTGCCTGATGCGAACCGGCAATATCGCCGGCACGGAAGCGCGCCCAGATGGCGTTAATCGCCTCCGGTGCCACGTTTGCCAGCCCGGAAATGGAGGCGGAGCAGCCATCAACGAATCCCTGATGAATCAGCGAGTCAGGGCCGTTCAGCACATCAAAGCCCTCACAGTCGGCGGTGGCCTGCAGAAATCCGCTCAGACTTTCATAGCTGCCTGCGGAGTCTTTAATACCGATGATGTTCGGGTGCACGGCCAGCGTGCGAACGGTCTCTGGCTGCAGGGTATTGCCGGTTCGCGCCGGGATGTTGTAGAGGAACAGCGGCACTATCAGCGCGTCCGCTACGCGCTGATAGTGGTCGATCAGCTCCTGCTGTTTCAGCGGCACAAACCATGGGGTGATCGCCGAGACGGCATCCACGCCCAGGCGTGCAATCTGTTTGCCGAGCCGGATCGTTTCGCGGGTCGAAATTTCGCCGATGTGCGCCACGACAGGCGCGCGGCCGTTGATCTCATCGACGCAGGTGGTGGTGACGGCGATCTTCTCCTGCTCGTTCAGCACAAAGAACTCGCCATTGGTGCCGCCACAGAAGATGCCGTTTCCGGCGTTGATCTGGCGTCTGACCTGCTCACGCTGTTTCATCGGATCAAAGGCACCTTCACGGTCAAAGGTGGTGACGATGGCGGTCAGTACGCCGTTGATTTTCTTATTCATGACAATCCTCATTACGCCTGGCAGGAAGGGAACAGCGTCAGGTAGACGGCGCGCACATCGTCGGCGGTGACCGCCATCGGCACGTTTTTCATCAGGCGCTGCACGTCGAGCGCCGCTTCCACTAAATAAGGCAGGTGATTCGGGCCGATGCCCAGTGCTTCCAGGCTGGCAGGCAACTGCAGCCGTGCAACCAGCGCGGTGAAGTAGTCGACCAGCGCGTGTGATTTCTCTTCATCGCTTAAACGGACGTCGGCGTCGGGCAGCAGGTCATAGGCCTGAGCGAATTTGCTCACCGCGGCCGGACGGACAAAGCGCATGCAGGGGGCCAGCAGAATGGCGTTGGCAACGCCGTGAGGCAGGTGATATTTGCCGCCAAGCGGATAGGACATCGCATGCACCAGATGCGTCCCGGCATGGGCAATCGATGCGCCGCCATAATAAGAGGCCCAGAGCATCTCCAGCCGTGCCTGCAGATTCTCCGGCTCGCGCAGCGTGGTTTCGAGATTCGCGAACAGCTTCTTCATCCCAATCAGCGCATAGTTGTCGCTGACCGGATTGGCCACGTTGGCGGTGAAGCACTCGATCAGGTGACACAGGGCATCAATGCCGGTAGACGAGGCGATGTGCGGTGGCATGCTGGTGGTGAGTTCCGGCACCAGCGCCACCACATCGGGCAGCATCACTGGTGAAATAATGCCGACTTTGGTCTCTTTCTCCGGGATCGCCAGAATCGCATTCGGCGTCGCTTCAGAACCGGTGCCGGCAGTGGTCGGGATGAGCATTGAACGGGTGCGGCGCTGCGGTTTTTCGCCTGCCAGCAGAGCGTCCAGCGACGGTGCTCCGTCGATGCACAGCACCGAGAGCAGCTTCGCCACATCCAGCACGCTGCCACCGCCGATGCCAATCACCATGTCGGCCTGGCGCTGCGCGAGCGTTTCTATAATCGCGGCCACATCATGCTGGCTCGGCTCGGGCGGCACGCTGTTGACCACGCTGATACGCGGAATCTGATCCCGGAGTTGCCCCATCAGCGCCTGAACCGCCGGAATCGCTTCAATGTTCCGGTCTGTCACCACTATCGCTGTCGTTACGCCATTCAGCAGATAGCGCATGTCGTTTAACGCCTGATAACCGCTAATCACCGTGCTGTTAATATTCATTTCATACCCTTATCTCTGTCATGTCTGAGTAAATGATTAATTTTGCTCAGCGCAATGCGAAGTCAGTCACTCTCTGTGGCTAATTTTATAAGGCATATCGATTTCGATTAATTTGAACTTGCTCACATATAATCAATCATGATTGAATATAATCAAATGCAGCGGCAATAGCCTGACAGGAGTGAGGATGGGCTCATCAATATGGAAAACACCGGTGCTCGTCATCGCTGACGACTTTACCGGTGCCAACGATGCAGGTAGCGGACTGGCACAGGCCGGAGCCCGTTTACATGTGCTGTTTGGCACCGGAGCATCGCTGTCAGATACGGCGGCAGATGTGTTGGTGATCAGCACCGACAGCCGGGCCATCAGCACCATCCAGGCCGCAGAGCGCGTCAATCAGGTGGTGCAGCACTATGCGAAACAGCTTCAGCAGGGCTGGCTGTTTAAAAAGATCGACTCCACGCTGCGTGGCAACGTCGGCGCTGAAACGGTGGCTGCGCTACGCGCCAGCGGCAAAAAAATGGCGCTGGTGGCACCGGCCGTACCGCGACTGGGCCGCACCACACGCGACGGCAAGGTGTGGGTCGATCAGCGTTTACTGACGGACACCGAATTTGCCAGCGATCCCAAAACCCCGATCCTGAGTGCCCGCATCCTCGATCAGATGCAGATCGACGGCACGGAGATCGATCTCGCGACGCTGCGCAGCGATCGGCTTGATGCGGTATTAGCGGCGTCGCAGGGCGTGGTGGTGGTGGATGCTGAAACGGAAGGCGACCTGGCGCGACTCATTACCGCTGCGGCGCGGCTGGCAGAGAAGCCTCTGCTGGTCGGGGCCGCCGGATTAAGCGATGCGCTGGGTGCTGCGCTCTCAGTTCGTCCTTCTTGTCCTTCGCGGCCTGTGCTGGCGGTGGTGGGATCGATGAGTCGTCAGGCAGAGCAGCAGATCGCCACGCTGCTTAACCAGCAGGCAGTGGAAATCGTGGATGTTGATATTCGTCAGCTGTTTCAGCAGCCCGCCTGGTGTGGCCGGGATAGCTGGATTGAACAGGCGGCTGCCGCACTGCGTGCCGGTCGCCACACGGTGATCCGTACCTGCCAGCATGAATCCCAGCGACACGCGATCGAGGATCTCTGCCAGCAGCACAGCGTGACGCGCCAGCAGCTGGGTGAGGCGATCTGTCAGCTGCTGGGCGAAATGACCCTGAGTCTGTGCCGGGCACAGCTGCCGCATGCGCTCTATCTGTCGGGCGGCGACGTGGCGATAGCCGTTGCTCAGGCGCTGGGGGCCAGCGGCTTTAAAATTCAGGGTCTGGTGGCGGGCTGTGTGCCGCACGGGGTTCTGCTTAACAGTGAATTTACTCTGCCGGTGATGACCAAAGCGGGTGGCTTTGGTGATGAAAATACCCTGGTAGCAGCCATTGGTTTTATTGAGGAGAAGTCGAGTGAGTAAAATTATTGCGATCACCATGGGCGATCCGGCGGGCATCAGCCCGGAAATCATCATTAAAGCGCTCTCTGAAGGTGAGCTGAATGGCATTCCTGCCGTGGTGATTGGCTGTGCCAGTACGCTGCGCCGCATTATGGCGATGAACATCACGCCACAGGCCGAGCTGCGGGTGCTGGATCGGGTACAGGATGCACGGTTTGCGCCCGGCATTATCAATGTGATCGATGAGCCGCTGGCCGACCCCAATGCGCTGAAACCTGGCGTGGTGCAGAAAGAGGCGGGGGATCTGGCATGGCGCTGCGTAAAGCGTGCCACCGAACTGGCATTGGCCGGTGAGGTGCATGCCATAGCCACCGCGCCGCTGAACAAAGAGGCGATGCATGCGGCGGGCCATCTCTATCCGGGTCATACCGAACTGCTGGCGCACCTGACTGACACCAAAGATTACGCCATGGTGCTCTACACCGATAAGCTGAAAGTCATTCATGTCACAACCCACATTGCACTGCGTAAGTTCCTCGACACGCTCAATCAGACGCGCATCAAAACGGTAATTGGTATGGCGGACACCTTCCTGCGTCGTGTCGGCTACAGCGCCCCGCGTATCGCCGTGGCAGGTGTTAATCCGCACGCTGGCGAGAACGGGCTGTTTGGCGATGAGGAGATCACCACCGTTGCCCCCGCGATTGAGGCGATGAAAGCGCAGGGGATTGATGTCTCCGGGCCTTGCCCGCCGGACACGGTGTTTCTGCAGTGCCAGGATGGACGCTATGACATGGTGGTGGCGATGTACCATGATCAGGGGCACATCCCGCTTAAACTGCTGGGCTTCTATGATGGCGTGAACATTACCGCAGGCCTGCCGTTTATCCGCACCTCTGCTGACCACGGCACGGCATTTGATATCGCCTGGACAGGTAAAGCGAAGTCTGACAGCATGGCGATCTCGATTAAACTCGCGATGCAGCTCGCATAGGGAAATATGAAGGGACAGAGCCGTCTTGACCAGATTATGGATTACCTGAAAAGCCATAATCTGGTGACTGTTGAGCAACTGGTCAGTGCGATTTCCGCCTCACCCGCCACGATTCGACGTGATTTAATTAAGCTGGATAAAGAGGGCGTGATCAGCCGCAGTCATGGCGGCGTCACCCTGAATCGTTTTATTCCTGCCCAGCCGACTACGCTGGAGAAAATGCAGCGGAACCTGGCCGAGAAGCAGGCGATCGCCGCATGCGCCGCCAGTTTTGTCCGGGCGGGCGATGCGGTGGTGCTGGATGCAGGAACCACCATGCTGGAGCTGGCGCGACAGCTCACCCATCTGCCGCTGCGGGTCATTACGGCCGACCTGCACATTGCACTGTTTCTGTCTGAGTTTAAGCAGATCGAAGTGACGATTATTGGCGGCCGGATCGACGACTCCAGTCAGTCCTGTGTGGGTGAACATGGACGGCGGTTGCTGCGCAGCATCAATCCCGATATTGCGTTTGTCAGCTGTAACTCCTGGAGCCTTGAGCGCGGTATTACCACGCCGACTGAAGAGAAAGCGGGGCTGAAACATGACCTGCTGGCCAATGCGGCGCGTCGGGTTCTGCTGGCGGACAGCAGTAAATATGGCTCCTGGTCGCTGTTCTGCGCCTCACCGGTAGATGATCTGACCGATGTAGTGACCGACAGCCGGTTAGACGAGGATGTCTGCCGCACGCTGCGCGAGCGCGGTATTACGCTGGCGCTGACCTCTGCCTGAACTGAACGCGCCGTGCTTCTCTGACCTCATCGTAAAGCAGAGTGAGAGCAGCACTGCGCGTTTATCTTCTGCAGTCGCCGTTAACGCGCGTAGGCGTCATGCTCTTCGCGCGTCATTGCCGGCGCGTCTACCGTAACCCGCTCAAACCTCAGATTCGTTACGCCCGCTATTTTGCCAAACTCCTGCGCCTGCAGCGTAATATCGCTGAAACTCAGCTGTTCGATTGGGTTTTCCGGCGTGCCTTCAACAAAAAAGGCGCGGGAAAACGCCGCTGGCTGAGTCAGGCTGCTGCTGATATGACTGATACTGATATTCTCAACCCGCGTCAGGCCAGCATCACCCGTGACGCCTGATGCCAGCTTACGCCAGTGTGGCGGCTGTTTGGTGTCGGCGGGCTGTTCGCTGTAGCTGTACTGCGGGAACCAGTTCAGCTGCAGCATAAACGGATAACAGACATCCTCCATCTTCAGATGGCGAACCACGATGTTTTTGATCCAGCCGCCGCGATTTCGGGCGGACTTGATGCGAAAGCCGACGCCAGTGCCGGAAAAACGGTTGTGTTCGATGATGACATTTTCGATACCGCCAGAGGTTTCGCTGCCCAGGGTAATGCCCGAACCTTTCAGCAGAGTGCAGTCGCGAATAATGATATCGCGTGCGGTTCTGCCGAGCTGCTGTGCTTCCGCGCCGCGACCCGATTTCACGCAGATATTGTCGTCATTGCAGGAGACCGTACAGCTCTCCACACGCACTAACTGGCTGGAATCAATATCAATGCCGTCGGTGCTGGGGCCGGTGGCGTTCATGACACGTAGCCTCTGCAGATTCACCTGTTTCGAATAGCAGACGTGCAGGTTCCAGAAGCCGGAATCCTGTGAGGTGAAGTCCTCCAGCGTCACGCATTCGCTCTCGTAAACCACTACGTTACGTGGACGCCTGCAGTCGTAATCCACCACCCAGCGCAGGCCGCGACGGGTATAGTCCGCCAGCATCCCGCTGTTCTCGTCGTCGCCCCAGAATTTATGCCACCAGACGGCACCCTGTCCGTCGAACGTGCCGCTGCCGCAGACGGTGACGTTGCGGCAGTGATTAATGTTAAGCATCGCCGCGGGCCAGACCATATCAATTCCCGCCACGCGCGTAGGGATGTCCGGGTAGTCCTCCAGCCGCTGGCTGCCGAGCAGCATGGCATCTTTCGCCAGCTCCAGCGTCATCTCACTTTTCAGAAACAGCGCACCGGTCAGAAAGCGGCCAGCCGGGATCAGCACCGTGTCGCCTGCTGATGCGCTATCAATCGCGCGCTGTATCGCCTGAGTGGAAAGTGAGGTGGCGTCCGGGACGGCAGCGAAATCAATAATGTTAATTCTTGCCATTTTTTTTGCCTGTAGTGGTTGAGAAATGAGCGTTCAGCGCTGAAAGTAGCACGCTCTGGCAGGCAAATTATTGCTGGCGATCAGGGAATTACGGCGGTTGCCGTGATGAAAAGTCGGAGGGATAAGTGGGAAGAGACGCGCAGGTTATGGGGTGTCACGCTGCGCGCCGGATCATCAGAGGGTTTTCAGGCCCACTGAGGGAATGTTTCTGCCGTAGTAGATCTCCCGCATCTCTTTCCATAGCAGGTCAGTAATGCGCTTGTGCTCCTGCGGGCTGAGATCTTCCGGACGGGTGTTAAACAGGTAGTGTTTCAGGTCGAACTCTTTCAGTAACATCTTCGTATGGAAGATATTTTCCTGATAGACATTCACATCCACCATGTCGTACATCGCTTTCATATCTTCTGACATGAAGTTCTGGATCGAATTGATCTCATGATCGATAAAGTGCTTCATGCCCTTCACGTCACGGGTAAAACCGCGCACCCGGTAATCGACGGTGACAATATCTGACTCCAGCTGGTGGATCAGATAGTTCAGCGCCTTAAGCGGTGAAATCACGCCACAGGTTGAGACTTCGATATCGGCGCGGAAAGTGCAAAGTCCGCCTTCCGGGTGGCTCTCCGGATAGGTATGCACGCAGATATGGCTTTTATCGAGATGCGCCACTACCGAGTTTGGCAGCGGGCCTGGATGCTCGGAGTTATCGATATCTTTGGGATCGATCGGCTCTTCACTGACCAGAATCGTGACGCTGGCTCCCTGCGGTTCATAATCCTGGCGTGCAATGTTGAGCACGTTAGCCCCGATAATTGAGCAGGTCTCCGTCAGGATTTCCGTCAACCGGTTAGCGTTATATTGTTCATCAATGTAGGCGATGTAACCATCGCGTTCAGCTTCAGTATTCGCGTAACAGATATCGTAAATACAAAAACTCAGGCTTTTCGTCAGGTTATTGAAGCCATGTAGTTTTAGCTTTTGCAATTTTGTTAACCCCTTAAAAATGCCCGATCAGCACGCGGCAGATAAAGCATTTAACAGATATTGAGGCAGAGCGAAGCTGCCGGTATGAATCGCTGGTGTGTAATAACGGCAGGTCAGGCCAGCAGCCTTGAAACGTGTCTGCAGAGTGGCGGTATCAAGCTGGCGCAGCGCCGGATTATCACTCGCCCAGGCAAAGGTCATAATACCGCCGTAGTAGGTCGGAATCGCCGCCTGATAGAAACTGACATCGCCAAAATAGTGGCTCAGCTTGCGATGGCTGTTGACGGCTTCATCCTGCTGAAGGAAGCAGACGCCATTCTGCGCCACGAAGATGCCATTTTCATTAAGGGACGCTTTGCAACCCGCATAAAATTCGGAGGTAAACAGACTCTCGCCCGGACCAATTGGATCCGTACAGTCAGAGATGATGACATCGAATTTTTCCTGGGTCTGATTGACGAAATTAACGCCGTCATCAATCACCAGCGTAAAGCGTGGGTCGTCATAGGCGCCTGCACTGTGGTTTGGCAGATACTGGCGACAGAAGGTTACGACGCCCGCATCGATCTCCACCATAGTAATCTTTTCGACTTCCGGATGACGTGATACTTCACGCAGCATTGCGCCATCGCCGCCGCCGATAATCAGGACGCTCTTCGCCGCGCCATGCGCCAGCAGTGGAACGTGAGTCATCATTTCATGATAGATAAATTCGTCGCGTTCGGTGGTCTGCACAACGCCGTCCAGCGCCATAACACGGCCCATTGCGGCATTTTCGAAAATGATTAAATCCTGATGCGCAGTCTTTTCACGGTAAAGCTCTTTGTCTACCGTGAAATACTGGCCAAAACCAGCATGAAGGGTTTCATACCACGTTTCATTTTGGGCCATGGTGCTCTCCTCTGATGACATCGCCATGAAGATGGGCGGCACATGATAGCTAACACTGACCGCCGTTGCACGGTCAATGTCCGGCTGCAGAGGGCAGAGCTGTTACCTGACGTAGGCCAGCAGGCTCAGGGAATCGCGGGCCAGTGACTTACATTTTTTATCGTTGGTGATGGCGATGCCGCTGAGATCGCGATAGCTATCTTCGCCCAGCGCCTTCATGTTGTAGTTGCTGTAATTACTTAAATCCCAGCGGTTCTGCTGAGCAAAAAAGACCAGCGCTTTGCGAATCTGCGCGTCCGGTAAATCCTGATAGCCACAATCATTTTTCAGATAGACGAAAACCGCCGTGAGATCAGCCAGATCTTCCGCTTCGGATTCACTCAGGGCAAAACTGGTGGAGGAGAAGCCAAGGAGTCCCGTCAACAGCAGGATCCTGATACTTTGCTTCATAGTCTTTCTCTTCAATGGATATTGCTCATGACGTTAGCACAGTTATTCTCAGATTTTCGATTAATTTGGCGCTGCAGGGCGCTGTACCGCCTTTTTTCGTCAGATTCTCACGGGTAAGACTTGACCTTCCCATAAGGTCAGGGTTTAGGCTGTCTGCACTGATGCCACAAGGATGATCACCATGCAACGTCGCCATTTCCTGAAACTCACCGCCACACTGAGTGCAGCCGGAGCTTTGCCGCTCTGGAGCCGTTCGCTGATGGCGGCCACCCGTCCACTGTTGCCGATCCCGTCGCTGCTGGAACCTGATGCCAGGGGAAGCTACAGCCTCACCGCGATGCAGGGCACCACCCAGTGGAACGGCAAAGCGGTGCCGACCTGGGGCTATAACGGCAGCCTGCTGGGACCGGTGCTGAAGATGCAGAGTGGTAAACCGGTTACGGTCAACATCTATAACCGCCTCAATGAGGCGACCACCCTGCACTGGCACGGTCTGGAAATCCCCGGCGCCGTCGATGGCGGCCCGCAAGCGGTGATTGCGCCTGGTGGTTCGCGTCAGGTCTCTTTTACGCCCGATCAACCCGCCGCCACCTGCTGGTATCACCCGCATTTGCACGGTAAGACCGGGCATCAGGTGGCACAGGGGCTGGCGGGCCTGATCCTGCTGGAAGACAAAGAGAGCGGAACGCTGCGCTTGCCTTCGCAGTGGGGCGTGGATGATGTGCCGCTGATTTTCCAGGATAAGCAGCTGACCAAAGATGGCAGCCATATTGATTATCAGCTCGACGTGATGCGCGCCGCGGTGGGCTGGTTTGGCGACATGATGCTGACCAACGGCGTGCAGTATCCGCAGCATGCGGTGCCGCGGGGCTGGATGCGTCTGAGGCTACTCAACGGCTGTAACGCCCGTTCGCTGAACATTGCCGCCAGTGATAAACGTCCTCTTTATATCATCGCCAGCGATGGCGGTCTGCTGGCTGAGCCCGTGAAGCTCGACGCGTTACCGCTCCTGCCGGGCGAACGTTTTGAGGTGATGATTGATACCTCTGATGGCAAGGCCTTTGATCTGGTCACGCTGCCAACAGAGCAGATGGGCATGACGCTGCCGCCGTTTGACCAGCCGCTGCCACTGGTGCAGATCCTGCCGCTGCGGGTGATGGCCAGCGCCACGCTGCCGGATCGGCTGGCGACGCTGCCCGCGCTGCCCGCCACCGACGGACTGACGACACGCTGGCTGCAACTGATGATGGATCCGCAACTGGACCAGCAGGGCATGCAGGCATTGATGCAGCGCTACGGCGAGAAAGCGATGGGCAAGGGCGGTCATCATTCGATGCCGCAGACGCCGAAGAAAAAGGCGGCAGAGCCGATGGACGGTATGGAAGGTATGGAAAACATGGAAGGTATGGATCACAGCATGCACGGCAATGCGCCGCCCGCCGGTTACGATTTCCACAACGGCAACAAGATCAACGGCCAGGCCTTTGACATGAAAAAACCGTCGTTTGCGGTGAAACTGGGTGATTATGAAAAATGGACGATTTCAGGGGAGGGCGATGCCATGCTGCATCCGTTCCACATTCATGGCACTCAGTTCCGTATTCTCTCTGAAAATGGCAAACCGCCCGCTCCGCATCGGCAGGGCTGGAAAGATATGGTGAATGTCGACGGCTGGCGCAGTGAAGTGCTGGTACGCTTCAATTATGTCGCCGCCGCCGAACACGCTTACATGGCCCATTGCCATCTGCTGGAGCATGAAGATACCGGCATGATGCTGGGCTTTACCGTGAGCTGATTACACCTGATCGAGCGCCAGTTTGATGTCTTCAATCAGGTCGCCGGCGTTCTCGATGCCAATCGACAGCCGCACCGTGGCGTCAGTGATACCAATACGCTGACGCACCGCCTGCGGCACGCCGGAGTGGGTGGTACTGCCAGGATGGCTGGCCAGCGACTCGGTACCGCCCAGGCTCACCGCCTGCTTAAACAGTGACAGCGCATTGAGAAAACGGAACGCCGCAGCCTGGCCGCCGGTGATATCAAATGAGAAGGTTGAACCCGCGCCGCTGCACTGTTCACGATAAGTCTTCCCTTCGGCGCTCTCCGCATCCAGATAAGGTAGCCAGTGCAGCTTCGCCACTTTCGGGTGATCGCGCAGAAACGCCGCGACCGCTTCCGCATTTTGAAAAGCTTTCTCCATCCGCAGCGACAGGGTTTCCAGCGAGCGGCTAAGCATCCAGCTTGAGTGCGGATCCAGCTGCGTGCCGATGGCGCTGCGCAGGGCGCGCACTTTCGCCATCAGCGCCTTACTGCCCATTGCGGCACCCGCAATAAGGTCAGAGTGACCGCCTACATATTTGGTTAACGAATAAAGCGACAGGTCAGCGCCCAGCGTCAGCGGCTGCTGGAACAGCGGGCCGAGCAGGGTGTTGTCACAGGCGATAATGGGTCGTGAACCCTGCTGCTGGTCAATCTCATCGGCAATACGCGCCATCAGGCGGATATTGACCAGGCTGTTGGTGGGATTCGCCGGCGTTTCAATCAGGATCACCGCCACCCGGCCCTGCGCCATCGCCTGCTGAGCGGCATCCCGCACTTTGACTTCATCATTACCGTCGCTGAAACCCACGGCCTGAATATCCAGATTGTGAAGCGTTTTGCTGAGCAGCGTTTCGGTGCCGCCATAGAGCGGCTGGGAGTGCAGGATCACCTCGCCTGGACGGGCAAACGTCAGCAGAGCAGTGGAGATGGCGGCCATGCCGGAAGAGAAAAGCGAACAGCTTTCTGCCTGCTCATAAACCGCCAGCCGATCTTCAACAATTTCGCTGTTAGGGTGATTAAAGCGGGAATAGACCAGACCACCAGATTTGCCTTCCGGTGGCTCACGTCGGCCAGAAACGTAGTCAAAGAAGTCCCGCCCCTCTTCGGCGCTGTCGAAGACAAATGTCGACGTCAGAAACACGGGCGGCTTCACCGCACCTTCAGAGAGGCGGGGATCATAGCCATAGTTCAGCATCTGAGTTTCAGGGTGAAGTGGCCGGTCGCCAATATGCGTTTTTTTGCCTGAATATGAAGTCATTGTGATCTCCGGCCAGCGGCGCGAGTAGAGTAACGATCTGTTGGATAAAGGCTACCATGCAGCGAATCATGCTGGTAAATGCCAGAATGTTCTAAGGTAATGCGCAATTCTGTGACCTGCAGACCCTGAGTGATAAATTTCGCGACGTAATCGTTTGCTTCGGGTGCCGCACAGCCGTCGCGGCTGCGTCTGTGATAGACTTCGGGGCTTTCTGACGTAACCGGGCTGAACGCAATGAAACACACTGTTGAAGTGATGATCCCTGAACAGGCAATCGCCACGCGCATCGCTGAACTGGGCAAAGAGATTAACGAGCACTACCGCGACAGCGGCAGCGATATGGTGCTGGTAGGGCTGCTGCGCGGCTCATTCATGTTCATGGCTGATCTCTGCCGCGCCATTGATGTGCCGCATGAAGTCGACTTTATGACGGCTTCCAGTTACGGCAGCGGCATGTCCAGCACACGTGATGTGAAAATCCTGAAAGATCTGGATGAAGACATTCGTGGCAAGGATGTGCTGATCGTCGAAGATATCATCGACTCGGGTAACACCCTGAGCAAAGTACGTGAGATTCTGCAGCTGCGTCAGCCAAAATCACTGGCGATCTGTACCCTGCTGGATAAGCCAGAGCGCCGTGAAGTCGATGTAAACGTTGAGTATGTCGGCTTTGCGATTCCGGACGAGTTCGTGGTGGGCTTTGGTATCGACTATGCTCAGCACTATCGCCATCTGCCTTATATCGGCAAAGTGGTGCCGCTGGAATCCTGATCCCGCTCTGACCGCACATTCTTCCAAGGCCTGCACCGGTTAGCTGGTGTAGGCTATGTCGCGCTTTACGCCGCGATCGGCTCAGGATTCGCCGTTCATCCGCAGATTAGCAATGCCATTACGGTAGCGCTGTTCGAGGATCTCCCGGCTGTTTGCCGTGACATTAAGGTTACGCAGGCAGCCGTCCTGAATGCCATAGACCCAGCCGTGCAGGGAGACATCTTTGCCGCGTTTCCAGGCAGATTGCAGCACGGTCGAGTGACCCAGGTTATAGACTTGTTCAATAACGTTGATTTCGCACAGTTTGTCCAGGCGCTTATCCGGCGGGAGTTCCCCCAGCAACACGCTATGCTTGTACCAGAGGTCGCGGATGTGCAGCAGCCAGTTGTCGATTAATCCCAGCTCCGGGTTATCCATTGCCGCCTGCACACCGCCGCAGCCGTAGTGGCCGCACACGATAACGTGTTCCACTTCCAGCACTTCAATAGCGTACTGCACCACGGACAGACAGTTCAGGTCAGTGTGGATCACCAGATTGGCAACGTTGCGGTGAACAAAAAGTTCGCCAGGTTCCAGTCCGGTCAGGCGTTCGGCAGGGACACGGCTATCAGAGCAGCCAATCCACAGAAAGCGCGGTTTTTGTGCCTGGGCGAGACGCTCAAAAAAGCTGGGATCTTCTTCAACCAGTAATTTTGACCATTCGCGGTTGTTTCTGATCAGGGTATTAATGTCTGTCATGGCGTTGAGCGACCGGTTACTGCGCAAAGTGCGCGCGCGTACTATATGCCAGGGTCTGATAAATTTAAACGGCATTGCAATGCCACCAAAACAGGGTATGGATGCAGAATGACTTATGCACTGGAACTTTCCCGGCTGACCAAGACCTATCCCGGCGGCGTGCAGGCGCTGAAGGGCATCGATCTTAACGTTGAAGCGGGTGACTTTTATGCACTGCTGGGGCCAAACGGTGCCGGCAAATCCACCACCATCGGCATTATCAGCTCGCTGGTTAATAAATCCGAAGGCAGCGTGCGGGTGTTTGGCTACGATCTGGAAAAAGATGTGGTGAATGCCAAACGCCAGCTCGGCCTGGTGCCGCAGGAGTTTAACTTCAACCCGTTTGAGACGGTGATGCAGATTGTCGTGAGTCAGGCGGGCTACTACGGCGTTGAGCGTCGTGAAGCCAATGAGCGTGCGGAGAAGTATCTGAAGCAGCTTGATCTGTGGGGCAAACGCACCGAACGTGCGCGCATGCTCTCCGGCGGCATGAAACGTCGTCTGATGATCGCCCGCGCGCTGATGCATGAGCCTAAACTGCTGATTCTGGATGAGCCGACCGCTGGCGTGGATATCGAACTGCGCCGCTCCATGTGGGTGTTCCTGAAAGATCTTAATGCC
Source organism: Pantoea sp. ANP04 (assembly GCF_041982285.1). Taxonomy (NCBI): domain Bacteria; kingdom Pseudomonadati; phylum Pseudomonadota; class Gammaproteobacteria; order Enterobacterales; family Erwiniaceae; genus Pantoea; species Pantoea sp. ANP04. The sequence goes on along the minus strand of NZ_JAUTYS010000003.1, from coordinate 66,859 downwards.
AAAGGCACCACCATCATTCTCACCACCCATTATCTGGAAGAAGCGGAGATGCTGTGTCGCAACATCGGCATTATCCAGAGCGGTGAGCTGGTGGAGAACACCTCGATGAAAGGGCTGCTGTCCAAGCTCAAATCAGAAACCTTTATCCTGGATCTGGCACCGCGCAGTCCGCTGCCCTCGCTGGAAGGGTTTCAGTACCGGCTGACTGACACCTCAACGCTTGAAGTGGAAGTGCTGCGTGAGCAGGGCCTCAACAGCGTCTTTAGTCAGCTGAGCGCGCAGGGAGTGCATGTGCTGAGTATGCGCAATAAAGCCAACCGTCTGGAAGAGCTGTTCGTTGGCCTGACGACGCAGGGAAAAACAGGAGCAAAAGCATGACACATTTGTACTGGGTGGCGCTGAAAAGTATCTGGGCCAAAGAGGTTAACCGTTTCGCCCGCATCTGGATCCAGACGCTGGTGCCGCCGGTCATCACCATGACGCTCTATTTCATCATCTTCGGCAACCTGATTGGTTCGCGTATTGGTGAGATGCATGGCTTCAGCTATATGCAGTTCATCGTGCCGGGATTAATCATGATGGCGGTGATCACCAACGCCTATGCCAACGTGGCGTCGTCGTTCTTCAGCGCCAAGTTCCAGCGCAACATTGAAGAGCTGTTGGTTGCACCGGTGCCGACCCACATTATTATTGCCGGTTATGTTGGCGGTGGCGTAGCGCGTGGTGTCTGCGTGGGCATTCTGGTGACGGCGATCTCGCTGTTCTTTGTGCCGTTTCAGGTGCACTCCTGGTCGATGGTCGCGATCACGCTGCTGCTGACCGCCATTCTGTTTTCACTGGCCGGCCTGCTGAACGCCGTGTTTGCCCGCACCTTTGACGATATCAGCCTGATCCCGACCTTTGTGCTTACGCCACTGACTTATCTGGGCGGCGTATTCTATTCACTGAGTCTGCTCCCGCCAATCTGGCAGGCGGTCTCTAAACTGAATCCAATCGTTTATATGATTAGCGGATTCCGTTATGGCTTCCTGGGCATTAACGATGTGCCGCTGGTGTTTACGCTCACGGTACTGGTGGCCTTTATTCTGGTGTTCTACTGGCTGGTCTATGCGCTGATACAGCGCGGGCGCGGATTACGCACCTGACGTTAACCTGAATCATAAGGGCCACGCTTCGATAAGGGCGTGGCTTTTTTTTGCTGAGTAAAAAACATCCATACCTGCGGTTCTGGCTGGCCTTAAAATTCCCCCTGAAACCCACCCTGACGTTTCTGTTATGCCACTGAAGCCGCCTGGCGCCTCGCTTACATCCTTTCTCACAAAAAATAACCCTAAGTATTATCTGATAATAATCTGACACCTTTCTCTATCTTAATGATTCTTAACTGTTAAATTTTTTTTAAGAATAGCCTTAAGTTCTGACTGTTGTTTATTTTATTACGAATTATCAAAATACCGCCGGAATAAGGTTATTCCTCTGCTCAGGGATGAAAGGGTGGGCTTGGGATGTTCTCAATAAGAAAAATGGCATCGAATTCAGGGCCAGTTTTTAATAAAAGGCAGGAAAAGATGAATCGTATAACGTGGATCGATAATCTGCGGGGATTAAGTATTCTCGCAATCATTTTTTTGCACAGCACTATCGCCGTACATAATAACGCCGGACATTTTACCGCCTTTAGCAGCCTGTTGAACGAGATGCTGGCACCGGTAAGACTGGGGCTGATGTTCTTTGTTTCGGGTTTATTTGTCGATGCAGGGTTGAGAAAAGGCCTGGGGCCTTTTTTTAATAACAAAGTACGCAGTATTCTCTATCCTTTTGTGGTCTGGGTAGCCGTCTACGGCGGATTAAAAATCCTGTTCAGCTCAATGGCTAATACGCCGCAATCACCGATGAATATTATTCTCTCCCACCTGACCGGTGGCGGTGATATGACCTGGTTCCTGCATTCACTGTTTATTTTCTTTATTGTGATTATCTTTGCGCGTCACCTGCCATTCCTGCTGGTGTTTGCCGTCTGTATGACGCTGAGCTGGGCGCTGCCGGCGATTGAAGCGGATGGCGTGTTTGCCAGCTTCGACAATACGCACATCAACAAATCGCTTTATCTGTTTGTCTTCTTCTATCTCGGCGATTACGTAGTGAGAAAGCAGGTGGATATTGCAGAGAAAGTGCAGCATGGTCCGACGCTGCTGATTTCAGTAGTGAGTTTTGTACTTCTTTCCTGCCTGAATATCTTTATACTGGAACGTCATTCCCAGGCGTTATTATCACCGCTGGCACTATTGTCGGTTCCGTTTTTTGTCTGGATTGCGCTTAAGCTGAAATCTGACCTGGTTTACTACATTGGCGTCAACTCTATTGTCTTCTACCTGTCGCATTATCTGGCGATTCAGTTCTTCAGTAAGATTGTGAAGTTTGAAAGCCCGTCAGCCTGGGTAAATGACCTGAAGTTTATTTCAGCGTTTCTGGTAGCGCTGGCATTGCCGTGGACATTATGTCTGATGAGAAAACACGGCTGGTTTAATTTCCTCTTTACGATGAAAAAGTCATCAAAGCCGATGACAACCAAACCGGTTTAATTGCTGGAGCAGAATTGAAAAGGGCCACCGTTTTATCGGCGGCCCTTTTTTTAGATAAACGATTAATCAGGCGATCTGTACTGGCAGTGCTTTCGCCAGACGTTTCATCTGGTTGTCACCTTCAAAATAGGCGACTTTAGGCAGCCACTGACGCGCTTCGGCATCCTCAACCTGCACATAGGAGCAGATAATTAATATATCGCCCTCGCAGGCGCAGCGGGCTGCTGCACCGTTGACTGAAATGATTTTCGATCCGCGCTCAGCCGCGATAGCGTAGGTGGAAAAGCGCTGGCCATTGGTTACATTATAAATATCAATCGCTTCATATTGCAGAATGCCGGAAGCATCCAGGAAATCCTGATCGATAGCGCAGGAACCTTCATAGTTGAGGTCCGCCTGCGTCACCTTGACGCGGTGCAATTTGCCTTGCAGAACAGTGCGAATCATAGCCAGAAACCTTGTCAGAGAAATAAAACAACCTGCCGCAGAAAGAGTTACAGCGTCAGGTCAACAGTTTGATTATCAATCAGGCGGGCTTTACCCAGCCAGGCGGCCATCAGTACCACCGCGCGCTGACTGTCCACCGTCAGCGGCTGCAGTGTGTCCGCATCACAAATCGCCAGGCCATCAGGACGCAATCCCTGCGCCAGCAGTGCCTCGCTGGCGGCCTCGATGATCTCGTCAATCTGACGCTCGCCATTCTCCAGCCGTGTCGCCATCTGACGCATTACCTGGCTCAGCAACGGTGCCAGCTTACGCTCATCGGCTGTCAGGTAGCCGTTGCGTGAACTCAGCGCCAGGCCATCTTTAGCCCGCACGGTGGGCACACCCACAATCTCAATGTCAAAGCCCATATCGGCCACCATCTTACGAATGATAGCCAGTTGCTGAAAATCCTTTTCACCGAAACAGGCAATATCGGGCTGCACCAGATTAAACAGTTTGCTGACGATGGTCGCCACGCCGCGAAAATGGCCTGGTCGCATCGCGCCTTCCAGCAGGGAAGAGAGCACCGGCACCTCAACAAAGGTCTGATTCTGGGTACCCTGCGGATAGACTTCAACCGGTGAAGGCGCAAAAACCACATCCACCTGGTGACGGTTCAGCTTTTCACAATCTTCCTGCAGCGTGCGCGGATAGCGCGCGAGGTCATCTTCGCGATCGAACTGCATGGGATTGACAAAGATCGAGACAATGACGATGTCGCCGCGGGCGCGCGCTTCATCCACCAGTGTCAGATGGCCTTCATGCAGGTTGCCCATGGTCGGCACCAGCGCAATGCGTTTACCCTGCTGACGCCAGCGACGGACTTCCTGGCGCAGCATCAACAGCGTTTCAATGATCAACACGGTGACTCTCCTGGATTACTGGAAACTGTGCTCTGCCGCCGGGTAGGTACCGGCCTCGACTTCGGCGATATAGTGGCGAATCGCCGCGCGAACATCGCCGGTCTCCGCCAGGAAATTTTTAGCAAATTTGGGAATGTGACCGCCAGTCACGCCCAGCGCGTCATGCATGACCAGAATCTGACCATCGGTGACGTTACCGGCACCGATGCCAATCACCGGTATCGTGAGTGCGTCGGTAATCTGCTGCGCCACCGACACCGGCACGCACTCCAGTACCATCAACTGCGCGCCAGCGGCTTCCAGTGCCAGCGCATCGGCCAGCAGCTGCTCTGCGCCTGCTTCATCACGCCCCTGTACTTTATAGCCGCCAAAGATATTCACCGACTGTGGCGTCAGGCCAAGATGACCACACACCGGCACGGCCCGTTCGGTCAGCATCTGCACGGTCTCAGCCAGCCAGCTGCCGCCTTCCAGTTTCACCATATTGGCGCCGGCACGCATCAGCTGTGCGGCACTCTCAAAGGTCTGCTGTGGCGTGGCATAACTCATAAATGGCAGATCGGCGAGCAGCAGTGCCTGCGGCGCACCCCGGCGTACGGCGGTGGTGTGATAAGCGATATCGCTGACCGTGACCGGCAGCGTGGAGTCGTGCCCCTGCACCGTCATTCCCAGTGAATCACCAACAAGCAACACCTGAATACCTTCATCGGCAAACAGACGGGCAAAACTGAAATCGTAGGCGGTCAGCGTCGCGAACTTTTTACCGCTGGCTTTCGCCTGACGCAGATGTGAAATCGTGGTGGGTTTCATGGCGCTCTCAACTCAGGAATTCTGATGGGCGCAGTTTACTGGATAGCGTGAAAGAGCGGAATCAGAGAGTTGCGTTTGTCTGATCAGCCGTGCCACAGCGCGATGCTGCTGCTGTCGAGGGCGGCAAGAAGAGTGCTGAGTGCGCGGCCGTCGGGCAGGTGGGCATCCGGGGCAATCGCCAGCAGCGGCACCAGCATAAATGCGCGGTTCTGCAGATCATAATGCGGCACAATCAACCGCTCCGTGTTGATCACCGCTTCGCCAAACAGCATCAGATCGATGTCGAGCGTGCGGGGGCCCCAGCGTTCTGCCTTGCGCACCCGGCCATGCTCCAGCTCAATCCGCTGGGTATGGTCAAGCAGCGCGTCTGCGCTGAGATCGGTTTCAAGTGCCACTGCGGCATTGAGAAAATCGGGCTGATCGGGTGGGCCATAGGGCGGCGTGCGGTAGAACGGAGAGGTGGCGATGCGTTGCGTCTGCGGCAACGCATCCAGTGCGGTCAGCGCTGCATCAACCTGATGCAGCGGATCGGCCAGGTTACTGCCTAACGCGAGATAAACCCGTGTCATGAGGCGTTTTGATTGTCACGACGCGGCGCGGAAGGACGGCGGCGCGGACGACGCGATTTATTGCGTGGCACCGGATCATCACCCAGGTTATTCAGCATGTTTTTCTGATGCGGCGGCGCAGCCACCTGGAATTCACCCCACCACTGGCTCAGGCGCAGCAGTTCAGGGTTATTTTCCACTTCTGCCCGCAGCGCCAGCAGATCGTAAGCGGCGCGGAATTTCGGATGCTCCATCAGTTTCCAGGCACGTTTACCGTGACGGCGTGACATGCGTAACTGCAACAGCCAGATATCGCGGATAAGCGAAGTAATACGCTTCGGAATCGCCAGCGCACGGCAGGCTTCATCCAGCGTATCGTTCATCGCCATCGCAAAAGCTTCGAAGTAGGTCAGGCCACTTTCCTGCGCGATGCGTTCGGCCGCTTCAAGCTGCGGATACCAGAACATCGCGGCAAACAGAAATGCCGGATTAACGCGCATATCGTTGTGAATGCGGTTATCGGTATTTTTCAGCACCTGAGCCAGCATCCGCTCCATGTGACTGTCGCTGTTTTCCGTGAAGTTGCGTGCCAGCGTCGGGAACAGCGGCTGGAACAGCTGATATTCACACAGTTTAAGATAGGTGCTGTAACCGTATCCGGCCTGTAGCAGTTTCAGTGACTCTTCAAACAGGCGTGCAGGCGGGATATCACGTAGCAGTGAGGCGAGACGCGGAATCGGCTCGGCGGTCTCCGGCGCAATACGCATATTGAGCTTGGCGGCAAAACGCGCAACGCGCAGCATCCGCACCGGATCTTCACGGTAGCGGGTTTCCGGATCGCCAATCAGGCGGATAATGCCCTGTTCGAGATCGCTGATGCCGCCGACATAGTCGCGCACGCTGAAATCAGCCACGCTGTAGTAGAGGCTGTTGATGGTGAGATCGCGACGCTGGGCATCATCTTCGATAGAACCAAAGATATTATCGCGCAGCAGCATGCCACTCTGGGCGCGCTGCGAACTGTTACGATCTTCTGCAATCTCTTCCACCTGATGATGGCCACGGAACGTTGCGACTTCGATCACTTCCGGGCCAAACATGACGTGTGCCAGACGGAAACGACGACCGACCAGGCGACAGTTGCGGAACAGCTTACGCATTTGCTCTGGCGTGGCGTTGGTGGTCACGTCGAAATCTTTGGGTTTTTGCCCCAGTAGCAAATCGCGCACGCCACCGCCTACCAGATAGGCTTCATAACCGGCTTTGTTCAGGCGATAGAGCACTTTGAGGGCATTTTCGCTGATGTCTTTACGTGAGATGGTATGGCTTTCACGAGGGATGATGGTCATCAGACGCTCTGGTTCAACCTCTGCTGGGGCTTCCTCTTCATCACGCTTCAGGACTTTCCGGCAAAAATTAGCTACTCGGGTAAAAATGGGACACCTCGACAGTGGCAATTAGGGTGTAGGTAAAATCAGCGGCTAATCATAGCCTGTTGAGAACCGTTTGAGAATGCTGTTGTCTATGCATCCGGTTTCAGGGCGTTCTGTTGCGGCATCAAAGCGATATTCCACTGCGACACCGCATCAGACAGCAGTTTGTCCTGCGTTAAGTCCTGCCAGCCGTCTGAAACAGGCTGTCCAAGGAAACGCAATGCTGCCACCAGCAGCGGTCTGGCATCGCCATCCGGCAGCGAAGGTGCATGATTCTGCTTTGATAACTTATTGCCATCATGGTTAAGCGCCAGCGGCAGATGTAACCAGGCAGGCTCCGGCCAGCCAAATTGCTGATAGAGCGCAATCTGTCGTACCGTCGGCTCAATAAGATCTGCGCCGCGAACCACTTCGGTAATACCCTGAAAATGATCATCGACAACCACCGCCAGGTTATAGGCAAACAGGCCATCACGACGGTGAATGATAAAGTCTTCCTGTGCCAGGCGTCGGTCCGCCTCCACATGGCCGCGCAGTCGATCCTCAAACGCAAAGACCGGCGCATGCTGTCGCAAACGTAGCGCGGCGTTTGCGGGTCCGCGTTGTCGTTCCCGGCAGTAACCATCATAGAAACCGCCAATCTCCTGGATGCGACGCCTCGGGCAGGTGCAGAAATAGCTCTGGCGATGCTGCTGCAGCCAGGCCAGCGCCTCCCGGTAGGCTTCATGACGCTGGGACTGCCACAACACATCGCCATCCCAGGTTAAGCCGTAGTGTTCCAGCTGATGCAGGATACGGCTGGCGGCACCGGATACTTCCCGTGGCGGATCGATATCTTCAATTCTTACCCGCCAGATGCCGTTTTGCGCGCGTGCGCTCAGGTAACTGCCCAGGGCAGCAATAAGCGAGCCAAAATGGAGTTCACCAGAGGGAGAAGGGGCGAAGCGACCGATACAGGAGGATGGCATAGGATTCAGAAGTGACCACGCAGCGGACAAACAAACATTTGTTCCGCTGCGTGGTAACAGGCTGGACGCGGCATTAGCCGGCCATTTGTTTCTCACGAATTTCTGCTAACGTCTTACAGTCGATGCAGAGATCGGCAGTAGGACGCGCTTCGAGACGGCGAATACCAATCTCAACGCCACAGGAATCGCAATAACCGAAGTCGTCATCTTCGACTTTCTTCAGCGTCTTCTCGATCTTTTTGATCAGTTTACGTTCGCGATCGCGGTTACGCAGCTCCAGACTGAATTCCTCTTCCTGCGCGGCACGGTCAACCGGGTCCGGGAAGTTAGCGGCTTCATCCTGCATATGCGATACAGTACGATCGACTTCGTCCCGCAATTGATTACGCCAGGCTTCCAGAATCTTGCGAAAATGGGTCAGCTGCGCGTCGTTCATATACTCTTCGCCTGGCTTCACCTGATAAGGTTCAACACCAGCGATAGCGAGAATACTCAGGGACGATGTTTTACGGTTTTGACCTTCTTGCATGTTGCTTCTCCTGGATAACACGCACTATACCCTCTGACTTCCGTCTCGCAGTGGCGTTGCTGCCAGCCTGCATTTAACGTCTGCGGGGTACATCGATCCCCCATTGGGGAAAAAAACAGGCCGCTATAAATAACAGAAGCAGTCAGGGTTGGCAATTCTTCATGAACACACCTTGACAAGCCTGTGAGGAACAGCGTATTCAGCCCTTAGCTCAGAACATTCTTAACACATAAAATTGCAAAAGATATTACAAGGTTACGTTGATCGGCGATTTAAGAAACATTCCCTCCGCCGATAAGTCTGCCTGATACGCTAAAATCTCTACGCCTTCCTGTTGCGCCTGAGCCAGTTGTTCTGCATACACCGCATCAATGTGGCGTGCCGGGGAAACGTCCTCAATCCCCGAGTGCAAAACGGCAAACAACAAAACGGCCCGATGACCCTCTGCTGCAACTGTCGCCAGTTCACGCAGGTGCTTCTGTCCTCGAATCGTCACCGCATCCGGAAAATAACCTTTTCCTTCATGGAGAAGGGTTACGGATTTCACCTCAATATAGCAGTTGCGCCGGGCATCTGCCTTGAGCAGGAAATCAATTCTGCTTTTTTCACTGCCATATTTTACTTCCGCCTGACGCTGGGAATACCCCGCCAGCGCGGGCAGCCTGTTTTGATCCAGCGCTTCAGCCACCAGCTGGTTAGCGCGCAGAGTATTGACACAAATCCAGTGGCCCTGCTGCGTTTCGGTCAGCTCCCAGCTGTGAGGGTATTTGCGGGTCAGGCTGTCGGACGTTGAATACCAGACCCGATCGCCCGGCGTAGCACAGCCCGTCATGGCGCCGGTGTTGGCACAGTGGATCGTCAGAACCTCACCGTCCGGCGTCATAACATCGGCAAGGAAACGTTTGTAACGGGCAATCAGGCGGGCGGGTTTAAGAGGAGGAGAGAAGTGCATGCGGATCCTGAGACGTTAATGGCCAACTGGCCAGAGCGCGATAGCGGGTGCGGCCCCGGGCATATTCAGAGGCAAACAGGGAAAACGTGGAGACGTGAAAACGCCAGTGAAAGCCGCGTGGCGGTAACGCAACCGGCTGAGTGGCATGGCGTAACAGCGTGATATGTGGATGAAACGGCTGCGGACTCTGGTAACAGCCATGTCGGGCGGCCTGCGCACGGAGCAGGCTGGCGAGCTGCAGCAGACCCCGTGGTGCGCGCTGGCAACCCAGCCAGACCACGCCCGGACGTGGCCAGTGTCCGGCATCATCCAGGTCGAGATCAAAACCGGGCTGGATAATGCGGGAAGCCAGCGTTTGCAGTTGCTGGGAGGTTTGCGGCGCGACCTCACCCAGAAATGCCAGCGTCAGATGCAGATTCGCTGCGACCACTGGCTGGCCCGCCTCGGCAGGAAAGTTGTCTGCCCGCCAGTGCACCAGCTGCTGCTGCATCTCGTCAGGCAGGCTGATGGCAAAAAATAAGCGTTGTGTCGCCATGGCGCTCTCCGGCAAATATCACGTGCTACAATGCGCGCCATCTTAGCACAGGCAGAAGCGGAGTTTGCTGTGAGCGATTTACCGGTCAGCGTGGTGCTGCCTGACATCCTGGCGGCGCTGCGTGACGCCTCTCAAATCCTGCTGGCCGCGCCCACCGGCGCGGGAAAATCGACCTGGCTGCCCTTGCAGTTACTACAGCATGCAGCCTTGCCGGGACGAATCATTATGCTGGAGCCACGCCGGCTGGCGGCGCGTAATGTCGCGCAGCGGCTGGCGGAGCAGCTCGGTGAGCAGCCGGGAGCCACGGTGGGGTTCAGGATGCGTGGCGAAAGCTGCGTCGGGCCACAGACCCGGCTTGAAGTGGTGACCGAAGGCATGCTCACGCGCATGCTTCAGCACGATCCGATGCTGGAGGGCGTGTCGCTGGTGATCCTTGATGAGTTTCACGAGCGCAGCCTGCAGGCCGATCTGGCGCTGGCGCTGCTGCTCGATGTGCAGCAGGGGCTGCGCGACGACCTTAAAATCATGCTGATGTCCGCCACGCTGGATAATGCCCGACTGGCGGCGCTGCTGCCGGATGCGCCATTGATTGTCTCAGAAGGGCGCAGCTATCCGGTTGAGCGTCGTTATGCGTCGCTGAATCAGAACGTGCGTTTTGAAGAGGCGGTCGCGCGTGAAGTCGCCCAGCTGCTGCGCGATGAAGCCGGATCACTTCTGCTGTTTCTGCCGGGCGTGGCGGAAATTGAACGGGTGAAACGCGAACTGGAATCACGCATCAGCGACGACGTGGACCTGACACCGCTCTATGGGGCACTGCCGCTGGCGGCGCAGCGCCGGGCGATACTTCCCGCTGCTGCCGGACGCCGCAAAGTGGTGCTTGCCACCAATATCGCTGAGACCAGCCTGACCATTGAGGGGATCCGGCTGGTGGTCGACAGCGCGCTTGAGCGCAGCGCTCTGTTTGACGCCCGCAGCGGCGTGACGCGGCTGCAGACCCAGCGAATCAGCCAGGCATCCATGATCCAGCGTGCAGGTCGCGCCGGGCGACTGATGCCGGGACTCTGTCTGCATCTGTTACCGCAGGAGCAGGCATCCCGTGCGGCGGCGCAGAGCGAACCGGAAATTGTGAACAGCGATCTCTCGTCGCTGTGGCTGGATCTGCTGCAGTGGGGCTGTACCGAGCCGCACCAGTTACAGTGGCTGGATCAGCCGCCCGCCAGAAATCTGGATGCCGCAAAACAGCAGCTGACTCGCCTGGGTGCGCTGGACAGCAACGGCCTGCTCAACACGCTGGGACGGCGCATGGCGCAGCTGGGCTGCGATCCCCGACTGGCTGCTATGCTCTGTGCCGCAGGCGATGAACCGGATGCGGTTGCCAGCGCCGCGCTGCTGGTGGCGATTCTGGAAGATCCTCCGCGTAGCGGCAGTGCCGATCTGCGGGATGCCCTGCATCGGCCACAGTCTCCATGGCAGCGACGCGCGCAGCAGTGGCAGCAACGACTCAAAATTCGTGGCGGACGGGTCGATGAAGATCGTTTCGCTGGCTTGCTGGCGGCAGGTTTTGGCGATCGGCTGGCGCGGCGACGTGACCAGAGTGGCCGTTATCAACTGGCCAACGGCCTGGGTGCCAGACTGGATGAGCAGGATGGCCTGACACGCAATGAATGGCTGATTGCGCCTGCTCTGTTACAGGGCAGTACCACGCCGGATGCCCGGATGTTGCTGGCGCTACCGGTCGACATTGAGACGTTGTGCCAGCAGCAGCCCGCATTGATTGAGCGCCGCACTGAAGTGGAGTGGGACGAAGAGAAAGGCACACTGCGCGCGTTCAGACGCGAGCAGATTGGCGCGCTGATACTGAAGACCCAGCCGATGGCGCGCCCGGAACCGGCGGTGCTGCACGCAGCCATGTTGCGCTGGATTGCCGAAAAAGGTCTGTCGGTGCTGGGCTGGACGCCGGATGCCGAACAGCTGCGCCTGCGCATCCAGTGTGCGGCGCAGTGGTTGCCGGAAGAGAGCTGGCCCGCCACAGACGATGAGAGCCTGCTTAAGAGCCTGCCACAGTGGCTATTGTCGCAGATGTCAGCAGTGCGCGATCTCCGCAGCCTGCAGGCGGTGAACCTGACGACGGCACTCTTACATTTACTCACATGGTCGCAACGTCAGCGGCTGGATACTGTGCTGCCAACTCATTACACTGTGCCGACCGGAAGCCGGCTGCCGATCCGCTATGATGCGGACAAGCCGCCCGCGCTGGCGGTCAGGATTCAGGAGATGTTTGGTGAGGCGACGAATCCTGCCGTGGCGGAAGGACGTATTCCGCTGGTGCTGGAGCTGTTATCGCCCGCCCAGCGCCCATTGCAGATCACCCGCGATTTGGCGGCGTTCTGGCGCGGTGCCTGGCCTGAAGTCAGGAAAGAGATGAAGGGGCGTTATCCTAAACATCCCTGGCCAGAGGATCCGGCCAATGCCTTGCCAACAAGGCGAACCAAAAAAATGTCCCCGCAGGGTTGAGTCCGCTGGATCGAATTCAGAGGGTTCTGCCATGCGGCACGCGAGAAAGCAGTTAGAGTAGCGGCGCTGCCGTAAGCACTGCCTGGAGAAAAAAAGTCATGTCTGGGAACGATCGCGAACCAATAGGGCGCAAAGGTAAACCGTTGCCGCCGCGCAGCAGTGCGGGCCGGGGACGACGCAGGGATATCGAACAGGATATCGATCAGGACGATTTTAATGATGACGAGGAGGAAGCGCCGGTGCCACGTAAAGGTAAAGGTGGAAAACCACCGCGCGGCAAACGCCGTTGGCTGGGATGGTTAATTAAACTGTTCCTGGTGTTTGTGGTGGTCATGGTCGCATGGGGCATCTACCTCGACTCAGAAATTCGCAGCCGTATTGACGGTAAAGTGTGGCAACTGCCCGCGACCGTCTATGGTCGCATGGTCAGCCTGGAACCGGGTATGGCCTACAACAAAAGTGAAATGGTGGCGCTGCTGGAAGGAACCCAGTATCGCGAAGTCTCCCGAATTACCCGCCCTGGCGAGTTTTCGGTGAAGGGCAACACCATCGATCTGCTGCGTCGCCCGTTTGATTTCCCCGACAGTAAAGAGGGACAGATCCACGCGCGCATGAGCTTCACGAAAGATGAGCTGAGCGAGATTAAAAACCTCGAAACCGGCCGTGATTTTGGCTTTTTCCGCCTCGATCCACGCCTGATCACCATGCTGCAGTCGCCGAATGGTGAACAGCGTCTCTTTGTGCCACGCGCCGGTTTCCCGGATCTGCTGGTCGATACGCTGATCGCTACCGAAGATCGCCATTTCTATGAGCACGATGGCATCAGCCCGTACTCCATTGGTCGCGCCTTCCTGGCGAACATCACGGCCGGGAAAGCGGTGCAGGGCGGCAGTACGCTGACCCAGCAGCTGGTGAAGAACCTGTTCCTCACCAACGAGCGTTCACTGTGGCGTAAAGCGCGTGAAGCCTATATGGCGGTGATCATGGATGCGCGCTACAGCAAAGATCGCATTCTGGAACTCTATCTGAACGAGGTCTATCTCGGTCAGGCAGGGAGTGATCAGATCCGCGGCTTCCCGCTGGCGAGCCTTTACTACTTTGGCCGCCCGGTGGATGAGCTCAGTCTGGATCAGCAGGCGATGCTGGTTGGCATGGTGAAAGGTGCGTCGCTCTATAACCCGTGGCGTAACCCGAAACTGGCGCTGGAACGACGCAATTTGGTGCTGCGCCTGTTGCAGCAGCAGAAAGTGATCGACCAGGAGCTGTATGACATGCTGTCGGCGCGTCCGCTGGGCGTGCAGCCGAAAGGGGGCGTGATCACGCCGCAGCCTGCCTTTATGCAGATGGTGCGTAACGAGCTTCAGGCGAAACTGGGCGATAAGATTAAAGATCTCTCCGGCGTGAAAATCTTCACTACGCTGGATCCGGTGTCACAGGATGCAGCCGAAAAAGCCGTTATTGATGGTATTCCGACGCTGAAAAAACAGCGTGGCCTGAAAGATCTGGAAACCGCGATGGTGGTGGTTGACCGCTTTAGCGGTGAAGTCCGCGCCATGGTCGGCGGTGCCGATCCGCAGTACGCCGGTTACAACCGTGCGTTACAGGCGCGCCGCTCTATTGGTTCACTGGCGAAACCCGCCACCTACCTCACCGCGCTGAGCCAGCCAAACAGCTACCGGCTGAACAGCTGGATCGCCGATGAGCCGATTGCGCTGAAGCAGCCAAACGGCAGCGTCTGGAAACCGATGAACGACGATCGTCGCTTCAGCGGAAAAGTGATGCTGGTGGATGCGCTCACCAACTCCATGAACGTGCCGACGGTTAACCTCGGTATGACGCTGGGGCTGGATGCGGTGGTGGATACCTGGAGCAAGCTGGGTGTGCCGAAAGATCAGCTGCATCCGGTTCCGGCGATGCTGCTGGGTGCCATGAACCTGACGCCGGTTGAAGTGGCGCAGGCGTTCCAGTCAATCGCCAGCGGCGGTAACCGCGCATCGCTCTCTGCAGTACGTTCGGTGATTGCGGAAGATGGTAGCGTGCTCTATCAGAGCTATCCGCAGGCAGAACGGGTTGAACCCGCGCAGGCGGCCTATCTGACGCTCTACACCATGCAGCAGGTTGCTGACCACGGTACCGCCCGTGCACTGGGTGCGCGCTTCCCGAATGCGCATCTGGCCGGTAAAACCGGTACCACCAACGACCTGGTCGACAGCTGGTTTGCCGGTATTGATGGCAAAGAAGTCGCGATCACCTGGGTGGGGCGCGATAACAACCAGCCGACCAAACTCTATGGTGCCAGTGGCGCGATGCAGCTTTATCGTCGTTACCTCGACATTCAGGCACCGATGCCGTTGCAGCTGACGCCACCGGAGGATGTGTCGATGATGAATGTCGATTCAGCCGGTAACTTTGTCTGTGGCACGGGCAGCAGCACCTGGCGTTCTCTGCCGGTGTGGGCGCTGGATCCGAATGCGCTGTGTCAGCAACAGCAGCAGCAGGTTCAGCAGCAGCAACAGCTGTTTGATCAACAGCAGCAGCAGCAGCCGCAACAACAACCGGCCCAGCAACCGCAGGAGCAGAAAGACAGCGACGGCGTAGCAGGCTGGATCAAAGATATGTTTGGCAAATAAATCAGTCAGACAGGTTTATAAGGGCGCTTCGGCGCCCTTTTTTTGTTGCTGATTAATACGCATCAATCGCCCTGCAAACGGCGTCACGACTGGGATTTCTTCTTGCAGTGTCCGCTGAAGTTCGCATATTATCTAATCCGTTATAATAATCATTATCGTTTCGATTCGCCCTTAAGGGCCTATTTTCTGAGACACATTTATGAATGCGCGAACGACTTTTGCAGCCGACACCAAAAAAACATTTTCCCGACCGCTTCTGGGCATCATGATCTCTCTCAGTCTGAGCACCTCACTTTACGCCGCACAGGCGGAGACGATGGTGGTTTCAGCGGATGGCGGCAGCGGCGCCGAGGCGGAAAGCGCCTGGGGCCCGGCACCCACTGTGGCAGCCAAACGCAGCGCCACCGGTACGAAAACCGATACGCCGATTGAAAAAAATCCGCAGTCTGTCTCCGTGGTCACCCGCGAAGAGATGGAAATGCGCAATGTCACCAGCGTGAAAGGGGCATTTAACTATACGCCTGGCGTACTGACCGGTAACCGTGGCAGCTCAGATGTGATTGATGCGTTGTCGATTCGCGGCTTCAGCGAAACTAATACCAATCAGTATATGGATGGCCTGAAACTGCAGGGGGATAACTACTCTGAGTTTGCTATCGATCCTTATTTCCTGGAGCGCGCCGAACTGCTGCGCGGTCCGGTATCGGTACTCTACGGCAAAAGCAATCCTGGCGGTGTGGTCTCGCTGGTGAGCAAGCGTCCGACCCAGGAAACCCTGCGCGAAGTGCAGTTCCAGATGGGCAACGATAACCTCTTCTCGACTGGCTTTGACTTTGGCGGCGCGCTGGATGATGACGGTGTCTACAGCTATCGTCTGACCGGTCAGGCGCGCAGTCAGGATGCGCAACAGGCGATGAACAAAGAGAAGCGCTACACCATCGCACCGGCTTTCAGCTGGCGTCCCGACGATCGCACTCGCGTTGACCTGCTGACCTATTTCCAGAACGAGCCAGAAACCGGCTACTACGGCTGGCTGCCGCGTCAGGGCACCGTAGTGCCTATCACCCGTGCCGATGGCAGCCAGTACAAGCTGCCGACCAACTTCGATGAAGGCGAGCAGAGCAACAAGATTTCACGCACCACCAAAATGGTGGGCTATAACGCCGAGCACAGCCTCAACGACACCTGGACGTTGCGCCAGAACCTGCGTTACGCCGACCTGCGCACCGATTACCGCAGTATCTATGGCAATGGGTTTACCCCGGAGACTCAGGAAATTACCCGTGGTTCGGCCGTTTCCCATGAGAAGCTCAACCAGTTGGCGGTCGATACCCAGGCGCAGGCGAAGTTTGCCACCGGCCAGGTTGATCATACGCTGCTGCTGGGGGTGGACTTCCAGCGGACCCGCAATGATATCGACGCACAGTTTGGCTCGGCATCGAACCTGAACGCGGTAAATCCGCAATATGGCGATAACAGCGTCACACCTTTTGCCGATCCTTATCAGCATCTCAACAAGCAACGTCAGACCGGCCTCTATACGCAGGATCAGATGGAGTGGAACCGCTGGGTGCTGACGCTGGGCGGCCGATACGACTATGCCATGAACTCGGTTTACGATCGGGTGGCGGATAGCGTTGATCGCCAGAACGATCAGGCGTTTACCTGGCGCGGCGGTGTGAACTATGTGTTTGATAACGGCATCGCACCTTATTTCAGCTACAGCGAAGCCTTTATTCCAAACGCGGGTTCGACCTATGATGGTCAGGCGTTTGATCCGTCACGCGCTAAACAGTATGAAGCGGGCGTGAAATATGTACCGAAAGATCGCCCGGTGGTGCTTACCGCAGCACTTTATCAGCTGACCAAAACCAAAAACCTGACGGCCGATCCTGATACGAAGAATCACCCAAACTTTAGTGTTCAAAGCGGTGAAATCCGGTCGCGCGGCGTAGAGCTGGAAGCGAAAGCGGCACTCAATGCCAACGTTAACCTCACGGCGTCCTACACCTACACCGATGCGGAATATACCGAAGACACGCAGCTGAAAGGCAAAACGCCGGTGAGCGTCCCTAAAAATATGGCCTCACTGTGGAGCGACTACACCTTCCACGAGACAGCCCTGTCGGGCGTGACAGTGGGCGCGGGTGTGCGTTATGTCGGCGAGAGCCAGGGTCTCTATAGCACTGGCACCGAGCAGAACCAGAACTTTAAGGTTGCCGGTTACACCACGGTAGATGCGGCGCTTAAATATGACCTCGGTCGTTTCGGTCTGCCGGGCTCAACGGTGGGCGTTAACGTCAACAATCTGTTCAACCGCGAGTATGTCGCCAGCTGCTACCGGGAATACGCCTGCTACTGGGGCGCGGAGCGTAAGATTGTCGGCACCGCGACCTTCAGATTCTGATTTAACCGGGCGCTTCGGCGCCCGTTCGTTCACAGGGATAACCATGCCGCATCCGCACGCAGAAGAGGCGACTTTTACGCTGGCAAACGCCAGTTTTGAAGTGCCCGGCCGAACTCTCCTTCAGCCCCTCTCGCTGACCTTTCCACCTGGCAAAATGACCGCGCTGATTGGTCATAACGGTTCCGGTAAGTCGACGCTGTTGAAAATGCTGGGCCGTCATCACGTGGCCAGCGGCGGAGAGGTGCTGCTGAATCAGCAGCCGGTCGGGCGCTGGAACAGCAAAGCGTTTGCCCGCGAGGTGGCCTATCTGCCGCAGCAGTTACCGGCAGCCGAAGGGATGACGGTGCGTGAACTGGTGGCGATTGGTCGCTATCCCTGGCACGGCGCGCTGGGCCGTTTCGGGCAGGACGATCGGGACAGGGTAGAAGATGCGATTGCCCAGGTCGGGCTAAAGCCCTTTGCCGGGCGACTGGTGGACAGTCTGTCGGGCGGTGAGCGTCAGCGCGCCTGGCTGGCGATGATGGTGGCGCAGAACAGTCGCTGTCTGCTGCTGGATGAACCGACGTCGGCGCTGGATATCGCTCATCAGGTTGAGGTGCTGGCGCTGATAAAAGATCTGAGCCAGCAGCGCGGCTTAACCGTGATTGCGGTGCTGCACGATATCAATATGGCAGCCCGCTACTGCGATCATCTGGTGGCACTGCGTCAGGGCGCGATGATTGCCGAAGGTAACGCGCAGGCGATTATGCAGCCTGAGGTGCTCGGCGCGATCTATGGCATCCCGATGGGCATTTTACCGCATCCGCAGGGCGGCGCGCCGGTCAGTTTTGTTTGTTAAGGAAAGGATGATGCCCGATCTTTATCGCCGCCGACTGTTGCTGGCACTCGCGGCCTCGCCACTGTTTTGTGCACTTCCCCTGCGTGCTGCCACGCCCAATCCGGGCCGGATTATTGCACTGGAGTGGCTTCCCACCGAACTGTTGATCGCTCTGGGCGTTACGCCCTGGGGCGTGGCTGATCTGCACAACTACAACATCTGGGTCGGGGAGCCGCCGCTGCCTGCGGACGTGATCGATGTGGGTCTGCGCACCGAACCTAATCTTGAGCTGATGGCACAAATGCAGCCGTCGCTGATCCTCTGTTCAAATGGCTATGGCCCGCCTGAAGAGAAACTTACACGCATCGCACCGATCATGGGCTTTGACCTTCACAGCGGCGACGGGAAACCCTTCACCGCCGCGCGGGCATCGCTGCGTAAGCTGGCGGCGAGACTTGGATTACGCGATCGCGCTGAGCAACATCTGCGCGAGGTCGATGCGCAACTGGCACAGGCGCGTCAGCGGCTGGCGCCCTATGCCGGACGCACGATTCTGCTGATGTCGCTGCTCGACAGCCGTCACGCCATCACCTTTGGTAAAAACAGTCTGTTCCTGGAAGTAATGACGCTGCTGGGCCTGAAAAATGGCTGGCAGGGCGAAACAAATTTCTGGGGTAGCGCGGTAATCGGCATCGAGCAGCTGGCGCAGGCTGGAAATGTGGATGTCATCTGTTTTGATCATGACAATGACGCAGAGATGCAGCAGTTGATGCGCAGCCCGCTGTGGCAGGCCATGCCGTTTGTTCGCACCGGACGCTTTCAGCGCGTCCCTGCAGTCTGGTATTACGGTGCTACGCTTTCGGCGCTGCACTTTGTTCGCGTGCTGGAACGCGCGCTGGAGACGCACTGATGCGCCATGCTCTGTTTCCCGCAGGTCTCCTCAGCCTGCTTTTTCTGCTCTCACTCAGCCTGACGCTGGTTAATCTGCACCATGCGCTGCCGCAGCATGAGTGGTGGCAGGCATTCTGGTCACCGACGGTCGATAGCCTGCCGCAGATGGTGTTTCACTACAGCCTGCTGCCGCGCACGGCGCTGGCGCTGCTGGTGGGCGCCGGGCTGGGGCTTGCCGGCCTGTTGTTTCAGCAGATATTGCGGAACCCGCTGGCCGAACCCACCACACTGGGTGTCTCTTCCGGCGCGCAGCTGGGTATTACCGTGGCGACGCTGTGGCATCTGCCGGGCGGCGCGCTGACACAGCAGTTTGCCGCGCTTGGCGGAGCGTTGCTGGTGGCCGCGCTGGTGTTTGGTGTGGCCTGGGGCAAACGTCTGTCGCCGGTGACGCTGATTCTGGCCGGGCTGGTGCTGAGCTTCTACAGCGGCGCGGTAAATCAAATCTTCGCTATCTTCAATCACGATCAGCTGCAGAACATGTTTCTGTGGAGCACCGGCGCGCTGAATCAGATGAGCTGGGAAAATGTGCAGCAGCTCTGGCCGCGCCTGCTGCTGGCGTTTCTGCTGGCGCTGGCGCTGCTGCGTCCGCTGACACTGATGGGGCTGGATGATGGTGTAGCAAAAAATCTGGGGCTGGCGCTCTCGGTGGCGCGTGTTGGTGGCCTCGGGCTGGCAATCCTGCTCAGCGCACAGCTGGTGAATGTCGCCGGTATCATCGGTTTTATCGGACTGTTTGCGCCGCTGCTGGCGAAGCTGCTGGGTGGTCGACGGCTCCTCAGCCGGATGCTGCTGGCACCGCTTACCGGCGCGCTGCTGCTGTGGCTGGCCGACAGTTGCGTGTTATGGCTTAGCGCACACTGGCGCGATATCCCGACCGGAACGGCCACGGCACTGCTCGGTGTACCCATTTTGTTGTGGCTGCTGCCGCGACTGCGAACGGGTTCAGTGCCGCCCGCCCTGAATCAGGGCGACAACGTACCCGCCGAGCGACAAAACCTGTTGCGCTGGACGCTGACGGGTCTCGCGGTGCTTGCCCTGCTGGTGTGGGGTGCGCTGGCGTTTGGGCGTGATGCGCTGGGCTGGGTCGGGTCATCGGGCGAGATGCTGCACTCTTTGCTTCCGTGGCGTGCACCGCGCGTGCTGGCTGCGCTGGTGACCGGCCTGATGCTGGGCGTGGCGGGGAGCCTGATCCAGCGGCTGACCGGTAATCCTATGGCCAGCCCGGAAGTGCTGGGCATCAGTTCAGGTGCCGCCTGTGGCGTCGTCGTCATGATGTTCTTAGTGCCGGGCGATGCGATGGCATGGCTGCTGCCCGCCGGTGCGATGGGGGCCGCGCTGACGCTGCTGGTGATCATGGCGGTAGCCAGTCGTGGCGGCTTCTCACCTGAGAGAATGCTGCTGGCGGGTATGGCGCTTAACAGCGCCTTTGTCACCCTGCTGATGCTGCTGCTGGCAAGTGGCGATCCCCGCATGGGCGGGCTGCTGAGCTGGATCTCCGGCTCAACCTATAACATCAGCGGCAGTCAGGCGATCCAGAGCGCACTCTGTGCGCTGCTGCTGGTCTCGCTGGCACCACTGGCGAGCCGCTGGCTGACGCTGCTGCCGCTGGGAAGTGCTACCGCACGCTCGGCCGGCATGGCATTAACGCCCGCGCGGCTGAGTCTGCTGCTGCTGGCAGCCGCGCTGACCGCCAGCGCAACGCTGACTATTGGTCCGCTGAGTTTTGTTGGATTAATGGCGCCGCACATGGCGCGCATGCTGGGGTTCCGGCGTGCCTTGCCGCAACTGCTGCTGTCGGGATTACTGGGGGCGGGACTGATGGTGCTGGCTGACTGGTGCGGGCGGATGCTGGCATTCCCGGATCAAATTCCTGCCGGGCTGATGGCGACATTTTTAGGTGCACCTTACTTTATCTGGTTGCTGCGTCGTTCAGGTTAAAAAAAAGACCAGCGCAAGCCGGTCTTCATCTTTAACGTTACCGAAATTACAGCTTCGCGAAACAACGACGCGCGGCATCAACCGTGCGCTGAATATCCTCTTCGCTGTGCGCCAGTGACATGAAGCCCGCTTCATAAGCTGATGGCGCAAAGTAAACGCCTTCCTCCAGCATCAGATGGAAGAAGGTTTTAAAGCGTTCCACATCGCAGCGGGTCACATCGGCGTAACAGGTCACGCTGTCAGCATCGGTGAAGAACAGGCCAAACATCCCGCCAACATGGTTAATCACCAGCGGAATATTTTGCTGTTGTGCGGCTTCGCGCAGACCCTCTGCCAGCTTGCGGGTCAGGGTATCGAGCTTCTCGTGCGTGCCCGGCTGCGCGATCTGCGTCAGGCAGGCAAAACCGGCAGCCATCGCGATCGGGTTACCGGAGAGCGTTCCTGCCTGATAAACCGGGCCGGTCGGCGCCAGTGCAGCCATCACGTCGCGACGGCCACCGAATGCACCGACTGGCATCCCGCCACCGATAATTTTTCCGAGGCAGGTCAGATCAGGACGCACATTGTAGTGAGCCTGCGCACCACCCAGCGCCACACGGAAGCCGGTCATCACTTCATCGATAATCAGCAGTGCGCCGAACTCATCGCAGAGCGCGCGCAGGCCCGGCAGGAATTCTGGCTGCGGCGGGATGCAGTTCATATTACCGGCAACCGGCTCAACGATGATGGCAGCGATGGCATCAGGATATTGCTCGAAGGCGCTGCGCACGGAGACGAGATCGTTGAAAGTGCAGGTCAGGGTATGTTTAGCGAAATCTGCTGGTACGCCCGGCGAGTTTGGCTGACCCAGCGTCAGGGCACCGGAACCGGCTTTCACCAGCAAATGATCGGCATGGCCGTGATAGCAGCCTTCAAACTTAATAATTTTATCGCGGCCGGTAAAGCCTCGAGCCAGACGGATTGCGCTCATGGTCGCTTCGGTACCGGAGTTAACCATCCGCACCATCTCCATGCTCGGCACCAGCTCACACACCAGCTGCGCCATGGTCACTTCCATTTCGGTCGGTGCGCCAAAGCTCAGGCCGCGCTGGGCTGCTTCGATCACCGCATTACGGATCGCCGCGTTGTTATGGCCCAGCACCATCGGTCCCCATGAGCCGACATAGTCGATATAGGCTTTGCCATCAGCGTCATACAGATACGCACCATCAGCATGTTCAATAAACAGTGGAACGCCGCCCACACCGGTAAATGCGCGTACTGGCGAGTTTACCCCACCCGGAATCAGGCGTTGTGCCTCGGCAAACAGTTGTTCGGACTTACTCATTTTCGGCTCCAGCGTTTCAGAAAAATATGGCGCCATTCTACGGAAGAGCAGCAGCAGACGAAAGGTGGATTCACCCACAGCGACCTGAACGGAGGGGAAAGCGGCACAGAGTGCGAAGGGCAGAGCTTGATTGCGCTGAGGTGCTGACTGATAATAGCGTTATTAAGGTCGTTTTCTGACCTGGGCGTTTACCGGAGTAAAACATGAGTGATGAAGTAGTAGCACTGCCGTTGCAGTTTACCGACGCCGCAGCCACCAAGGTGAAAAACCTGATTGCCGATGAAGAGAACCCGGCGCTGAAACTTCGCGTCTATATCACCGGTGGCGGTTGCAGTGGTTTCCAGTATGGCTTTACGTTTGACGACCAGCTGAACGATGGCGATATGACAATTGAAAAGCAGGGCGTCTCACTGGTCGTTGATCCAATGAGCCTGCAATATCTGGTGGGCGGTTCGGTTGATTATACGGAAGGCCTGGAAGGATCGCGCTTTATCGTGACCAACCCGAATGCCAAAACCACCTGTGGCTGTGGCTCATCCTTCAGTATCTGATCGCGCAGGCCGTCACTCCGACGGCCTCATTTACCACTCTATTGTGACCAGCCGGTTACTCTGCTTCAGGCTTCCCTGCGATTGAATCTGACTTTGGGTTACGCGTGGCTGCGCGCTTGCCTGTCTGCCACAGTTGATTTGCGGCAAAAGCGGACCGTTAGCCGTGTTGATTTCACAGCGTGAATAGATGACAAGCCTGGCGCCTATAGAGCCATTTATCGATCCCGCAAAAGCAGATCCGGTGATCAAAAGCCCTATGGCCAGCAGCAGTGCTCTGGTCATATAAGGTTCCTGGTGTTTTAAAAAGCGCCGCGGCGCTAAAAGGACGGCGAGCATACGTGGCCCGCTCGTCTCTGGTATTGATTAACGGCAAAAAAGGCTGTTTCTTTAATCGATGCGTGAACTTATTGTGCGGGATGCAACGCGGAACAGAGTTGCTGCGCCGCCAGCAGCAGCCGCGGACCCGGCCGGCTTAACCAGTCCTCGTTAATGGCGATCACCGGCACCGTGAGCTGTGGCCGCCAGAAAGCACGAATGTTCTCCGCCTGCTGTGCACCTCCGGCTATAACTACGGCCTGAGGATGGCGCATCAGCACCTGCTCACGGCTGACCTGCGGCCAGCTGACGCGGCTGTCAGCAAAAATATTCCTGCCACCACATAACGTAATAACTTCATTTTGCAGCGTGGCTCTGGCGGCGGTAAAAAGCGGCTGCTGACCAAACTGCAAAAAAAGCGGAACCGCAGTCAGATGAGTATAGCGCTGTCGCAGCGCCGCTGCCTGCTGTCGTAGCGCTCTGGCCGCGCTGGCGGCCTGCTCTGGCCTGGGACTCCAGCGGCCCAGATCGGCCAGTGCCGTGAACATCTCATCCAGTGTCAGTGGATCAATCCATTTAATGGGTACGCCGAGCTGCTGCAACTGCTCAATCTGCCGCTGCGGATTACCGCCGCGCCAGGCCAGGACCAGATCCGGCTTGAGCTGCAGAATACGTTCGGCTTTGATGCCCTGCCAGTTGGCGACCTGTTCAATCTGTTTCGCCTGCGGCGGATAGTCGGACCAGGCGCTGACTGCGATCGGCGTAATCCCGGCAGCAAAGGCGAGTTCGGTAAGGTGTGGAGCGAGGGTGATAACACGCGGTGGGGAAGCGAGCAGGCTGCCGCTTAATAGCAGCAGCCAGCAGAACAGCAGCGTTTTAGCCACGCGCCAGATGCGCCAGCAGGTTCTCCACCATCAGCGACGATTGCGTCGCTGCAACGCTCAGGAATTCATCAAAGCTAAGGTGCGATTCTTTATCGGCCACGTCTGAAATCGCGCGGACCACCACAAACGGCACCTGGAACTGATGACAGACGTGACCGATAGCGGTCGCTTCCATCTCAACCGCAATCGCCTGCGGGAACAGACTACGAATGCGCGCCAGCGGCTCAGCGCCATTGATAAAGGCATCACCGCTTACCACCAGACCGCGTACAGCATTCAGGTCCAGCTGCTTAATGCAGGCTTCGGCAGCCGCGATAAGCTTGCTGTCTGCCACAAACGCAGCAGGGCAACCCGCCATCTGGCCTGGCTCATAACCAAAAGCGGTGACGTCAGCATCGTGATAACGCACTTCATCTGATACCACGATATCGCCGACGCTCAGTGACGGTGCTAAACCGCCTGCCGACCCGGTGTTGATCACCACATCCGGCTTGCAGAGCTGCAGCAGCAGCGTGGTACCCAGCGCGGCAGAGGTTTTACCAATGCCCGATTTCAGCAGTGCCACTTCAACGCCCTGCAGGGTGCCGGTATAGATTTCACAACCCGCCAGTGTCAGCGTTTGACGGTTTTCAATTTTGTCACGCAGCAGTGTGACTTCCTGCTCCATCGCGCCAATAATGCCTGCTTTCATAGTGAGTTCCGCTAATGTAAAGAATCAAAATTTAGGGCATAGTCTACCATGGCATTCAGGGGATTAATTCACGAAAAAGTCAGGGGTAATTCATGTCGGCGATCAATTTCAGGAAGAAGATCAGCTTCTCACGCCCTTATAACAGCCGAAAAGATCCGGAAGGTGAATATTACATTACCCGCCATTTTGAGAGCGACCGTGGACGAATTATCAACTCGGCCGCTATCCGGCGTCTGCAGCAGAAAACGCAGGTCTTTCCACTGGAGCGCAACGCCGCCGTTCGCTCCCGCCTGACGCACTCGCTGGAGGTGCAGCAAACCGGGCGCTACATCACCAAAGAGATTCTGCAAACCCTGAAGATGCAGGGCGGGCTGGCGCAGTATGGACTGGATGAGATGGAAGGCGCGTTTGAAAGTCTGATCGAGATGGCGTGTCTGCTGCATGACGTCGGTAATCCGCCGTTTGGCCATTTTGGCGAGGCCGCCATTAACGACTGGTTTGAAGAGAACCTCTCTGCCGAACTGGTGGATCCGCTGGTAGCGGGCGTTGAAGGAGAAGAACAGCGGAAGGCTTTTGATCAGCTGAATGCCATGATCCGCCAGGACCTCTGCCATTTTGAGGGCAATGCGCAGGCCATTCGTATGGTGCATACGCTGCTGCAACTCAATCTCAGTTATTCTCAGGTCGCCTGCATCCTGAAATATACCGCACCCGCCTGGTGGCAGGGTGAAAAACCTGCCGAATTTAGCGTCTTAATGAAGAAACCCGGCTTTTATCTCTCTGAGCAGGAGTATATTGCGGATTTACGTGCTGCCACCAATATGGAAGAACACCATCGCTTTCCGCTTACCTATATAATGGAAGCGGCGGATGATATCTCCTATTGTATTGCCGATTTGGACGACGCTGTAGAAAAAGATATCTTTAATGTTGAGAGTTTGTTTGAGTTTCTCAATAAAGCCTGGGGGCCGGTTAAAAATAATGACGCCTTCAGCCGGACTATTGGTGAAGCCTGGCGCGAAGCCTGCAGTAAAAAACGGCGAAGCCGCAGCGATCAATTTTTTATGTCATTACGCGTAAATGTTCAGAGCGTGCTGGTAAGTTATGCCGTGAAACGTTTCGTTGATAATCTGCCTGCTATATTCGATGGCAGTTTCAATCACGCGCTGCTGGAAGATGAGGGTGAAGAGGGCCGGTTACTGCAACTGTTTAAAACTGTTGCGCGCCAGCAGGTCTTTAATCACTCTGAAGTCGAGCAGCTGGAGTTGCAGGGATACCGCGTAATCAAAGGGCTGCTGGAGATCTATCAGCCGCTGATGCGCCTGAACTATGAGGCTTTCACCACGCTGATAAATGAAGACTTCCTGCGTCAGCATCCGATTGAAACCCGGCTTTTTCATAAGCTTTCTGGTAAACACCGTAAAGCCTATTTGCAAAAGATGCGTACCCTTGTGGTAGAGCATAAATATCAGCGGCTGCTGTGGGAACGTTATTATCGCTTCCGGCTTATTCAGGATTATATCAGTGGAATGACCGATCTCTATGCCTGGGATGAGTATCGCCGACTGATGGCTGTAGAATAAGCCGGCGTTTGTAAAGGCCGCGAATAAATTTTTACCTTTGACTTAAACTTTTAAAGGAATTTCGCGCTAAAACATTTATCTCACCTTTCGACCACAGCAATGGTCTGAACAGTAATCTTATCGAGAAATGAAAATGAAAAAAAAGACTTTAGTGTTAAGTGCGCTGGCGTTGAGCCTGAGCATGGCGCTCGCCCCAGTTACTGTTTTTGCTGCGCAAACGGCCTCTTCCGATAGCCAGCAACTCCCTAGCCTGGCGCCCATGCTGGAAAAGGTAATGCCGTCTGTGGTCAGTATCAGCGTTGAGGGTACCACCACCGTGAAAACCCCGCGCATGCCGCAGCAGTTTCAGCAATTCTTTGGCGACAACTCGCCCTTCTGCCAGGACGGTTCTCCGTTCCAGGGATCACCCATGTGTCAGAGCGGTGACGGCGCGGGCGGTAACGGTGGCGCGCCAGGCCCTGATACCCAGCAGGAAAAATTCCGGGCTCTCGGGTCGGGCGTCATCATCAACGCTGAAAAAGGCTATGTGGTGACGAACAACCACGTGGTGAACAACGCCACTAAAATTCAGGTGCAGCTCAGCGATGGTCGTCATTATGACGCCAAAGTCATTGGTAAAGATCCCAGCTCTGACATTGCACTGATTCAGCTGAAGGACGCTAAAAATCTGACTGCTGTGAAAATCGCTGACTCCGACAGCCTGCGCGTCGGTGACTACACCGTGGCGATCGGCAACCCGTATGGTCTGGGTGAGACCGTCACCTCCGGGATCGTCTCGGCGCTGGGACGCAGCGGCCTGAACGTGGAAAACTACGAAAACTTTATCCAGACGGATGCGGCAATTAACCGGGGTAACTCCGGTGGTGCGCTGGTTAACCTTAATGGTGAACTGATAGGGATTAACACCGCTATTCTGGCGCCGGATGGCGGCAACATCGGTATCGGCTTTGCTATCCCAAGCAACATGGTTAAAAACCTGACGGCTCAGATGGTTGAGTTTGGTCAGGTGAAACGTGGCGAGCTGGGCGTGCAGGGGACTGAACTGAACTCCGAGCTGGCAAAAGCGATGAAGGTTGATGCACAGCGTGGTGCCTTTGTCAGCCAGGTGCTGCCAGACTCTGCGGCGGCTAAAGCGGGTATTAAAGCGGGTGACGTGATTGTTTCAATGAATGGCAAACCGCTGAGCAGCTTTGCTTCTCTGCGTGCGGAAGTGGGTTCGCTGCCGGTTGGCACCACACTGAAACTGGGCCTGCTGCGCGACGGCAAACCCGTTGATGTCTCGGTTACCTTGCAGCAGAGCAGCCAGGCGAAAGTGCAGTCCGCCACCATTTACAACGGCATTGAAGGGGCTGACCTCAGCAATGTTGAAACCGGTGATAAAGGTGTTCGCGTGGATAATGTGAAACCCGGCAGCGCCGCAGCGCGTATCGGCCTGAAAAAGGGTGACGTGATCCAGGGAGTTAACCAGCAGCCGGTAACCAACCTCGGTGAGCTGCGAAAAGTCCTCGACACCAAACCAGCCGTTCTGGCGCTGAATGTGAAACGTGGTGACAGCAGCATCTATCTGCTGATGCAGTAACGGTATAACAACTGTTCATGAGGCGGACTGCGGTCCGCCTTTTTTATGCCCGCCTTCCGCGCCGCCAGAGTGTGATGCTCTCCGCAAATTCGGTAAATGATTGCCCGGCTCTGTGCAGTTGCACAATGCTCTGTGCGCAACCCATGCGTATTCTGTTTCTCACCCTCTTTTCCAGGAGTAATGGATGGCTACCTATCACCTTGATGCCCGGCTGGCGCAGGATATCGTGGCACGCACCATGAAAATTATTGACAGTAATGTCAACGTGATGGATGCGCGGGGCCGGATCATCGGCAGCGGTGACCGGGAGCGTATTGGGGAGTTGCACGAAGGTGCGTTGCTGGTGCTCTCTCAGGGGCGTGTTGTCGATATTGATGAGGCGGTTGCTAAACATCTTCATGGTGTGCGGCCCGGCATTAATCTGCCGCTGCGCATCGACGGTGACATTGTCGGGGTCATTGGGCTGACGGGCGAGCCACTGGCGCTGCGACATTATGGCGAACTGGTCTGCATGACCGCAGAGATGATGCTGGAACAGGCGCGATTGCTGCATATGCTGGCGCAGGACAGCCGTCTGCGTGAAGAGCTGGTGCTGAACCTGATCCGCAGCGATACCCTGTCGCCACAACTGACTGAATGGGCACAGCGGTTGGGCATCGATCTCAATCAGCCGCGTGTGGTCGCCGTGCTGGAAGTGGACAGCGGTCAGCTCGGCGTCGACAGCGCGATGTCAGAATTACAGCAGCTGCAAACGCTGCTGACCACGCCGGAGCGCGATAATCTGATCGCTATTGTGTCGCTGACCGAAATGGTGGTGCTGAAGCCCGCACTGAATGGACATGGACGCTACGACCAGGAGGATCATCGCCGCCGCGTGGAACAGTTACTGCAGCGGATGAAAGAGAGCGGACATTTACGGATGCGTATCGCACTGGGCAACTTCTTTAGCGGGCCTGGCAGCATTGCACGCTCTTACCGGACCGCACGCACCACAATGATGGTGGGCAAGCAACGTATGCCCGAGTTACGCAGCTATTTTTATCAGGATCTGGTGTTGCCGGTGCTGCTCGACAGCCTGCGTGGCGGCTGGCAGGCCAACGAACTGGCCCGGCCACTGGCGAAGCTTAAGAGCATGGATAACAACGGCTTGCTGCGACGCACGTTAATCGCGTGGTTCACCCATAATGTCCAGCCAAGCGCCACCGCGCGTGCGCTGTTCATTCATCGCAATACGCTGGAATATCGGCTAAACCGGATTTCTGAACTCACCGGACTGAATCTTGGCCATTTCGATGACAGGCTGTTGCTCTATGTGGCTTTACAGCTGGATGAGCAGGGATAGGAGCCGAATTCAGGGCATAAAAAAAGGCCAGCAAAGCTGGCCTCTCTCGTCGGACAAAAAATTAACGGCTGTTACGGGTTAATTTTTCCAGATCCGATTCAATTTCAGTGATCTTGTGGGAAACCACGCTTTCCAGGTGACGCAGGTCATCCAGAATTTTGCGTTTCAGATCCACTTCAACCTGGTCACGCTGGCAAATCTGGTCCAGTTCATCGATGACATAACGCAGATTCGGGCTGATTTCCTGAACTTCTTTGTAGCCCTGGGTTGCGTGATCGGCAACAACAGTTTTGCGCTGACGCGGATATTTGAATTTGACGCTCTTTGCGAAAAACTCGCCTTTATCTTTGCGGAAGTAAATCTTCAGAATGTCGTTGTTGGCTTCCTGACGCAGGCTGTAGCGGTCAATGTCGTCCGGGTTACTGATACCTAAGCTTTTCAGATTGTCATACATAGCGTTGTTTCCATCAAAAGTGAGAAGCGCGCAGACTTGTTCATGACGTCCGTCAACTGTAGACATAAATAAGCGGGATGAACATTGCGCGACAGGATTTAACTGGCGCGGATTATGACCTGGATGAAAACTAAACGCACCAGTTAATTCGCGACGCGAAGCATGTTGTTCAGGAATAGCTGTAAAGAAAAGATGACGGGCTGCTTTCCAGCCCGTCATTTTACTCAGTCGATGGTGCGCAGCAGTTCGTTAATGCCGGTTTTACCCAGCGTCTTCGCATCCACTTTCTTCACGATCACGGCACAGTAGAGGCTGTAGCTGCCATCTTTAGACGGCAGGTTACCTGAGACCACGACGGAACCGGCAGGAACACGGCCGTAGTGGACTTCACCGGTTTCGCGGTCATAGATTTTGGTGCTCTGACCGATGTAAACGCCCATTGAGATCACTGAGCCTGCTTCAACAATCACGCCTTCAACGATTTCAGAGCGTGCACCGATGAAGCAGTTGTCTTCGATAATGGTCGGGTTTGCCTGCAACGGTTCCAGCACACCACCGATACCCACGCCGCCAGAAAGGTGAACGTTTTTACCAATCTGCGCACAGGAGCCGACAGTCGCCCAGGTGTCCACCATAGTGCCTTCATCCACGAAGGCGCCGATGTTGACGTAAGAAGGCATCAGGACCGTGTTGCGGGCGATATAAGCACCCTGACGAACAGCTGCAGGCGGCACGACGCGGAAACCCGCTTCTTTGAAACGCGCTTCATCCCAGCCAGCAAATTTCATCGGGACTTTGTCGTAGAAGCGGGTTTCTGAACCTTCCATTACCTGATTGTCATTAATGCGGAAAGAGAGCAGCACTGCTTTCTTCAGCCACTGATGCGTTACCCACTCGCCGTCGATCTTCTCAGCAACGCGCAGCTCACCGCTGTCCAGCAGGGAGATAACCTGGTTGATGGCATCGCGGGTTTCGCTGTCGACGCTGGCAGGGGTAATGTCAGCGCGACGTTCGAAGGCGGATTCAATAACGCTCTGTAACTGTTGCATATTTTTTTCCTGATCTGTCATGTGCGGTGCCGGACAACAGCCCGACACAAGTAAATAGAGTAATGTCTACAAATTGAATCTGGTCACACTTTATCGTTTGGATTAAGGGCCTCTGTCAACCGTTGTTGCAACGCTTTGCGCATTTCTTCATCCAGTGCCTGACGTTCGCTGTTGGCCAGAATAAATAAATCTTCGACCCGCTCGCCGATGGTGCTGATGCGTGCACCGTGCAGTGAGACACCCAGATCGGCAAAGACTTCGCCGACCCGCGCCAGCAGGCCTGGCTGATCCAGCGCCACCAGTTCCAGGTAGCTGCGACGGTCAGTGTGCGTTGGCAGAAAGTTCACTTCGGTATCCACGCTGAAATGCCGCAGTTTGGCCGACGGACGACGGGTACGCGGCGGCACCCAATCTGACTGAGTGATTGCCTGTTCCAGCGCCTGAATGATCATCGGATGGCGATCGGGGGAGAGCGGGCTGCCATCCGGTTCCAGCACAATAAAGGTATCCATTGCCATGCCGTCCCGGCTGGTGAAGATTTGCGCGTCGTGAACGCTGAGGTTACGACGGTCGAGTTCACCGGCCACAGCAGCAAACAGATGAGGCCGATCGGGACTCCAGATAAAAATTTCGGTCCCGCCACGGGTGGCCTGCGGGCTGACCAGCACCAGCGGTTTTTTCAGATCGTGAACCAGCAGGTGGCGGGCATGCCACGCAATCTGATTCGGCGTATGGCGCAGGAAGTAGTCCGCGCGGCAACGATTCCAGATCTGGTGCAGACGCTCTTCATCAATGTTATCCATCCGCAGCAGTGCCAGTGCCTGCAGGCGATGATGACGCACCCGTTCCCGCAAATCCGGACTGTTTTCCATACCGCGTCGTAACTGCTTCTCGGTGGCGAAAAACAGCTCGCGTAACAGGCTCTGCTTCCAGCTGTTCCACAGACTTTCATTGGTGGCGCAGATATCGGCCACGGTCAGACAAACCAGATAGCGCAGCCGGTTCTCATTCTGCATCACCTCAGCAAACTGCTGGATCACCGTCGGATCCTGAATATCGCGACGCTGCGCCGTGACAGACATCAGCAGGTGATGACGAACCAGCCAGGCCACCAGTTGAGTTTCACGCGAGTTAAGGCCATGCATTTCAGCGAACTCAAGCGCATCCTGCGCGCCAAGAATAGAGTGATCGCCGCCGCGCCCTTTGGCAATGTCATGCAGCAGCGCAGCCATCAGTAACAGCTCCTGCTGCGGCAGGCGTGGCCATAACTCGACACACAGTGGATGCTGAGGACGGGTGGCTTCATTGGCGAAGCTTTCCAGCTTCTGCAGGACACGAATAGTATGCTCATCCACGGTGTAGGCATGGAACAGATCAAACTGCATCTGTCCGACGATATGCCCCCACAGCGGTGTATAGGCCCACAGCACGCTATGACGATGCATCGGCACCAGCGCCCGGCTCACCGCGCCGGGATGGCGCAGAATTGACATAAACGTGCGTCGCGCTTCCGGAATCTGACACAGCGGCTGTTTAAGATGTCGACGTGCATGGCGCAGGTGACGCAGGGTGGTGGAGTAGATCCCTTTGATACTGTCGTTACGTACCATCACGTAGAACATACGCAGAATCGCCTGCGGCTCGCGGGTGAACAGCGTTTCGTCGCGCAGGTCGATCAAATCACCCCGCAGCTGGAAATCGTCGTCGATAGGCCTGGGTTTTTCACTGGTGGAGAGCGCCAGAATCGCCTCATCAAACAGCTGCAGCAGCATCTGGTTCAGTTCACCGATACGCCGTGTGACCCGATAGAAATCCTTCATCATGCGTTCGACCGGCTCATTGCCTTCGCCCTGGTAATTCAGGCGCTGCGCCACACTGAGCTGGCGATCGAATAGCAGGCGGTTATCGTAGCGGGGGAGGGAAAGATGCAGGGCAAAGCGGATGCGCCAGAGAAACTCCTGACATTCGTTGAGTTCGCTGCGCTCAGCGTCAGTGAGGAAACCAAAGCCGACCATCTCATCCAGGGTAGTGGCACCAAAATGGCGTCGGGCAACCCACTGCAGCGTATGGATGTCTCGCAGGCCACCGGGACTGCTTTTGATATCGGGCTCGAGGTTATAACTGGTGCCGTGATAACGCTTGTGGCGCTCCTGCTGCTCATCAATTTTGGCGGCGAAAAAGCGGGATGAGGGCCAGAAACCGTCGCTGAAGATATTTTTCTGCAGTTCCAGAAACAGCGCCACATCGCCAGTCAGCATCCGTGATTCGATCAGGTTGGTGGCGACGGTCAGATCAGACAATCCCTCCAGCAGACACTCTTCCAGCGTGCGGACGCTGTGGCCCACTTCCAGTTTAAGATCCCACATCAGCGTTAAGAGATCGCTGGTGCGTTGCGCAGCCTGTTCATCCAGCGGCTGGCGGCTGAGGATCAGAACATCGATATCAGAGAGCGGATGCAGTTCGGCACGGCCATAGCCGCCAACGGCGACCAGCGCGGTAGACGGCATTTCATCAAAGCCAAAGAAGCGCCACAGGCGACGCAGCAGCCGATCAATAAACAGCGTGCGGGCATCGATCAGCGGCTCAACGGGTTCACCGGCATCAAACGCGGCAGCCAGATGTTGCTGAAACAGCTCCAGCCTCGGCTTCAGAATGTCGCGGGTCAGCTGGTTGTCACCCCATTCGGCTGGCGAATCAACCAGACCGTTTTTCACATCTTCCGACAGACTCACGCTCATGCAGCTCTTCTCTTTTTTAGCCAAAAAAAAGCCGGCTCAGCGCCGGCTTGATCTGTTTTGGGGGAATTACCCTTCGGCGACGAGCACAGCGGGCAGCGCGTCGTCTTTGCGCAGGGTTAAAATCTCACAGCCGTTTTCCGTCACCACAATAGTATGCTCATACTGCGCGGACAAGCTGCGATCTTTGGTTTTTACCGTCCAGCCATCTTTCATGGTGCGGATGCGGTAATCCCCGGCATTGACCATCGGTTCTACTGTAAAGGTCATACCCGCCTGTAACACGACGCCGCTATCATCGGCATCGTAATGCAATACCTGAGGCTCTTCGTGGAACCCCTTGCCGATGCCGTGACCGCAATATTCGCGTACGACAGAGAAGTCGTTTGCTTCAACATACTTCTGAATGGCACGACCCAACTCGCGCAGGCGGATGCCGGGCTTAATCAGACGCAGGGAAAGATAGAGGCTCTCCTGCGTGACGCGGCACAGGCGCTCACCCTGAATAGTGGGTTTACCAACAATAAACATCTTTGAGGTATCACCGTGGTACTCATCTTTAATGACGGTGACATCGATATTGACGATATCGCCATCTTTCAGAGGGCGATCGTCACTGGGAATCCCGTGACAAACCACTTCATTCACCGAGATGCAGACTGATTTCGGAAAACCGTGATAGCCAAGGCAGGCAGAGACGGCCTGCTGCTTCTGCGTGATGTGTTCGTGGCAGATACGGTCCAGCTCGCCGGTGGTGACACCCGGTTGAACATGAGGCTCGATCATCTCCAGCACTTCGGCGGCCAGTCGGCCCGCGACGCGCATTTTTTCGATTTCTTCAGGGGTTTTGATTGAAATTGCCATTAAATTAATCCGCAGTTGTCGAAATTTTCGACAATAATAAGGTCTGTGCTGTCATGTTAGCAGCCAGCAAATGGGCTGCCAAATAGAGAACGCGCTGGCGCTCATCAGTGATCATTTATTGGCGTCCCATGGTGGTTTGTGGTATAAAGCGCGCCGACGATTCTCTGTATGGCTGTTTCGGTCAGCAGGAAACGCATAACTCTCATTATGTGTAATAAAACACACATGTATCGACACATACGCCGGGGTGCCTTGAAAGAGGTCGGTCGTATGGGATACATGGAGGCCCAACCCCAATCAAACTTTAGAGGTTTTATCATGGCAACTGTTTCCATGCGCGACATGCTCCAGGCTGGTGTTCACTTCGGTCACCAGACCCGTTACTGGAACCCAAAAATGAAGCCATTCATCTTTGGTGCACGTAACAAGGTTCACATCATCAACCTGGAAAAAACTGTACCTATGTTCAACGAAGCTCTGGCTGAACTGAACAAGATCTCTTCCCGTAAAGGTAAGATCCTGATCGTAGGTACTAAGCGCGCTGCTGCCCAGGCAGTAAAAGAGTCTGCACTGAGCTGCGACCAGTTCTTCGTAAACCACCGCTGGTTGGGTGGCATGCTGACCAACTGGAAAACCGTGCGTCAGTCAATCAAGCGTCTGAAAGATCTGGAGATTCAGTCTCAGGATGGCACTTTCGACAAACTGACCAAAAAAGAAGCGCTGATGCGTGCGCGTGAGCTGGCCAAGCTGGAAAACAGCCTGGGCGGTATCAAAGACATGGGCGGTCTGCCAGACGCACTGTTTGTTGTTGATGCTGATCACGAACACATCGCAATCAAAGAAGCAAACAACCTGGGTATCCCGGTATTTGCTATCGTTGATACCAACTCAGATCCAGATGGCGTTGATTTCGTTATCCCAGGTAACGACGATGCGATCCGTGCTGTAAACCTGTACCTGACTGCCGTTGCGACTACCGTTCGCGAAGGCCGCTCTCAGGACCTGGCTGAGCAAGCTGAAGAAGCGTCTTTAGAAAACGCTTAATTAAGGTTTGCTCTGCATAAGAGCCCTTAGCATTCAGATGTGATCTGTAAGGGGCCTATACTGGCCCCTTTATTTTATCTAAGTCTGTCACGCCCCCAACCGGACGGCGGGACAGAGTAAATTTTCCGCAAATAAGTGTCTGCTGGTGCAAACGTACTCAGGCACGAACCGAGGATTCTGGAATGGCTGACATTACCGCTGCATTGGTAAAAGAACTGCGCGAGCGTACTGGCGCTGGCATGATGGATTGCAAAAAAGCGCTGACTGAAGCGAACGGCGACATTGAGCTGGCGATTGAGAACATGCGTAAGTCTGGCGCAATCAAAGCAGCGAAAAAAGCAGGCAACGTTGCTGCTGATGGCGTAATCAAAACCAAGATCGTTGGCGACTACGGCGTGATTCTGGAAGTGAACTGCCAGACTGACTTCGTTGCAAAAGATGGCGGTTTCCAGGCGTTCGCAGACAAAGTTCTGGAAGCGGCTGCCGCTAATCGCGTTACCGACGTTGAAGTTCTGAAAGCGCAGTTCGAAGAAGAGCGCGTTGCACTGGTTGCTAAAATCGGTGAGAACATCAACATCCGTCGCGTTGCAATCCTGGAAGGCGCAGAGCTGGGCAGCTACCTGCACGGCGCACGTATCGGCGTTCTGGTTTCAGCGAAAGGCGCTAACGAAGATCTGATCAAACAGATCGCAATGCACGTTGCAGCAAGCAAACCTGAATTCGTTAAGCCAGAAGACGTTTCTGCTGACGTGGTTGATAAAGAGTACCAGGTTCAGCTGGACATCGCGATGCAGTCTGGCAAGCCAAAAGAGATCGCAGAGAAGATGGTTGAAGGCCGTATGAAGAAATTCACCGGCGAAGTCTCTCTGACAGGTCAGGCTTTCGTTATCGACCCAAGCAAAACCGTTGGCCAGGCTCTGAAAGAGCAGGGCGCTGACGTGATTAACTTCATCCGCTTCGAAGTGGGTGAAGGCATCGAGAAAGTTGAGTCTGACTTCGCTGCAGAAGTTGCAGCAATGTCCAAACAGTCTTAATGCTTTGAAAGAACCGCCATCCGGCGGTTCTTTTTTGTCTGTGAATCGCAACAGACACGTTTTCAGTTTCATCCCAATAGCATTTTCTTTGCGGTAAGCGGATGATCGATCAGAATTTACTTCTCCTTTACACCCAATCTTCCAGGAAGAACTGACCATGGCGACCAACGCAAAACCTGTTTATCAACGTATCCTGCTTAAACTCAGCGGCGAAGCTCTGCAAGGCGCTGAAGGTTTTGGTATCGACGCGAGTGTGCTTGACCGCATGGCACAAGAGGTAAAAGAGCTGGTTGAACTGGGCATCCAGGTTGGCGTAGTGATTGGCGGAGGGAACCTGTTCCGTGGCGCAAGCCTGCAGCAGGCAGGGATGAACCGCGTCGTGGGTGACCACATGGGTATGCTGGCAACCGTGATGAACGGCCTGGCGATGCGTGATGCACTGCACCGCGCCTATGTGAACGCACGCCTGATGTCAGCGATTCCACTGAATGGCGTCTGCGACAACTACAGCTGGGCAGAAGCGATCAGCCTGCTGCGTAACAACCGCGTGGTGATTTTCTCCGCCGGTACCGGTAACCCGTTCTTTACCACCGACTCTGCGGCGTGTTTGCGCGGCATTGAGATTGAAGCGGACGTGGTGCTGAAAGCGACCAAAGTTGACGGCGTCTACTCTGCCGACCCGGTGAAAAGCCCGGACGCAACGCTTTATGAGCAACTGAGCTATGCTGAAGTACTGGATAAAGAGCTGAAAGTGATGGATCTGGCGGCCTTTACCCTGGCGCGTGACCACAAATTGCCTATCCGTGTTTTCAACATGAATAAACCTGGCGCACTGCGTCGTGTAGTGATGGGTGAAAAAGAAGGGACTCTGATTACGCATTAATACCCGAGGCGAGATAAAATAAGGTATATTCTGTCAGCGCGATGAGAATGCATCGCGCACCAGTCAGGATTATCGATGATTATCGATCCCGCTTCCGGTTATGCCGGAACTGGCCAGGTCAAACCGAATCCAAGGGTTTCAACGTGATTAACGACATCAAAAAAGATGCTGACACGCGCATGGAAAAATGCGTTGAAGCATTCAAAACTACCATCAGCAAAGTGCGCACCGGTCGTGCTTCACCTTCGCTGCTTGACGGCATCGTCGTCGAATATTACGGCACGCCGACGCCACTGCGTCAGCTGGCTTCTGTCACTGTGGAAGATTCACGCACGCTGAAAATCAACGTGTTTGACCGTTCACTGAGTCCGGCAGTCGAAAAAGCGATCATGAAGTCTGATCTCGGTCTGAACCCTAGTTCAGCCGGTACCGACATCCGTGTTCCGCTGCCTGCCCTGACAGAAGAGCGTCGTAAAGATCTGATTAAAATCGTGCGCGGCGAAGCCGAGCAGGGCCGTGTGTCGGTACGTAACGTCCGTCGCGATGCCAACGATAAAATCAAAGCGTTGCTGAAAGATAAAGAGATCAGCGAAGACGACGAACGTCGTGCGCAGGATGAAGTGCAAAAAATGACCGATGCGTACATCAAGAAAGTTGATGCCGCACTGTCTGAAAAAGAGTCGGAGCTGATGGATTTCTAATCCCATCACTGCCGGACAAAACGCCGTACAGAGAGGTATTCGTATGAATGCGACATCTGGCGGCGTTTTACATTGTGCCTGAGGGCACGCTGACTTCACACGGATAGCCTCATGAAGCGATTAACTCTGCTGGGATCCACCGGCTCGATCGGCACCAGTACGCTGGCAGTGGTTCGCGCCAACCCGGCGCTTTATCAGATTACTGCGCTGGTCGCTGGCCACAATGTGGCGCTGATGGCCGAACAGTGTGCGGCTTTTACGCCGCGCTACGCCTGCATGGCAGATGAGGCATCCGCCGCTGCGCTGCGTGAGCGACTGAGAGCAATCAGGATCGATACTGAAGTGCTCTCCGGCGTTCAGGCAGCCTGTGAGCTGGCTGCGCTGGATGACGTGGATCAGGTGATGGCGGCAATTGTCGGCGCATCCGGTTTGCTGCCGACGCTGGCAGCCATTCGCGCCGGAAAAACGGTGCTGCTGGCCAACAAAGAATCGCTTGTCACCTGCGGCCGTTTGTTTATGGAGGCGGTGCGTCATCATAACGCGCAGTTACTACCAGTCGACAGTGAGCATAACGCCATTTTTCAGAGTTTACCGGCTACCATCCAGCATCAGTTAGGTTACGCTGACCTGCGGGATAATGGCATTGAGTCGATTATCCTTACGGGATCGGGTGGTCCTTTTCGTGACACAGATTTAGCTGATCTTAGCGCTATGTCGCCGGATCAGGCCTGTGCACATCCGAACTGGTCGATGGGGAGAAAAATCTCTGTTGATTCGGCCACCATGATGAATAAAGGTCTTGAGTACATTGAAGCCCGTTGGTTGTTTAATGCCAGCGCAGCGCAGATGGAAGTGATACTTCACCCACAGTCGGTGATTCACTCCATGGTGCGATACTGCGATGGCAGCGTGCTGGCTCAGTTAGGTTCTCCCGATATGCGTACGCCTATTGCCCACAGCATGGCCTGGCCATCGCGCATCAATGCAGGTGTGACGCCGCTGGATTTTACCCGCATGTCGGCGCTCTCTTTTGCAGAACCTGACTTTAGTCGCTATCCCTGTCTGAAACTGGCCATTGATGCCTGTGAGGCAGGGCAGGCGGCGACCACCACGCTAAATGCTGCCAATGAGGTTGCCGTCGCGGCTTTCCTGAATCACCAGATCCGCTTCACCGACATTGCCGCGCTTAATAGCGCAGTGATGGCGGCACAAGTGTGTCCGGAGCCGGATTCGGTGGACGCTGTCCTTGACATCGATCGCACTGCGCGCGCGCTGGCAACAGAAATGTTGCCGCGCTTCACGTCGTGAAACCGATCGTTATGAGGCCATTTGTTCGCTTCAGGTGAAAATGGTATAGTCGCTGGCTGGCGTTTCACGGTCTGTCACCGAATTCGGTGTAGCCCGGCACTAAGCGTGTGCCGGGATTTGAATCGGGCGCAATGTATTCAGAAAACACAGCATTTCTGATGAAAGGAATTGGTTAAGCGTTATGTCGTCTAACAATCACAACAACACTGATGACCAGCAGGGAAACGGTCCGCGCCACGTCGCTATCATCATGGATGGCAATGGTCGCTGGGCCAAAAATCAGGGAAAATTGCGTATTTCAGGCCACAAAGCCGGTGTTAAATCGGTGCGTCGTGCCGTCAGCTTTGCGGTCAATAACAATCTTGAAGCCCTGACGCTTTATGCCTTCAGTAGTGAAAACTGGAGCCGTCCTGCGCAGGAAGTCACCGCGTTAATGGAACTGTTTGTCTGGGCACTCGACAGTGAAGTAAAGAGCCTGCATAAACACAACGTTCGCTTACGTGTCATTGGCGATACCAGCCGTTTCAGCCCCCGCATTCAGGAACGTATTCGTCGTTCTGAGACCCTGACTGCAAATAATACCCGTCTGACGCTCAACATTGCTGCCAACTATGGCGGCCGTTGGGATATTATCGAAGGCGTGAAAAAACTGGCTGAACAGGTTCAGGAAGGATTACTGCGACCTGACCAGATTACCGAAGAGAGCCTGACGTCGCAGCTCTGCATGCAGGAGCTGGCGCCAGTGGATTTAGTGATAAGGACCGGGGGAGAGCATCGGATTAGCAACTTCCTGCTGTGGCAGATTGCCTATGCTGAATTCTATTTTACCGATGTGCTCTGGCCGGATTTCGATGAACACGTTTTTGAAGGTGCACTGAATGCATTCTCTCTGCGGGAGCGTCGTTTTGGCGGCGCTGCACCAGGCGGCGCCTGAGCAATCTGGGGGTAACCTTTGCTGAAGTCTCGTCTTATTACCGCGTTGATATTAATTCCGCTGGTAATAGCTGCACTATTCTGGTTACCGCCTGTTGGCTTCGCCCTGACAACGATTGTTATCTGCATGCTGGCAGCCTGGGAATGGGGTCAGTTTGCAGGCATGGCATCACGGCAACAGCGTGTCTGGCTGGCTGTACTTTGTGGTCTGTTGCTGGCGCTGATGCAGTTTACGCTGCCACCTTATCAACACACGGTGCATCTGCCACAGATTGCGACATCGCTTTGGGCGTCGCTGGTGTGGTGGGTCGCGGCACTGCTGCTGGTGCTTACCTATCCCGCTTCCGCGGCTTTCTGGCGTCATTCGCGTCCACTTCGCTTACTGTTTGGCGTATTAACGCTGGTGCCCTTTTTCTGGGGCATGGTGGCGCTGCGCCAGTATCACTATGAAACCGACCACTTCGCCGGAGCCTGGTGGCTGCTGTTTGTGCTGCTGCTGGTGTGGGGAGCGGATTCCGGTGCTTACATGTTTGGCAAGATGTTCGGCAAGCACAAGCTGGCGCCGAAAGTCTCACCAGGCAAAACCTGGGAAGGCTTCCTGGGCGGCCTGGTTTCATCGGCGCTGATTGCGCTGCTGTTTGCCACGCTGGCGCCGCTGACGGTCTCCACCGGTACGCTGGTGATTTGCGCGGTTATCGCGACGCTGGCCTCTGTTCTGGGTGACCTCACCGAGAGTATGTTTAAACGTGAAGCGGGCATTAAAGACAGTGGTAATCTGATTCCCGGTCATGGCGGCATGCTTGATCGTATTGATAGTCTGACTGCGGCGGTGCCGGTGTTTGCCTGTTTATTGCTGCTGGTGTTCCGCACCCTTTAAGGACAGGCAAAGATGTTGAGCATAATCTGGAGTTTCTTCGCCTTTATCGTTGCGCTGGGCGTGTTGATTACCGTGCATGAGTTTGGCCACTTCTGGGTCGCTCGTCGCTGTGGTGTCAAAGTTGAGCGCTTTTCCATTGGATTTGGTAAGGCGCTCTGGCAGCGACGTGACCGCCACGGCACCGAATTTGTCATCGCGCTGATCCCGCTCGGCGGCTACGTTAAAATGCTCGACGAACGCGTCGAAAGCGTGCCCGCCGAGTTGCGTCATCAGGCTTTTAATAACAAAGCCGTCTGGCAACGCGCCTCCATTATTGCGGCAGGGCCTGTCGCTAACTTTATCTTTGCCATCTTTGCCTACTGGGTTGTGTTTATTCACGGCGTACCGGGTGTACGCCCGGTAATCGGTGAAATTTTAAACGGTTCGGTCGCTGCAGAAGCGCAAATTACGCCCGGCATGGAACTTAAGGCTGTTGACGGTATCGAAACGCCTGACTGGGATGCTGTGCGTATGGCGCTGGTGGGTAAAATCGGCGATAGCAGCACCACGTTAACCGTGGCCCGATTTGGCGAAGATGCAACCCAGCAGAAGCAGCTGGATTTGCGTAACTGGCAGTTTGAGCCTGATAAGCAGGATCCGGTCGTTGCATTAGGGATTCAGCCACGCGGTCCGCAAATTGAGACCACACTGGCAGAAGTGCAGGCGAACTCGCCAGCGAGTGAAGCCGGTTTGCAAGCAGGCGACAGGATCGTTAAAGTCGATGGTCAGCCATTATCGCAGTGGCAGACTTTTGTCACGCAGGTCCGGGATAATCCCGGTAAAAGCATGGCGCTTGAAGTGGATCGCGGCGGTGAATCAATTGCGCTGACGATGACGCCAGAAGCGAAAAATGGCAGTAAGGCGGGCTTTGCGGGAGTGATTCCGCGTATCGTCCCGCTGCCAGAAGAGTACAAGACGGTAAGGCAGTATGGCGCATTTGCGGCAATCGGTGAGGCCAGTGTAAAAACCTGGCAATTGATGAAGCTCACTGTTTCCATGCTGGGCAAGTTAATAACGGGTGATGTGAAGCTGAACAACCTGAGCGGGCCAATTTCGATTGCGCAGGGTGCAGGATTGTCAGCTGAGTACGGGTTGATTTACTACCTGATGTTCCTGGCGTTGATTAGCGTCAACCTGGGCATCATCAACCTGTTCCCTTTGCCGGTTTTAGATGGTGGGCACTTGCTCTTCCTTGCGATCGAAAAGATCAAAGGTGGACCGGTGTCCGAGCGAGTTCAGGACTTTAGTTATCGCATCGGTTCGATTTTACTGGTGCTGTTAATGGGGCTTGCACTTTTCAATGATTTCTCACGTTTGTAACCGCTGGAACGCGAACATTCGAGGGATGTGTTAGGAAAACGCATAACAACGATGGCGATGAAAAAGTTGCTCATAGCGTCGCTGCTGTTTAGCAGCGCCACCGTTTACGGTGCAGACGATTTCGTGGTGAAGGATATTCATTTCGAAGGGCTGCAGCGAGTCGCCGTCGGCGCGGCTCTGCTGAGCATGCCAGTACGGGTTGGCGATACGGTGAATGACGATGATGTCAGAAATACCATTCGCTCGCTGTTTGCTACTGGCAACTTTGAGGATGTTCAGGTCCTGCGAGACGGTACAACGCTGATTGTCCAGGTCAAAGAACGTCCTACCATTGCCAGCATTACCTTCACCGGTAACAAAGCGGTGAAAGAGGATCAGCTCAAACAAAATCTGGAAGCCTCAGGTGTGCGTGTCGGCGAAGCGCTGGACCGCACCACTATCTCTTCTATTGAGAAAGGCCTTGAGGATTTCTACTACAGCGTCGGTAAATACACCGCCAACGTGAAAGCGGTGGTGACACCCCTGCCGCGTAACCGTGTCGATCTGAAGCTGGTCTTTACCGAGGGTGTCTCTGCCAAAATTCAGCAGATCAACATTGTCGGTAATAAAGCCTTTAGCTCTGATGAACTGATCTCCCGTTTCCAGCTGCGTGATGAAGTGCCGTGGTGGAACGTAGTAGGCGATCGTAAATACCAGAAGCAGAAACTGGCAGGTGACCTTGAGACTCTGCGCAGCTTCTATCTGGATCGCGGCTATGCACGCTTCAATATCGATTCGACACAGGTCAGCCTGACGCCAGATAAAAAAGGCATCTACATCACGGTGAACATCACCGAGGGTGACCAGTACAAAATTGCTGGCGTAATCGTCAATGGCAGCATGGCGGGTCACTCCGCAGAAATTGAACATCTGACCAAAATTCCGGCAGGCGAGCTCTATAACGGCGCCAAAGTCACGAAAATGGAAGATGACATCAAGAAACTGCTGGGCCGCTACGGCTATGCCTATCCGCGTGTAGTCACACAGCCAGAAATCAACGACGCCGACAAAACCGTGAAACTGCACATCAACGTGGATGCGGGTAACCGTTACTACGTGCGTAATGTTCGTTTCGAAGGTAATGACACGTCAAAAGACTCGGTGTTACGTCGCGAAATGCGTCAGATGGAAGGCGCATGGCTGGGCAGCGATCTGGTTGAACAGGGTAAAGAGCGTCTGAACCGCACCGGTTACTTTGAAACCGTGGATGTGGATACCCAGCGTGTACCAGGCTCGCCTGACCAGGTTGACGTGGTCTACAAAGTTAAAGAGCGTAACACCGGTACTTTCAACTTCGGCGTCGGTTACGGCACTGAAAGTGGTGTGAGTTTCCAGGTTGGCGTAACGCAGGATAACTGGCTGGGCACCGGTAATACCGTGGGCATCAGCGGGACCAAAAACGATTACCAGACCTATGCTGAATTCTCGCTTACTGACCCTTACTTCACCGTTGACGGTGTGAGTCTGGGTGGTCGTCTGTTCTACAACGACTTCAAAGCAGACAATGCTGACCTTTCTGACTATACCAACAAGAGTTATGGTCTGGATGGCACACTTGGCTTCCCGGTTAACGAAAACAACACCCTGCGTGTCGGTCTGGGCTATGTCCACAATGACCTGTCAAACATGCAGCCGCAGGTTGCGATGTGGCGTTACCTTGACTCGGTTGGTAAGCCGCAGCAGCTTAATGACAAAGGCGAATTCTCAGCAGATGACTTCACCTTTAACTACGGCTGGACTTACAACACCCTGGACCGCGGATTCTTCCCGACATCCGGTAACCGCACTAACCTGAATGGTAAAGTGACGATTCCTGGTTCAGATAACAGCTTCTATAAGGCCACGCTCGATAGTCAGCAGTATGTGCCGATTAACCAGGATCGTACCTGGGTGCTGTTGGGACGTGGTCGTATCGGCTATGGCGATGGACTCGGCGGCAAAGAGATGCCGTTCTACGAGAACTTCTATGCCGGTGGTTCAAGCACGGTTCGCGGCTTCCAGTCCAACACC
Source organism: Pantoea sp. ANP04 (assembly GCF_041982285.1). NCBI lineage: Bacteria > Pseudomonadati > Pseudomonadota > Gammaproteobacteria > Enterobacterales > Erwiniaceae > Pantoea > Pantoea sp. ANP04. The sequence continues at coordinate 22,334 of NZ_JAUTYS010000003.1, read as the reverse complement.
ATTGGACCGAAAGCAGCCTACTTTAATAACAACTCGTCGAACTGCCGAATCGCTGATCCAAATGGCGTTTGTAAGTCTGACGATGCGGTGGGCGGTAACGCCATGGCGATCGCCAGCCTTGAGCTGATCACGCCAACGCCGTTCCTGAGCGAGAAGTATGCTAACTCGGTGCGTACCTCGGTGTTTGTCGATGCCGGTACCGCGTGGGATACCCATTGGGAAAATACAGCGGAAACGCGTGCGGCAGGCATTCCTGACTACAGCGATCCAAACAACATTCGTGTATCAAGCGGTGTTGCGTTGCAGTGGATGTCACCGCTTGGCCCGCTGGTGTTCTCTTACGCCCAGCCGTTCAAGAAAGTCGATGGAGACAAGTCAGAGCAGTTCCAGTTTAACATTGGTAAAACCTGGTAATGTTCTGAGCAAGGATGCATAGCTGAAGTATTGCTGCCGGGCAGCACCTGTTGCTGTTCCGGCGCAAACACTGTGTCGCTGACACAAACGTTGATGGTAAGGAGTTTATAGTGAAAAAGTTGTTGTGTGCCGCAGGTCTGGGTCTTGCTTTAGCGGTTTCCGCTGGTGTTCAGGCTGCTGACAAAATTGCAGTGGTAAACGTGTCCAGCATTTTCCAACAGTTACCGCAACGTGCGACTGTTGCTAAACAGCTGGAAAACGAGTTCAAAGGCCGTGCAACTGAGTTGCAGAGCCAGGAGCGCGATCTGCAAACTAAAATGCAGCGTCTGCAGCGTGACGGTTCTACCATGAAGGCAAGCGAACGCAGCCGCATGGAAAAAGATGTCATGTCTCAGCGTGAAGCGTTCTCTTCAAAAGCACAGGCTTTTGAGCAGGATAACCGTCGTCGTCAGATGGAAGAGCGTAACAAGCTGCTGAGCCGTATTCAGGATGCCGTTAAGAAAGTCGCTGACAGCGATGGTTACGACGTCGTGATCGACGCCAACGCGGTGGCTTATGCATCAAACGCAAAAGACATCACAGCTGACGTGCTGAAACAGGTTAAATAATTCATGTCATCTATTCGACTGGCTGATTTAGCCCAGCAGTTGGATGCAGAATTGCACGGAGATGGCGATATCGTCATCTCCGGCATTGCTTCTATGCAATCCGCCACAACTGGCCAAATCACTTTTCTTGCAAACAGCCGTTACCGCGAGCAACTCGCCCTGATTAAGGCCTCAGCCGTGGTGCTGACGGAAGCGGATCTGGAGTGGTGTAATACCGCAGCGCTGGTAGTGAAAAATCCCTACCTGACTTATGCGCGTATGGCACAAATACTCGATACCACGCCACAGCCGGCGCAAAATATCGCCCCCAGCGCGGTAATTGACCCCTCAGCCCGACTCGGCAACAATGTCGCCATTGGCGCCAATGCAGTGATCGAAGCGGATGTTGAGCTGGGTGACAACGTAGTTATTGGTGCGGGATGTTTTGTTGGCAAAAAAACCCGTATTGGCAGTGGCACCCGTCTCTGGGCCAACGTCTCTGTTTATCACGAGATCGAAATTGGCCAGGATTGTCTGATTCAGTCAGGTACCGTCATCGGTTCTGATGGTTTCGGCTATGCCAACGATCGCGGTAACTGGGTGAAAATCCCGCAGTTAGGCGCGGTAATTATCGGCGATCGCGTCGAAATAGGGGCCTGCACCACCATCGATCGCGGTGCGCTTGATAACACTCTGATCGGCAATGGTGTTATCATAGACAACCAGTGCCAGATCGCTCACAACGTAGTTATTGGCGACAATACTGCGGTTGCAGGCGGTGTGATCATGGCGGGTAGTCTGAAGATTGGACGTTACTGTATGATTGGCGGTGCCAGCGTCATTAACGGCCATATGGAAATCTGTGACAAAGTAACGGTGACCGGTATGGGTATGGTCATGCGTCCTATCACAGAGCCAGGCGTTTATTCGTCAGGCATTCCGCTGCAACCCAACAAAACCTGGCGTAAAACTGCAGCGCTGGTGATGAACATCGATGATATGAGCAAACGCTTAAAAGCCATCGAGCGCAAGGTCGGCAAAGACGACTAACCGCCATCCCAAAACTGACCGGCTTTCATAATAAAAATGTTAAGCAGGGAAGCCCGGCGCCACAGTACCTATTTGCGGCCTGCGGAAGATCATTTTGATCTGTGCAGGCCGTGTTATTGATGTCATCAGATTTTTAGGACAGGAAGAGTATTTTGACTACTGAAACTCATACTCTGAAAATTGAAGAGATTTTAGAGCTGCTGCCGCATCGCTATCCGTTTCTGCTGGTAGACCGTGTGCTGGAATTTGAAGAGCACAAATACCTGCGTGCAGTGAAGAACGTTTCTGTTAATGAACCGTTTTTCCAGGGGCACTTCCCTGGTAAACCGATTTTTCCTGGCGTTCTGATCCTGGAAGCGATGGCGCAGGCCACCGGTATTCTGGCGTTTAAAAGCGTAGGTAAACTGGAGCCAGGCGAACTCTATTACTTTGCCGGTATCGACAGTGCCCGCTTTAAGCGTCCTGTGGTACCAGGTGACCAAATGATCATGGAAGTCACTTTCGAGAAAACCCGCCGTGGTCTGACCCGCTTTAAAGGCGTGGCGACTGTTGACGGTAAAATCGTTTGTGAAGCGACCATGATGTGTGCCCGCAGCCGGGAGGCATAATTCGTGATTGATCCAACCGCCACTATCCATCCCAGTTCTGTCATCGAAGAGGGCGCTATCATTGGCGCCCGTGTTCACATTGGCCCGTTTTGCTTTATCGGCGCGAATGTTGAGATTGGTGAAGGAACAGTACTGAAGTCACACGTTGTGGTGAATGGCCACACGCGTATCGGTAAAGATAATCAGATCTACCAGTTTGCCTCAATTGGCGAAGTGAATCAGGATCTGAAATATGCCGGTGAGCCAACACGGGTTGAGATCGGTGATCGCAACCGTATTCGTGAAAGCGTGACGATTCATCGCGGCACCACGCAGGGTGGCCATGTCACCACAGTGGGCAGCGATAATCTGCTGATGGTCAATGTCCACATTGCGCATGACTGCGTGATTGGTAACCGCTGTATCTTCGCGAACAATGCCACCCTGGGTGGTCACGTGACGGTCGATGATTTCGCCATTATTGGCGGCATGACAGCGGTACATCAGTGGTGCATCATCGGTGCGCACGTGATGGTTGGTGGCTGTTCCGGCGTGGCGCAGGATGTTCCGCCTTACGTTATTGCGCAGGGTAACCATGCGACGCCGTTCGGTATCAATATTGAGGGTCTTAAGCGTCGTGGCTTCAGCAAAGAGTCGTTGCATGCGATTCGCAACGCTTACAAGCTGCTCTATCGCAGTGGCAGAACGCTGGAAGAAGTGAAGCCGGAGATCGAAGCCATTGCGCAACAGCACAGCGAAGTGCAGCCTTTCTACGACTTCTTTACCCGTTCAACCCGTGGATTAATTCGTTAATCCATGTCAGCGCGTCCTTTAACGATTGCCCTGGTCGCCGGAGAAACCTCCGGCGATATTCTTGGTGCAGGTCTGATTCGTGCCCTGAAAGTGCGCCATCCTGATGCACGCTTTGTCGGTGTGGCGGGCCCACTGATGCAGGCTGAAGGGTGTGAAGCCTGGTATGAGATGGAAGAGTTAGCGGTAATGGGCATTGTCGAGGTGCTGGGTCGCCTGCGACGCCTGCTGACAATCCGCCGCGATCTCACCCGACGTTTTAGCGAGCTCAGACCCGACGTTTTTGTCGGTATTGATGCGCCCGATTTTAATATCACGCTGGAAGGCAATCTCAAACGTACGGGCATCCGTACGATCCACTATGTCAGTCCTTCGGTGTGGGCATGGCGGCAAAAGCGCGTGTTTAAGATTGGCCGAAATACCGATCTGGTGCTGGCCTTCCTGCCGTTTGAAAAAGCCTTCTACGATCGTTATAACGTTCCCTGCCGCTTTATCGGTCACACCATGGCGGATGCCATGCCGCTGCAACCTGATAAGCAGGCTGCGCGCCGTCATCTCGGCATTGCGGACGATGCGCTCTGTCTGGCACTGCTGCCGGGCAGTCGTGGTGCGGAAGTGGAAATGCTCAGTGCTGACTTCCTGAAAACAGCCCAATTATTGCGTCGTCACTATCCGGCGCTGGAAATCGTGGTGCCGCTGGTTAACGCCCGTCGCCGTGAACAGTTTGAGAAGATTAAAGCTGACGTTGCGCCTGAACTGCCGATGCATCTGCTGGATGGACAGGGTCGTGAGGCGATGATTGCAAGCGATGCCGCACTTCTGGCATCCGGGACTGCCGCACTGGAGTGCATGCTGGCAAAATGCCCGATGGTCGTCGGTTATCGCATGAAACCGGCCACTTACTGGCTGGCGAAACGGCTGGTGAAAACCCCTTACGTCTCGCTGCCAAACCTGCTGGCAGGGCGTGAGCTGGTCAAAGAGTTACTACAGGATGCGTGTCAGCCCGACGCCCTGGCTGCAGCGTTAGATCCGCTGTTGCATGCCGGGCCTGAGCGCGAAACTTTGCTGCAGACGTTTCATGAATTACATCAACAGATCCGCTGGAACGCCGATGAGCAGGCAGCGGATGCAGTACTGGAGCTGGTGAATGCCTGATTTTATCTATCCTGTCGCCAGACTGATTGCCGGTGTGGACGAAGTGGGGCGCGGTCCGCTGGTTGGCGCGGTGGTCACTGCTGCGGTGATCCTCGATCCGGCAAATCCGATTACCGGCCTGGCGGACTCGAAGAAACTGTCGGAAAAACGCCGCCTGGCGTTGTACGACGAAATCAAAGAGAAGGCGCTGGCATGGAGTCTGGGACGCGCAGAACCTGAAGAGATCGATCAGCTCAACATTCTGCACGCTACCATGCTGGCGATGCAGCGTGCGGTAGCTGGCCTGAGTATCCAGCCCGACTATGTGCTGATTGATGGTAACCGTTGCCCGGCATTGCCTATGCCTTCACAGGCCGTCGTCAAAGGGGATAGCCTGGTTGCCGAAATCAGTGCAGCATCGATCATCGCCAAAGTCTCGCGGGATCGTGAGATGGCCGAACTGGATCTGCTGTTCCCGCAGTATGGTTTTGCACAACACAAAGGCTATCCAACGGCGCTGCATATGGAAAAGCTGACACAATATGGCGCCACGCCGCACCACCGTCGTAGTTTTGCGCCCGTACGTAATGCGCTGCTCGATGCTGAAGTACTGGCTGCCCGCCAGACCCTTACGCTTTAATAGCCTGACGCTGTTTTAACCGGAAACTGATATGGCTGAACCCCGTTTTATACATCTGCGTGTCCACAGTGACTATTCGATGGTTGATGGCCTGGCAAAAACCGGGCCGCTAATCAAGAAAGCGGCTGCCCTTGGCATGCCGGCGATAGCGATTACCGACTTCACTAACCTCTGTGGCCTGGTGAAATTCTACGGTGGCGCGCACAGCGCAGGGATAAAGCCGGTCATTGGTGCCGATTTCAATGTGGCCAGTGAGCTGATGGGGGATGAACTGACACAGCTTACCGTGCTGGCGTCCAGTAATACCGGATACCAGAACCTGACGCTGCTGATCTCCCGCGCCTATCAGCGCGGTTATGGCGTGGACGGACCCATTATCGATCGCGACTGGCTGATCGAATTGCAGGAAGGATTAATACTGTTGTCGGGTGGGCGACGCGGCGATGTAGGTCGTAGCCTGCTGCGCGGTAACAATGCGCTGGTGTCGCAGTGCCTGTCGTTTTACCAGCAACATTTTCCCGATCGCTACTACCTGGAGCTGATCCGTACTGGCCGACAGGACGAAGAGAGCTATCTGCATGCAGCCGTTGAACTTGCGATTGCAGAGGGAATACCGGTCGTTGCCACCAATGAAGTCTGCTTTATCAATGCAGAAGATTTCGATGCGCACGAAATTCGCGTTGCCATTCATGACGGCTATACGCTGGATGATCCCAAGCGTCCGCGCAACTACAGTCCTCAGCAATATATGCGCAGCGAAGAGGAGATGTGCGAGCTGTTCTCGGACATCCCGGAAGCGCTGGAGAACAGCGTAGAGATTGCTAAGCGTTGTAACGTGACGGTGCGACTGGGCGAATATTTCCTGCCACAGTTCCCGACCGGTGATATGACTACCGAAGATTATCTGGTGGTGAAATCCCGCGAGGGGCTGGAAGAGCGCCTGGCGTTCCTGTTCCCGGACGAAGCTGAGCGCGCAGAAAAACGTCCAGAATATGATGAGCGTCTGGAGATTGAGCTCACCGTTATTAACCAGATGGGATTCCCCGGCTACTTCCTGATCGTGATGGAGTTCATCCAGTGGTCCAAGGATAACGGCGTGCCGGTGGGCCCAGGCCGTGGCTCCGGTGCCGGTTCGCTGGTGGCCTATGCGCTGAAAATCACCGATATCGATCCGCTGGAATTTGACCTGCTGTTCGAACGTTTCCTGAACCCGGAACGCGTCTCGATGCCCGACTTCGACGTCGATTTCTGCATGGAGAAGCGCGATCAGGTAATCGAACACGTCGCTGATATGTACGGACGTGAAGCGGTTTCCCAGATTATCACCTTCGGTACCATGGCGGCGAAAGCGGTTATCCGCGATGTGGGCCGCGTGCTGGGTCATCCTTACGGCTTTGTTGATCGCATTTCAAAACTGATCCCGCCCGATCCCGGCATGACGCTGGAAAAAGCCTTTATTGCTGAACCGCAGCTTCCTGCGATGTATGACGCAGATGAAGAGGTGAAGGCGCTGATCGATATGGCGCGTAAGCTGGAAGGGGTCACGCGAAACGCCGGTAAACATGCGGGTGGCGTGGTCATTGCGCCAACGAAAATCACGGATTTCGCGCCGCTTTACTGCGATGAACACGGGCAGTTTCCGGTCACTCAGTTCGATAAAAATGATGTGGAATATGCCGGCCTGGTGAAGTTCGACTTCCTGGGTCTGCGTACGCTGACCATCATCGACTGGGCGCTGAAGATGATCAACCCGCGCCGGGAGAAGCAGGGGCTGGAGCCGATCGATATCGCCTCAATCCCGCTGGATGATAAGAAAAGCTTCGATATGCTGCAGCGCTCGGAAACCACAGCGGTATTCCAGCTTGAATCGCGCGGCATGAAAGATCTGATTAAGCGTCTGAAGCCCGACTGCTTCGAAGATATGATCGCACTGGTGGCGCTGTTCCGTCCTGGCCCACTGCAGTCCGGCATGGTAGATAACTTTATCGACCGTAAGCATGGCCGTGAAGCGATCTCTTATCCCGACATTCAGTGGCAGCACGAAAGCCTGAAACCGGTGCTGGAACCGACTTACGGCATTATCCTCTATCAGGAACAGGTGATGCAGATCGCCCAGGTTCTCTCCGGTTACACCCTGGGCGGCGCAGATATGCTGCGACGCGCCATGGGTAAAAAGAAACCCGAGGAGATGGCCAAACAGCGCTCCATATTCCGCGATGGTGCCGAAAGCATGGGCATCGACGGCGAACTGTCGATGAAGATCTTCGATCTGGTAGAAAAATTTGCAGGTTATGGCTTTAACAAGTCACACTCTGCGGCTTACGCACTGGTCTCCTATCAGACCCTGTGGCTGAAAGCGCACTATCCGGCCGAGTTCATGGCGGCGGTGATGACCGCCGATATGGATAACACCGAGAAAGTGGTGGGCCTGGTCGATGAGTGCTGGCGGATGGGGCTGAAAGTCCTGCCGCCCGATATTAACTCGGGTCTCTATCCCTTCCATGTTAATGACGCGGGCGAGATCGTTTACGGTATCGGCGCGATCAAAGGCGTGGGTGAAGGCCCGATTGAAGCGATTATCGACGCCCGTAATGAAGGTGGCTATTTCCGCGAACTGTTTGATCTCTGTGCCCGTACTGACACTAAAAAGATCAACCGTCGGGTGATGGAAAAACTGATTATGTCCGGGGCTTTCGATCGCCTTGGACCGCACCGCGCCGCCCTGATGAGTTCACTCAGTGACGCGTTAAAAGCCGCCGATCAACACGCGAAAGCGGAGGCGATTGGCCAGGCAGATATGTTTGGCGTGCTGGCGGAGGAGCCGGAGCAGGTTGAGAAATCGTACGCCAGCGTCACGCCGTGGCCTGAGCAGGTGCAGCTGGATGGTGAGCGGGAAACGCTGGGGCTATATCTTACCGGCCACCCTATTAATCAGTATCTGAAAGAAATTGAGCGTTATGTTGGCGGGGTGCGTCTGAAAGATATGCATCCTACCGATCGGGGTAAAATTACTGTGGCGGCTGGTCTGGTGATCGCCGCGCGGGTAATGGTCACCAAGCGCGGCAACCGAATTGGTATCTGTACTCTGGACGATCGCTCCGGTCGTCTTGAGGTGATGTTATTTACCGATGCGTTAGATAAATACCAGCAGTTGCTGGAGAAAGACCGAATCCTGATCGTCAGCGGACAGGTCAGCTTTGATGACTTCAGTGGCGGGCTTAAAATGACCGCGCGTGAAGTCATGGACATCGACGAAGCTCGCGAAAAATACGCGCGCGGACTTGCTATCTCGCTGACGGACAGGCAAATTGATGACCAGCTATTAAACCGGCTCCGTCAGTCCCTGGAACCTCATCGTTCAGGGACTATTCCGGTGAATCTCTACTATCAGAGAGCCGACGCGCGAGCGAAGCTGCGCTTTGGTGCAGCGTGGCGAATTTCGCCCAGCGATCGTTTACTTAACGATCTGCGCTCGTTGATTGGATCGGAGCAGGTGGAACTGGAGTTTGACTAGAACAGGAACATTATGAGTCTTAATTACCTGGATTTTGAACAGCCAATTGCAGAACTGGAAGCGAAGATCGATTCGCTGACTTCAATTGGTCGTCAGGATGATAAACACGTTAATCTGGATGAAGAAGTTCAGCGTCTGCGTGAGAAAAGTGTTGAGCTGACCCGTAAAATCTTCGCTGATTTGGGCGCATGGCAGATTGCTCAACTGGCGCGTCATCCGTTACGTCCTTACACCTTTGACTATGTTCGCAACGCCTTCGACGATTTCGATGAGCTGGCGGGCGACCGTGCTTATGCGGATGACAAAGCTATTGTGGGCGGGATTGCGCGTCTTGATGGACGTCCGGTGATGATCATCGGGCATCAGAAAGGCCGTGAAACCAAAGAGAAGATTCGCCGTAACTTCGGCATGCCAGCACCGGAAGGCTATCGCAAAGCGCTGCGCCTGATGGAGATGGCTGAGCGTTTCAAAATGCCAATCATCACCTTCATCGACACACCGGGTGCGTATCCTGGCGTGGGCGCGGAAGAGCGTGGGCAGTCTGAAGCGATCGCCCGCAACCTGCGTGAAATGTCTGGCCTGAAAGTACCGGTTATCTGTACGGTTATCGGTGAGGGCGGTTCTGGCGGTGCGCTGGCGATTGGCGTGGGCGATAAAGTGAATATGCTTCAGTACAGCACCTATTCAGTGATCTCGCCGGAAGGCTGTGCCTCCATTCTGTGGAAAAGCGCTGACAAAGCGCCGCTGGCTGCTGAAGCGATGGGCATTACCGCTCACCGTCTGAAAGAGCTGAAGCTGATTGACTCAGTGATCCCTGAGCCGCTGGGGGGTGCACATCGCCGTCCGGTTGATATGGCGCAGTCTCTGAAGCAACAGCTGCTGGCTGATCTGGCCGATCTCGATGGATTAAGCACTGAAGAGCTGCTGGATCGTCGTTATCAGCGCCTGATGAGCTACGGCTACGCCTGATTCAGGCTCAGCCAATCAGGAAGCGGACTTCGGTCCGCTTTTTTTATGCCGTGGGTTTAACGCGCTACGCTGCCTGATGCCTTTCAGCCTCATCTGATCGTCCCCTTGCTACACCTTCCCCGGGTTAGCGGTTATGCTTGTCCGGTTGCACAACAATCACGGAGATGGGCATTGAATATTCTGGCGATCATGGGCGCGCACGGCGTGTTTTATAAAGATGAACCGTTACGCGAACTCGACGCGGCGTTAAATCTGCAAGGCTTCCAGCTGCTTTACCCAAAAAACAGTGACGATCTGCTGAAACTGATCGAACACAATCCGCGTATCAGCGGCGTCATCTTCGACTGGGACGCGCACAACAGCCCGGAACTGTGCGGTGAGATTAATCAGCTCAACGAATACCTGCCACTGTATGCCTTTATCAACACCCACTCTCAGATGGACATCAGCATCAATGAGATGCGCATGCCACTGCACTTTTTTGAATATGCGCTGAATGCCGCCGACGATATTGCATTGCATATCCGGCAGTATACCGATGACTATCTCGACCACATTACGCCACCGCTGACTAAAGCGCTGTTCACCTATGTGAAAGAGGGCAAGTACACCTTCTGCACGCCGGGCCATATGGCGGGTACCGCGTTTCAGAAGAGCCCGGTAGGCTGCCTGTTTTATGATTTCTTCGGGGCCAATACCCTGAAGTCAGATATCTCAATTTCCGTTACCGAGCTGGGTTCGCTGCTGGATCACACCGGTCCACATCTTGAAGCGGAAGAGTATATCGCACGCACTTTTGGTGCCGAACAGAGTTACATGGTGACCAACGGCACCTCAACGTCGAACAAAATTGTCGGCATGTATGCGGCACCGTCGGGCAGCATCGTGCTGATCGATCGCAACTGCCACAAGTCACTGACGCATCTGCTGATGATGAGCGATCTGATCCCCATCTGGCTGAAGCCGACCCGCAATGCACTGGGGATTCTTGGCGGGATTCCAAAGCATGAATTCACCCGCGAGAGCATTACACAAAAAGTCGCGACGACCGATCGCGCCACGTGGCCGGTTCATGCGGTAATCACCAACTCCACTTACGATGGGCTGCTCTATAACACCCAGTACATTAAAGAGACGCTGGATGTGCCGTCGATTCACTTCGATTCAGCCTGGGTGCCTTACACCAATTTCCATCCGATTTATGCCGGGAAAAGTGGTATGAGTGGCGAGCGCACCCCGGGCAAAGTGGTGTATGAAACGCAATCGACCCATAAACTGCTGGCGGCGTTTTCGCAGGCATCCATGATTCACATTAAAGGCGACTACGACGAACAGACGTTTAACGAAGCCTATATGATGCACACCACCACGTCGCCCAATTACGCCATCGTCTCCTCTATTGAAACTGCTGCTGCAATGCTGCGTGGTAATCCCGGCAAGCGGCTGATCAATCGCTCGGTTGAGCGTGCGCTGCACTTTCGTCGTGAGGTTCAGCGCCTGCGTGAAGAGTCCGACAGCTGGTTTTTCGATATCTGGCAGCCGGAACAGGTCGACGAAGCGCAATGCTGGGCGATCCAGCCCGGCGACGAGGATTGGCACGGATTTACGCAGGCCGATCGCGATCATATGTACCTCGATCCGATCAAAGTCACTATCCTGACGCCAGGAATGAGCGAGCTGGGAGAGATGGCAGACGAGGGGATCCCGGCAGCGCTGGTGGCGAAGTTTCTTGATGAGCGCGGCATCGTGGTGGAGAAAACCGGCCCCTACAACCTGCTGTTCCTTTTCAGTATTGGCATCGACAAAACCAAAGCGATGAGCGTGCTGCGCGGTCTGACTGAGTTCAAACGCGCCTACGATCTCAATCTGCGGGTAAAGAACATGCTGCCGGATCTCTACGCTGAAGATCCCGACTTCTATCGCAATATGCGCATTCAGACGCTGGCGCAGGGGATTCATCAACTGATCCGTCATCATGACCTGCCGCGACTGATGCTGCAGGCATTTGATGTCCTGCCCGAAATGAAGATGACGCCGCATCAGGCGTTTCAGCAACAGGTGAAGGGCAACATCGAAACGGTGGATCTCAGCGAACTGGTCGGGCGGGTGTCGGCCAACATGATTCTGCCTTATCCACCAGGCGTGCCACTGGTGATGCCAGGAGAGATGATTACGGAGAAGAGCCGTGCCGTGCTCGATTTCCTGCTGATGCTGTGCAGTATCGGCCGGCATTATCCGGGCTTCGAGACCGATATTCACGGTGCCAGTCTGACGGAAGAGGGCGAGTATCGCGTCCGCGTGCTGAAAAACGATCCGGCATAAATCTTTAAACGACTAATAGCGGCAGGGTGTCTGGGGACAGCCTGCCCGAATCAGGATATTCAACATGTTGCAGTTAACCGCTATTCACCACATCGCCATCATCGCTTCCGACTATCAGCGCAGCAAAGCGTTCTATTGTGACGTGCTGGGCTTTCGTCTCATGGGCGAATATTACCGTGAAGCGCGCGACTCCTGGAAAGGCGACCTGGCCCTGGAGGATCGCTACACTATTGAGCTGTTCTCTTTTCCTGAGCCGCCGGCGCGCGTCAGTCATCCCGAAGCGTGTGGCCTGCGTCATCTGGCCTTTACCGTGCCGGATGTGGCCGCCGCTGTCGCAACGCTGGCCAGTAAAGGCGTAATCTGCGAGCCGATTCGCATCGATGAACTGACGGGTAAACAGTGTACGTTCTTTGCCGATCCGGATGGTTTGCCGCTGGAGCTTTATCAGGCGTAAAATAGCGCGCTCAGCGGGCGACATTCAGTGGCCCGACTTTCTGGATCCTGCCATGCCTTTGCCCGCTTTTGACGCCATGTTGCAACCTGATGCCGCGCTGGTGGTCGCCTTCAGTGGCGGACTCGATTCAACCGTGCTGCTGCATCAGCTTCGCGGCTGGCAGCAGCAGCATCCCGAATCCCATCTGCGGGCGTTACATGTTCATCATGGGCTTAGCCCGAATGCCGATTGCTGGGCAGCGCACTGCCTGTCGGTATGCGAGCAGTGGCAACTGCCATGTGAGGTACTGCACGTTACCGTGGATGGCAGGGAAAACGGCATTGAAGCCGCCGCCCGCACCGCCCGTTATCAGGCGCTCAGTGCGGCATTGTTGCCGGGTGAAGTGTTACTGACCGCGCAGCACCTCGACGATCAGTGTGAAACCTTTATGCTGGCGCTGAAGCGCGGCAGCGGTCCGGCCGGGCTGGCGGCGATGCCTGCTGCGCGTGCGCTGGGTTCGCATCAGCTGCTGCGTCCACTGCTGAATCAGTCGCGGCAGTCGCTTGAAACCTATGCCAGAACCCATCAGCTGGTGTGGATCGAAGATGAAAGTAATCAGGATCTTCGCTACGACCGTAACTTCCTTCGTCAGCGGCTGCTGCCGGCGCTTTACCAGCGCTGGCCCCATTTTGCCGAGGCGACAGCCCGAAGTGCGGCGTTGTGCAGTGAGCAGGAGCAGTTACTGGATGAACTGCTCACCGGACAACTCAATGAGCTCATCCAGCCAGATGGCAGCCTGCACTTTCCGCCCTTGATGGTCATGAGTGAGTTGCGTGCTAATGCGTTATTGCGCCGCTGGATCGCCGGGCAGGGCGGCAGGATGCCCTCCCGTGAAGCGCTGAAACGTATTCGCGATGAAGTCATGGCGAGCCGGGAGGATGCACAGCCGAAGCTGCGATTCGGTCAGGCTGAACTCCGCCGCTACCGTCAGCAGCTCTACTGGCTGCCGTTGCGCAGTTCACTGCGCTACACCGAGCTGGCATGGCCCGATCTCTGCCAGCCGCTGGTGTTACCGCAGAATCTCGGCACGTTATGCGCCAGCCAGGCGCAGAGCCTGTTGCGTTATCCTCAGCCGGATGAGCAGGTCAGCGTACGCTTTCATGCGCAGGGTCACGTTCATCTGGTGGGCCGTCAGGGTGGAAGGGAAATGAAAAAGTTGTGGCAGGAGTTGCAGATACCTCCGTGGCAGCGAGAACGGCTGCCGTTAATCTTTTATAACCAGACGCTGATCTGTGTTCCGAATCTGTTTGTCACCCACGCTGGCGCGGCTGTTGATCAACAGGGCTGTCAGATAGTCTGGGACAGGGCATGCAGCGCAGGGGAACAACAATAATGAAGCAATGGTTTATCGCCTTTTTAGTGGGCGCCGTATTACCGGCGTGGGCTGCGGGCGATGCGCAACGCGGCGCACAAAAAGCAGGGAGCTGCATGGCCTGCCATGGTGCAGCAGGTAAAGCGGCTGTGCCCCTCTATCCCAATCTGGCCGGGCAGCACGCACCTTATCTGGAACAGGCTTTGCACGCCTACAAAAAGGGCGAGCGCACTGGCGGCCAGGCTGAGGTGATGAAGGCATTTGTAGCGGGATTGAGTGACAGTGATATAGCTGATCTGGCGGCGTACTACAGTTCGTTGCAGCCCTGAGGGTTAACAGGGCGGGAAGGTCCCGCCCGTGATGCGTCTATTACTCAGCGCTGACAACCACCGTACCCAGTTCGGGATGGGTAAAGCTGGCAATATGGTCGAGACGTAATTCGCGATGTTCACCGGAAAGATCGATAGCCAGATATTCCACGTTCTTGCGTGAAAAAATCTCTTTGGCCTTTGCCTTGAGCTGTTCGCCATCTTTCATTTCCAGCGACAGCATCCAGGTATTCTGGCAGGCGAGTTCCAGATTATCGTAGTCATCACAATTGATAGGTTGGTACGCTTCATTTATCAACATAGTCGCTCACCAATAAGTTAGCAGCGGCGTAGGCCGCCTGTTCCCTGACAGAAGAGTTTAGCTCAGTATTTGCGGCAATATCATTAAGTGCCTTCAATGCGCAGCCAATCGCATCCGGAATGTAACCTAAGTCTCCGCTGCCGATTTCGGCATATTTCCGGCGAACTAACTCACAATAATTTTGCACATGGCCCCCCTCAGCAGAGCGTCGATACTCTGGTTAACTGGCGACTATATCATAGCCATTTAGAGGAAATCAGCCTGCGTAAAGCAGGAACAGTGCGCGAATCACTGCTAAAGTGACAGATTCCGCTGTCTGGGACGGAATGAATCAGAGCACAAAAGGTTAATTTGATGAACAGGTTATCGGAGGTCAACGTGATTAAGGTGTGGGGAGCAAGCTGATGATTATGCTATCCCGTTCGGTTGAGATTCCGGAGAGTGAGATCGAGCTGACGGCTATTCGCGCTCAGGGCGCTGGTGGACAACATGTCAACAAAGCCAGCACGGCCATTCATCTGCGCTTTGATATTGCTGCTTCTTCGCTGCCCGCGTTTTATAAAGAGCGGCTGCTCACTGCCAGTCATCATTTGATTACCGGAGATGGCGTGGTGGTGATTAAGGCGCAGGAGTATCGCAGTCAGGAGATGAATCGTGAAGCGGCACTGCAACGTCTGGTCAATCTGATCCAGGAGCTGAGTACCGTGGAAAAAGCCCGGCGCGCTACGCGGCCGACCCGCGCCTCGAAAGAGCGTCGTCTGGAAGGAAAAGCCCGTCGCAGTTCGACGAAATCGATGCGCGGCAAGGTGCAATAAAAAACGCCCCGCAGGCGGGGCGTTTGAGTACTGATCAGGCAGCTCAGCGTGACTCTGGCAGCAACGAATAAGCGCATGGCGAAGGGAACAGGGTCAGAAGAGGAAAGCGTCCCGCGCCATGGACAAAAACGCCGGGAGCGTTTTTGAACAACGCCATGCGTTGGCCCGGTCAGGGCGCACCTCATGGATGAGGTGCGTAATCGCGCGGGCCGAGCATGCCATGGATGGCGGCTTTTGCGTCTTTCCGATCTGACCCTGTTTCCTGAGCAGATACGGAATTACAGCAACCGGGCAAACTCTTAAGCTGTTAGAGGCCACACAAGCAAGTTATCTGACCTTTCCTTCACAATTTACTTGTTCAGTGCTTTCAGCAGGAACTCAACAATTTCATCCTGCTTAATCATCTGCTTCTCACCGGCACGACGTGATTTGTATTCAATCTCCTGGTTGTCGAGATTGCGATCGCCGATGACGATGGTGTGTGGTACCCCGATCAGTTCCATATCGGCAAACATCACGCCCGGACGCTCTTTGCGGTCATCCAGGATAACTTCAACGCCTTTGGCACGCAGCGTGGCATATAACTCTTCTGCCAGCTCTTTAACACGGAACGATTTCTGCATATTCATCGGCAGAATCGCCACCTCGAACGGTGCCAGTGCGGCTGGCCAGATGATGCCACGATCGTCATGGTTTTGCTCAATGGCTGCCGCCACCACGCGAGTGATGCCGATGCCGTAGCAGCCCATGCTCATCACCTGATTACGGCCATCTTCACCCTGAACGGAAGCTTTCAGCGCGTCAGAATACTTAGTACCGAGCTGGAAGATATGACCGACTTCAATACCACGTTTAATCTGCAGCGTGCCTTTGCCATCCGGGCTTAAATCGCCTTCGACCACATTACGGATATCCGCAACGCTGGCCAGCGGCAGATCGCGCTCCCAGTTAATGCCGAAGTAGTGTTTACCATCGACGTTGGCACCGGCGCTGAAATCGCTCATCTTCGCCACGGTACGGTCAGCAATGATCGGCATCTGCAGACCCACAGGCCCGATTGAACCCGGACCCGCACCCACTGCGGCGCGAATCTCTTCTTCCGTCGCGAACACCAGCGGCGATGCAACGATGGCTGACTTCTCTGCTTTGATCTCATTCAGCTGATGATCGCCGCGAACCAGCAGGGCAACCAGCGCGTGACCGCTCTCTTCTGCACCTTTAACAATCAGCGTTTTCACTGTCTTTTCGACAGGTACATTGAATTGCTCAACCAGCTCCGCGATGGTTTTTGCGTCTGGTGTTTCGACCAGCTGCATCTCCTGAGATGGTGCGGCACGTTCACCGGCCGGTGCGACGGCTTCGGCCAGCTCAATGTTAGCGGCGTAATCAGAATCGGTAGAGAAAATCACATCATCTTCACCGCTCTGCGCCAGCACCTGGAACTCATGTGATGCGCTGCCGCCGATAGAGCCGGTATCGGCCTGCACAGCACGGAAATCCAGTCCCATACGGCTGAAGATCTGACTATAGGCGCGGTACATCGCGTCATAGGTTTCCTGCAGCGACGCCTGCGACGTATGGAACGAGTAAGCATCTTTCATGATGAACTCACGTGAACGCATCACGCCAAAACGTGGACGCACTTCATCACGGAATTTGGTCTGAATCTGATACAGGTTGAGCGGCAACTGCTTATAAGAGCTCAGTTCGTTGCGGATCAGGTCAGTGACCACCTCTTCATGCGTCGGACCCAGCACGAACGGACGCTCGTGGCGATCGGCAATACGTAACAGTTCCGGGCCATACTCCTCCCAGCGACCGCTCTCCTGCCACAGGTCGGCGGGCTGCACAACCGGCATTAAAATCTCAACAGCGCCCGCGTTGTTCATCTCTTCACGCACGATGTTTTCGACTTTTTTCAGCACGCGAACCCCGGTCGGTAACCAGGTGTACAAGCCAGAAGCCAGTTTGCGGATCATACCGGCGCGCAGCATCAGCTGGTGGCTGATCACTTCAGCGTCGGAAGGCGTCTCTTTCTGAGTAGAGAGCAGATATTGAGTAGTACGCATTGATTACGGTTCCAGTTGATCGGAAAGTCACAGACAGAATTTTGCTGGCGGCTAGTGTACCAGTGAGATCACCGCCTCAAAAGCGGGTTTTAACGCGGGTCGATAGCGATCACTTCAGTACCGGCATCATCAATGCGCCAGCGGACATTAAAATCCATCAGCCAGGCCGCATATTCCCGCGCCTGCGTTTCGCCCTGACGATAAGCCGGACGGGGATCCTGTGCCAGCACTTCACGGATAAAGCGTGCCAGATTGGGGTAGCGCGACTGCTGCTGAAGCTGCTGCTGGGCCAGTGCGGAGAAGCGAACCGGCATATCAGCCGCAGGGGCCGCCTGAGCAAAACCTGCCTGGGCATGAGGCAGCGCTTCGGCAAAAGGCAGATAAGGTTTGATATCCACTACCGGAGTACCATCGACCAGGTCCAGACTGCCAAGCTGCAGAATCACCTGCTGCTTCTCAATCCTGATACCTTTCAGTTCAACCAGCGACATCCCAATGGGATTGGGACGGAACGTTGAACGTGTCGCAAAAACACCCATGCGCGCATTGCCGCCCAGACGGGGAGGGCGAACCGTGGGACGCCAGCCACCTTCCATCGTCTGATGGAATACAAACAGCAGCCAGAGATGGCTGAACGCTTCCAGCCCTCGCACCGCTTCCGGCTGATTGTAAGGTGGCTGCAGATGAAGTTCGCCGCCGCCATCCTGCACCAGGCCTGGCTGGCGGGGTACGGCAAACTTCTCCTTCCACGGCGAACGAATTACCCCAATTTGCGCAAAGGCGAATTCACTCATTGATTGCTGACTTTCAGCGCTGAACCCTGACACACCGCCTGGCGATAACAGCCTGGTGTGCCGGTAACGATTTCACACTGATGCAGCAGCACTGCATTGGCTTTCATCTGTGATGCTTTGATCTGCAGACGTTTCCGTGCTGTAGCGATATTGGCCGGGGAGTTCTGATTGCTCATCTGGCAATCTTCAGCGGAGACTTCACCCAGATCGCGGAACGGCTTACTGACCAGATCGGCGGCATCGGTATAGAGCTTAACGGGTGCGGGTCGTGCCACAGGCTTATGGGTCGGTTCACTGGATTGCTGCGGCCGGGACGGTGCGCTGCTTATCGGGTGATACTCATGAACACACCCTGTCAGCATCAATGCTAACAAGCAGAGCGGTAAAAAACGCATGGCAACATCCTCAGGTTTCAAAAAGTGGCGTTATTGAAACAAGGACAAGAATAAATAACAAGTCGGGCAGGGCACCCAATAGCAGAAAGGGCGGCATAGCGCCGCCCTTAAGGAGATCACGGACTGAATTACCAGCCTTTAACCGCGCCGCCGTTAAAGACTTTATTAGCTTCTGCGTTAACTTCGTCAGACTGGTAAGCCTTAACGAATTTCTTCACGTTTTCCGCATCTTTATTATCTTCACGCGCGACAATCAGGTTCACATAAGGTGAATCTTTATCTTCGACGAAAATGCCATCTTTCGCGGGTGTAAGGCCAATCTGGCTCGCGTAAGTGGTGTTGATCACCGCCAGAGCAATCTGCTGATCGTCCAGTGAACGTGGCAGCTGCGGCGCTTCCAGCTCAACAATTTTCAGATGCTTAGGGTTCTCAGTGATATCCAGTGAGGTTGGCAGCAAGCCCACGCCATCTTTCAGTTTGATCAGACCGACTTTCTGCAGCAGCAGCAGTGTACGGCCCAGGTTGGTCGGATCGTTTGGAATAGCAACCTGCGCGCCATCCTGCAGCTCATCCAGTGATTTGATCTTCTTCGAATAGCCCGCGATTGGGTAGACGAAAGAATTACCCACTGAAACCAGCTTGTAGCCACGATCTTTGATCTGCTGATCAAGGTAAGGTTTGTGCTGGAAGGCGTTAACGTCGATATCGCCTTTGCTCAGCGCTTCATTCGGCAGAACGTAATCGTTGAAAGTGACCAGCTCAACGTCCAGACCATACTTATCTTTAGCCACTTTCTGCGCGGCTTCAGCAACCTGCTGCTCAGCACCGACAATCACGCCCACTTTGATGTGGTTAGGGTCTTTCTCTTTTTGATCGCAACCTGCCAGCGCAATCGCGCCAATCAGTGCACCCACAGCGGCAATTTTCTTGAATCTGAAAGACATATCCTTTCCTTCTTAATAATGTGATATTGCTTACTTATGGGACACAGCATGCACGATGCGGTCGCCACAGAATTGAATGAGATACACTAAAACCACTAACAACACTAATACCGTATTCATCACAGTGGCGTTATATCCGATATAACCATACTGATAACCGATCTGGCCCAGGCCACCAGCACCCACCGCGCCACCCATGGCGGAGTAACCGACCAGCGTAATCAACGTGATGGTCGCCGCGTTCACCAGGCCCGGCATCGCTTCCGGCAGCAGAACTTTACGGATGATCTGCATTGGCGTGGCACCCATGGCACGTGACGCTTCAATCAGGCCGGTTGGCAGTTCCAGTAAGGCGTTTTCAACCATACGCGCAATAAACGGCGCAGCACCGACGGTCAACGGCACGATAGCCGCCTGCAGTCCGATTGAGGTGCCGACGATCACGCGGGTAAAGGGAATCATCCAGACCAGCAGGATAATGAAAGGAATCGAGCGGAAGATATTTACCAGCGCAGAAAGCACGCGATAAAGACCCTGATTCTGAAGAATCTGTCCTGGACGGGTCACATAGAGTAAAACGCCGACCGGCAGGCCCAGCACAAAACCGAAAAAACCGGAGACGAAGGTCATCATCAGCGTTTCCCACACGCCCCGTCCCAGCAACCACATCATCGCTTCAGACATAACCTAACACCTCTACTTTCACATGATTCTCCTTCAGCCAGGCAATCGCCTCGCGGGTATCGCTCTCTGTGCCGTGCATTTCTGCCAGCATAATGCCGAACTTCACGCCACCGGCGTAATCCATCTGCGCACTGATAATGTTGTTATTCACGTTGTAACGGCGGGCCGCTTCGGAAAGCAGCGGCGCATCAACCGATTTACCGGTGAATTCCAGTCGCAGCAGCGGCACGGTATTTTCAGATGCGGTGGCAGAAAGACGTTGTTGGTAATCATCCGGGATATCCAGATGCAGCGTGGACTGAATAAACTGCTGCGCCAGTGGCGTTTTAGGATGAGAGAAGACTTCGCTGACACTATCTTTCTCAATCAGCTCACCGTGACTGATGACCGCAACCTGATCGCAGATGCGTTTCACCACATCCATCTCATGGGTAATCAGCAGAATCGTCAGCCCCAGGCGGCGGTTGATGTCTTTGAGCAATTCCAGAATTGAACGTGTGGTCGCGGGATCCAGTGCGCTGGTCGCTTCATCACACAGCAGGACCTTGGGATTACTGGCCAGGGCACGAGCAATCGCGACGCGCTGCTTCTGTCCGCCCGACAGATTGGCGGGCCAGGCATCATGCTTATCGGATAATCCCACCAGTTCCAGCAACTCAGTGACGCGAGCGTTGATCTGCGCACGCGAGAGATTACCCAGTTCCAGTGGCAGAGAGACATTGCCCGCAACCGTTCGTGAGTTCATCAGGTTAAAATGCTGGAAGATCATGCCGATCTGGCGGCGCGCCTGGGTTAACTGGCGTTCGTTGAGTGCGGTTAAATCCGCCCCATCGACCAGTACGCGGCCCGAGGTTGGGCGCTCCAGCAGGTTAACGCAACGAATCAGTGTACTTTTACCGGCACCGGAAGCGCCGATAACGCCATAAATCTGTCCGGCAGGCACATGCAGGCTCACATCCGTTAATGCCGGAATAGTCCGCGAGCCTTGCTGAAACACTTTGGTGATATTTTCAAGTTTAATCATTATGTTATTAATTATCGTATTGCGTTGTCCGTGGTGTGGGAAACCTCGTCGCTTTTGTTCATTATAAAAGCTGGATGGATGTTAAGGCATCCAGACGTCTAAATCAATGAAAGTGATTCAATCTGACATTCTCCCTTTTATAGCAATCATGCGATACTGATCGGCAATTTTTACAGCAGGAGTTTCTACGTGGCGAATAAAGTCCCCGCTATTTTTCTTGATCGTGATGGCACCCTTAATGTCGATAATGGCTATGTCCATGAGATTGATGACTTCCAGTTTATTGACGGCACCATTGAAGCGCTGCAACAACTGAAGGCAATGGGATATGCGCTGGTGGTTGTGACCAATCAGTCTGGTATCGCGCGCGGTATGTTTACCGAAGATACCTTTATGCGGCTGACTGAATGGATGGACTGGTCGCTGGCCGATCGCGACGTTGATCTTGATGGCATCTATTTCTGTCCTCACCATCCTGAAGCAACAGTTGAAGCGTTTCGTCAGGAATGTGACTGCCGTAAGCCGCAGCCAGGCATGCTGCTGACGGCACAGGAAGAGCTGCACATTGATATGGCTGCTTCTTATATGGTGGGTGACAAGCTGGAGGATATGCTGGCCGGGCAGGCTGCCGGTGTCGGCACCAAAGTGCTGGTGCGCAGTGGCAAACCGATTACCGCTGAAGGTGAAGCCGCAGCAGATTGGGTAATTAATAGCCTTGCAGAGCTGCCAGGACGCATTAAAAAGGGTTAAAACGGCGCTTTTGTGCAAATTTCAGGCGAACAGTGAAAAAGTTGTAATTTGCACTTGCGCTATCTCAGCCGTTCCCTATAATGCGCCTCCACTGACACGGCAAACCGGCAACGGAAAACGGGTCAGCAGGCACAGGAGACTGCGCCGCCGGAGAAAAACTTCTGAAATAGAGGTTGACTCTGCAGGAGGAAAGCGTAATATACGCCACCTCGCGACAGGACGCTAACGCACTGTTCGCACTGCTCTTTAACAATTTATCAGACAATCTGTGTGGGCACTCGCAGGATTGATATCAGCGTCTCCGGACGTAAAAAAATATCAAGCCTCACGAGTGAACACATAATGAAATTCATTATGACGTTTTACAGATGAGCACCGCTTAACTTGTTTAAGCAAA